>NZ_BCAI01000009.1:0-190431 GCF_001293805.1 Pseudoalteromonas sp. SW0106-04 | reverse complement strand
GGTTCGAGTCCCGTCCACTCCGCCAATGTCTGAATAAATCCTATGTACACACATCGTCATTGCGGAGTGGTAGTTCAGTTGGTTAGAATACCGGCCTGTCACGCCGGGGGTCGCGGGTTCGAGTCCCGTCCACTCCGCCACTTAGACGATGCACTCATACCACTGCGGAGTGGTAGTTCAGTTGGTTAGAATACCGGCCTGTCACGCCGGGGGTCGCGGGTTCGAGTCCCGTCCACTCCGCCACTGAGTGTGCTCACTCAGTATCTCCAGATACATTCTTGTTATTCCTTTATCTATTCCCTTTTAATACCCGTTATGGGTGCTGCTTCTATTTACCTGTAATAAGCGTAGATAGGCGGGTGCTGTGTTTTCAGTAAACTGATAGCTATAAGCGCGCTAGCAAAGAACGACGCGACATGTTTAGGCGGTGCGTGAAGGCAGTTAACAGGGAGAGGGTGTGGCCAGCATGCACTGGCCACAGCAGTATTATTGACCTCTTAAATGTTTATCAAGAAAAGACAGGTACGCATTGGCCGCTGTAATGCGGTTTTCACGCTTACTAAAGCCGTGGCCCTCGTCGGGGAAGAGTACATACTCAACTGGCACCCCGTTGGCTTTCACTGCGGCAACAAGCTCATCGCTTTCAACCTGCAGAACTCGGGGATCATTGGCTCCTTGTACCACTAATAACGGTTTTTTGATGTTATCTGCGTGGAACAACGGTGAAATACGACGATGACGCTCTTCATCGGTGGCCGGATCGCCCATCTCATCGTAGAGTGCCTTTTTGTAGCTCTCCCACCAAGGTGGAATGGATTTTAGTGTCCGCACCCAGTTAGTGACACCAAAGATATTAATACCCACTTCAAATTCGTCAGGGGCAAAGGCGAGTGCTGCCGCCGTCATATAGCCACCGTAACTGCCGCCGATAATGCCAATCTTATCGTTATCGACCCAATCCAGCGTTTGTAAGTGCTTTTTGCCGTAGATAATATCTTGTAAGTCTTCTTCACCGTGCTTTTTGTCATCAAGGTGAAAGAAGGTTTTGCCATAGCCGGCACTGCCACGGTTATTCACTGCAAAAACCGCGTAACCTTGGTTCACTAAGAACTGTCGCATAGCACTATAACCCGTGCGACTTTGGCCACCTGGGCCACCGTGCACCCAGACTAATGCCGGGACTTTATTCGTGGCTGAGGCCTGCTTAGGCTTGTATAAAATGCCGGGAATGGTGAGTCCATCAAAGCTTTTAAAACGGACCACTTCGCTGCTCACGAGGTTTTCTTCAGCAATGTTTGCACTCAGGGTGTTGGTGAGACGCTGCGCTTGATCGCTGCCAATTCGCCATACATATAGATTGCGTGGGCTGGTATCTGAGCTTAAATAAAATGACATGATTTGCTCATTATCACTAAATTCGACGCCACTGAGTGTGCCTTTAGGCAGTGCTGATGGCAATGCCAGCTCTTGGTTGGTCTTGGTGTCTAAAATCGTTACCTGGGTGCTGGCATCGGCATTGACGGCGCTGACGCGGTATCGTCCAGACTTTGAGTACTCCATAAAGCTGACATCCCAGTCGGCGTCCAAAGCAAGTTCATGCTCTTGTGTGGCCAAGTTATAGCGCCACATTTGGCGAAACTCGCCTTTGGCATTCGTAGTGTAATACAGTGATAGCCCATCAACACTGAAACTCCAGGCACTATACTTAGCTGGTTGCTCGTGAGCGCTGAGAAGCTTAGGGCCTTCACCCGATGCAGTATCCAGTAGGTAAAAATCACTATCACGGTTATCGTGGTGCTTAGTTAGCGCAATATATCGGCCATCTGGGCTGATGGCACTGACATCGAGCCCTGTTTCGTTGGTATAAACACGTTGAGACTCATAACTGTTGCTATCGAATTTGTATAAGTCCATAAACTTGGCGTCACGCTGGTTGCTCAGCACATAAAAATGTTGCCCGTCTTGGCTAAAGCCTGCAAATGCCGCGCGGGTCTCTTCGCCGGGCGTTAAGTCGGTGATCTCGCCTTGCTGATCGCGAACAAACACGTGCGTGCGCTCGTTACCCCCGCTATCTCGACTAAACAGAATTCGGTCGTCCTTGGGGAAAAATGCCAGTGCATAAGTGCTGTCTTTGGCGTCGGTCAGCTGTGTGCGAGTGCCGGTTTTAATGTCGACCTCATAGAGGTTAAACACCCCATTCTCATCACTGCTCAGTAGCAGTTTATCACCACTATGGTTGATGCTATTGCCCCTTAAACTCACGGTATCGTAGAAGGTCTCGGCGCTGTAAGTTTGGAACTGGCTTTGCGTTTGTACACTTTGTAGCTCGTTAGAAGAGCTCTGCTGGCATCCAGCTAGAGAGAGCGCGATGGCGCCTGCTAGGGCGCTGGCAATAAAATGCTTCGCTATCATAAATATATATCCTGTTAGTTTTTTAGGTATTGTTATTTTCGCTTTTAGTGTTCGGGTTCACGCTGGGAAAAGCAAGGCTAGACAGGGTCTTTTTTAGGTGCAAATTGTTAGCAAATTTTGCAACAGCCATAAAAAAGCCAGCATATGCTGGCTTGGTGTCGTGGAAAAGTGCAATTGTGCACAAATTATTAAGCAGCAGACGCCTTTTTGTTTGGTCGTCTACGCGCCGCTTTACCCGCGAGTAGGTCGGCGGGATCAAAGTCATCAACGTTGATCACATCCAAACGTTGCTGCTCGACATCGCGCAATTGATGGGCTTCTTGCTCACTGAGCACGCCTTCATCAAGGCCCATTTGTGCAACCTTATCAAGCTGAGTGAAAGGCAGCTTTTTGCCCGTCGCGCGGCATACCTTATCGAACAGCGGCTCCACAGCAAGAATGTTGCGTAGTGTCTGCTCTTGTTTACCGAGTAGGCTGTGTGGGCCATCGGTTAAGAAGATATGCTGTGACAAGCGCTCACGAGTCTCGTTAGGCGTTTGCAGTAGCTGGGCAATAACGTGCTCTTGCTTATCGGTTGGCTTGCGCACTGGGCGGCCCCAAGGGAACAAAATAACCTTAAGCACACCGCGCAAAAACACTGAGGGCATGTTATTGATTAAATCAGCCAGCGCACGCTGACAGCGATACAAGTATTCCTGACAGGCCCATTTAACTAATGGCAAATCTTCTTTGCGGCGGCCTTCGTCGTTGTAGCGTTTCAAAGTCGCTGATACTAAGTACAGGTAACTTAGCATGTCACCAAGGCGTGCAGAGATGCGCTCTTTGCGTTTTAGTGAGCCACCAAACACCGCCATACAAATATCAGACATCAGCGCCAAAGAGGCACTGAAACGCGCCGCATCGCGATAAAACTCTGTGGTTTCATCTTTATAAGGCACGCTAGTAAAACGCGCTCCGGTTAATGCTAGCCACTTCGTACGCACCAAGTTAGAAATGGTGTAGCCGATATGGCCCATTAGGGCATTGTCGAATACATCCAAAGCTTCATTGCTGTCGTCGATGCTGCAGGCATTCAGCTCGGTTAACACAAACGGATGACAGCGAATCGCGCCTTGACCGTAAATAATCATGTTACGAGTGAGGATGTTGGCGCCTTCTACGGTGATCGCAATAGGGGCGCCTTGATAACCTCGACCAAGGTAGTTATTTGGCCCTAGGCAAATGCCCTTACCGCCATGAACATCCATAGCATGCATGGTGGACTCACGCATTTGCTCGGTCAGATGGTATTTCAAAATGGCTGAAATGACAGATGGCTTTTCACCTAAATCAACCGCGCCGGTAGACATACTGACCGCCGCATCACTGGCATAGGCGTAACCGCCCAGTTTCGCCATAGCTTCTTCAACACCTTCCATTTTGCCAATGGGTAGGCGGAATTGGCGGCGAATACGGCTGTAAGCACCGGTGGCAACAGCAAGCGATTTAATGCCGCCCGTTGAATTTGACGGTAGGGTAATAGCACGACCAACCGACAAACACTCAACCAGCATACGCCAGCCTTGACCAGCCATTTTTGGACCACCAATGATGTAGTCTAGTGGCACGAAAACGTCTTCGCCTTGGGTTGGGCCATTTTGGAACGGCACATTCAAAGGGAAGTGGCGACGGCCAATTTTAACGCCTTCCATATCGGTTGGAATAAGCGCACAGGTAATGCCGAGCTCTTCTTCATCGCCCAGCAAGCCGTCTGGATCACGTAGCTTAAAAGCAAGACCAAGCACTGTCGCAACCGGTGCAAGTGTGATGTAGCGCTTGTTCCAAGTTAAGCGAATACCAGTCACTTCTTCGCCGTTAAATTCACCCTTACAGACCACACCAAAATCAGGAATAGCACTGGCGTCAGAACCCGCTTCGGGTGAGGTCAGTGCGAAGCATGGGATCTCATCACCTTTAGCCAAACGAGGGAGGTAATGGTCTTTTTGCTCTTTGGTTCCATAGTGCTGGAGCAGCTCACCCGGGCCTAATGAGTTAGGGACACCGACAATTGACGATAACAAGGTCGACTTACTGGTGAGCTTTTGTAGCACGCATGATTGGGCGTAAGCTGAGAACTCTAAACCACCAAATTCTTTTTTGATGATCATGGCGAAGAACTTATTGTCCTTCAGATATTGCCAAACCTCTTCCGGTAAATCGGTAAGCTCGTGGGTTGCTTCCCAATCGCTAAACATACCGCACACTTCTTCCACGGGTCCATCAAGGAAAGCCTGCTCTTCAGCGCTCAGCTTTGGAATGGGGTACTGGTGTAGTTTATTCCAGTTAGGACGACCACAAAAAAGATCCGCTTCCCACCATGTAGTACCAGCATCAATGGCTGACTTTTCGGTATCTGACATCGTCGGGGTGACTTTTTTGAAAGCCGCAAAAAGAGGTTTTACGAGGTATTGCTGTCGAACTGTCGTTACAGACAGAGGCACGGCAATAACTAAAAAGATAAGCCAGCTAATGATACCAAAACCACCGGCAATGGTGCCGACAATCATTGTTGCAACGGCAAGACCGAGGCAGGTATTAAAACTGGCGCGATGGTAACTGGCGTAAGACAGCACCACAATAAGCGCAAGTATAAAAAAAAGAAGTGTCATAATCTGATTCCTTGTTAGAGGTCTGACCACTAGCAGCTAGATTAGCGTTACTCAATTAGGGTTGCAAGCCCTCTTGGACTAATTATAGGGTGCTTGCACCTTTTATCACTGACAAATTTTAGTCGATGATAACAAAGGTGATGGGCTCTACTCGTTTTATGCTCAATCTAGTACGTACAAACGGCAATAATGGCGTAAGTCTGATCATTTTAAAATGGGCTGTGCACCTTGCCTTCTCGTTATTTATTCAATAATCAAGTGGTAAGAGTGCAGCCAGATAAGCAGGGGAAAATTTGAATTTGGCTCTGGCTTTTAACCCCTTGGCGTTTTTGTGAAATAATAGCAGTATAGAAAGCTGGCGAATAACCCCTTACTACTAGTTGCGCAGCTTGAATACCAAAACATGCTTGTTCTTAAGCTAGTTTATCTTTGATTTTATTGGGAAGTGTTAAATGTGTGAGTTGCTTGGCATGTCTGCCAACGTACCAACAGATATTTGTTTTAGTTTTACCGGCTTGTTAGAGCGTGGCGGAAATACGGGCCCGCACAAAGATGGTTGGGGGATCACGTTTTATGAGGGTAAAGGGTGTCGCTCATTTAAAGACCCATTGCCGAGTAGCGAGTCGGAAATAGCCAAACTGGTGCGCGCGTATCCCATAAAAAGTAAGTCGGTGATCAGTCATATTCGTCAAGCGAATCGTGGACGAACTTGCTTGGAGAACACCCATCCGTTTACTCGCGAGTTATGGGGTAAGGAGATAACCTACGCGCACAATGGTCAGCTCTCAGACTACAGTGATTTAAAGCCCTCTTACTATCGTCCTGTTGGTAATACCGACAGTGAGCTGGCGTTTTGCTGGTTGCTGGACAAAATTCGTGAAAAGTACCCCACAAAACCCAGCAATATGGCGAGTGTTTTTCGTTACGCAGCCAAACTGGCGCACCAACTAAGAGAAAAAGGCGTATTTAATATGCTGCTAACCGATGGTGTGTTTGTACTGGCGTATTGTACTAACAATTTGCACTGGATCACTCGCCGCGCACCTTTTGGTAAAGCCACGCTAATCGATGCTGATATGGTGGTTAACTTTCAACAGGAAACAACACCTGATGACATAGTGACGGTCATCGCAACGCGGCCATTAACCAATGATGAGCGTTGGCAAAAAATGCAACCTGGCGAGTTCGTCTTGTTTAAGTTGGGCGAGAAAATTTAACAACGTACTTGTTTAAATAATGTGAACAAATAAAAAGCCATCTATACTCGGTGCACGCGTTGCCCTAACTTTTGGGCCTAAAAGAACAAAACCAGCGAGTAGAGTAGGATGGCTTTACCTTATATTCATTACCCTTCAAACCCCATCGCCAAACCGCCGTGTGGCATGAAAGATGCGCGCATGTTCGGCTTTTTCTTAGCAGGCTGTGAGCAAAAAATGCAGCACTTTGTTGATACCACGTTGAATTCAATCGACTCCTCACCTTACTTTTTTAAAGTACTGGGCTCATCGCCGTTACTAAGCTTTACTGATATCACCCGCATCGCTTCGTTGCAGGCGCCCTTTAGTGAGTATGGCTGGATGCAAGAGACTGATATCATCATCTGGTTGCCTGTCGTCAAACAAGCAAAGGGTGACGACCGCGCTTTGCATCTATATTGGTTTCCTGCCTTTATTTGTGTAAATAACATTAATGCTTTGATTAATGGCCGCGAGATTTGGGGTTATAACAAATATTTATGTCGCTACAGCATGCCCGAAAATAAGCGGGCAAACAGTGACTTTTCGCTGCAACTAGAAACCTTTCAACCTTACCACCCAAACACGCAAATGGCCTGGCATGAGCTATTACGGGTTCGTAGAGTGGATGATAATGACAATTGGCTAAGCGAAGCGTATGAGACGACTAAAGAAATAGCCGAGTTATTGTCGCAAGGAGCGCAAGGGGCGCACCTGAGCAAAGAGCTCATCAAACAGTTGTTAGGCGGGGTTACACACCCTTATTTAGACCAAATTTTGTTTAAACAATGCCCGGATGGAATGGCCCAAAACAGTCTTTACAGCGCCGTGCTGCACTCGCCCTCAACCATCAATGCTATTCATGAGGTGGGGTTATTAGAAGGGGAGTATGAGGTTGATATTCGCCATCTTGATGCGTTTCCACTGCAGCAACTCTTTGGTATCGCTACAGGTAAGCAATGGGCGCGGCTGCCTTATTACGTCAATATGGACTTTGAGCAGGCTGGAGCAAGGGTAATTGTGGAGCAAGGCTATGTCTGAGCAGCAAAAAATCGCGATTCTTGGCGGTGGCGTCAGTGCTATGACCGCTGCTGTGTATTTAACGGAAAAAGCCAATTGGCAACAACAGTTTGATATAACCGTGTACCAGCAAGGCTGGCGTTTGGGTGGTAAAGGCGCCAGTGGTCGCAACGCAAATATGGGCCAACGTATCGAGGAGCATGGCTTGCATGTTTGGTTTGGCGCCTATGTAAATTCGTTCCGCACCATAGAGCGAGTTTATCAAGCACTGGATAGACCTGCGACTCACCCTATGGCAACGTGGCAACAGGCATTTAAACCTCATGATGTTATCGCCTTACAAGAGCATATTAACGGCCAATGGCAGCCTTGGGCCATTGAATTTCCACGAATCGAGGGGAACCCTAGTGCGGGCACTTTGGATTTACACTTTTGGCAAATTGCTCGGCTTTTGGTCGCCTGGCTAGAGAAGTTTGTCGACGATATAGAGCATGAGCTGGCACATAAACCTGTACTCACCACTCGGAAGCGCCGTGATCAGCATCTTTTAGCCAGCATTATGGAGCAAGTGCAAAGTACCTTCAGCAGTATCACTCTGGAGGTAAGTCAGTTTTACACCGAGCTACGTCAAGATGCGCAGCAGGTTATTTCTAACCCTAGGTTATTATTAGAGCAGCTTAGTGCTTTACTCAATTTGCGTGTTAACGACGAAAGTTTTAGTCACAAGTCGGATCGTTTGGGAACTTGGTATATTGTCCGTAAGCTTAAGCGCTGGCTTCGTGAAGAAGTTCGTGAGTTACTCGATGGCAATGCAAAGCTGCGCCAAGCATATATTTGTGCCGATTTAGCGATTGCCATGTTGGTTGGTTTAATACGCGACAAAATTCATGAGCGTGGCTTTGCCAGTATTAATGACCGTGATTTACGCCAGTGGCTTAGCGATAATGGTGCAGACCCGCACTTTAGCGTTGATAGCGCTCCAGTAAGAGGGTTTTACGACTTAGTGTTTGGCTACCAAGATGGCGATTTTAGCAAACCGAATGTGGAGGCGGGGGTTGCAGCCTTGGCTATCCTACGAATTCTGCTGTGTTACCGTGGCGGCGTAATGTGGAAGATGCAAGCGGGAATGGGCGATGTTATTTTTGCGCCCATCTACGAGCTATTAAAGCAGCGCGGCGTGAAATTTGCCTTTTTTCATCAGGTGCAGCAATTGTATCCCGACAGTAGCGGGCGCTTTGTGCAAAAGATTGAGCTGTGCAAGCAAGTTGATCTTAAGCACCCAGATTATCATCCTTTAGTGGATATCCACGGCTTACCTTGCTGGCCAAGCGAGCCGTTATATACACAAATTAACGCAGACCAAGCGCAACTATTAAAGACCCACAACATAAACCTAGAGTCACATTGGAGTGATTGGGAGGCGGTGTATGAGCGTCATTTTTCTGCGCCGCTTGAACGCATTACCCTTGAGCGCGCAGTGGACTTTGATCATGTGATATGTGGTGTATCAGTGGCAAGCATGGAGCATATAGCGCCAGCGCTTTTAGCAACAGACACTCGGTTAGCGACGAGTGTTAAGGAGCTTGGCACCGTGGCTACCCAAGCAATGCAGCTGTGGCTAAATAAAGACGACCGGCAGCTAGGTTGGCAAGCATCGACAAAGCCGCCTATCCTCAGCGCGTTTTCCAAGCCCTTCGACACCTGGGCCGCGATGGCACACCTACTACCTTGGGAACAGTGGCCAGAGGATAATCAACCAGTTAATGTCGCGTATTTTTGCAGCGCCTATACGTGTGCTGATTTCCCTCCCGCGAGCGACACGGGCTTTGTGCAGCAGCAATTGCAAAACGTGAAAAGCAATTGCCTCGACAAACTCAAGCACAGCATGCATTGGTTGTGGCCAGAAGCTGGCGATAGGGAAGGCTTCCAATGGCATACTTTGTATGCTCCTGCGAGCGCACAGGGTGAGCAACGTTTTGATTATCAATATTGGCGCGTAAACCTCGACCCCAGCGAGCGCTATGTGCTGTCATTAACTGGCACGAGTCAGTACCGTTTGCATACGCAAGAAACCGACTTTAGCAACCTCTACATTACTGGAGATTGGATTAGCACCGGCGTTAATGCCGGTTGTGTAGAGGCGGCGGTGATGGCTGGCATGCAAACAGCACGGGCGCTATCCGGTGTGCCAACCCATATTAGTGGTGAGCGCGGCTTTTTACCTTGGTAACACGCTACTGTTATGACGAGGTTTCTTCTATACTAAGATCAATAATTAAATTAATGCGTTATAAAAAAATGACTTGGCAACTTAAGCGGACTCTGCTGTGTATACCTTTTGCTTGTACGACGGTCGCACAGGCTCAACAAACTTCAGCTGATGAGCAGATGGAAGTGATCGAAGTGTACGCGCAAAAACGGGCTCAGCAAGCCAGTGAAGTCGGTGTATCGATTACCTATATCGGCGAGCAACAGCTCACGGATGCGGCTATCAAAGATACCACCGAGTTAGGACGGTTCTCGGCAAATGTGAAAATATCGCAAAATGCCGCCGAAGGTACACCGCCGGCCATTAATATTCGTGGTGTCGGGCTGATTGATTACAATACCGCTAATACTTCCCCGGTCGGTTTGTATGTTGATGGGGTAAACAGCGGCTCTGCCAGCCATCAAATTGCTAATCTATACGATATACAGCAAGTGGAGGTTCTTAAAGGGCCACAAGGTACGCTTTTTGGCCGTAACACCACCGGGGGGGCAATTTTAGTACGCACTGCACGCCCTGAGTTCGATAACTACGGCTACGTCAAAGGCGCTATCGGCAGTGATGATTGGCGTCAAGCGCAGCTGGTGGGGAATATGCAGCTGTCCGAACAGCAAGCTTTGCGAGTCGCGTTAAATCATCAGAAATATGATTACACCAGTTATAACCTAGCCCAAGCCTATCCCGAAGCCGGCCTTGAGCAAAATGATGCCCGGGTTAGTTATTTAGGGCAGTGGCAACAGCTCAATTGGTTCACTAAAGTTGAGTACAGTCGCTGGCAGGGACTGACACAGCCTGTCGGAAACATTGGAATTATATCTCCCAGCGATGGCTCACCTTGTACATTGGCTCAAATTAACCAAGGTGAGTGTGTTGACGCATTTGGTTTTAATGATGGCAGCGATGACTTCTGGGCGGTGAAGGTAAACAACAACAATGCTCATGAAACCACCCGTTGGGGACTCACTAATGAGTTAGGTTGGCAAGTGAACACTCACTGGCAAGCGCTCTGGTTACTGGGAGTGAGCGACCTTGAGCGCGACCATGGTTTTAATTGCGATGGCTCGCTCGCGCGGTTGTGCGAAGGAAACCTCGGGTTGCAGACACGCAGCTTGAGCAACGAACTAAGACTGCAAGGACACTATCAGCAGCATCATATTACCTTGGGTGCATATCAGTTATCCGAGCAAATAGAGCAGTTAAATAACAATGATTTGCTGCGTGACTTTCGCGGCATCTTAGACCCGAGCCTGACGGCTAATTTTTTATACGATAATGAGATAGACACTCGCTCTTGGGCACTGTTTGCTCATGCCCAATGGCAGTTATCACCGCGTTGGGCATTGATTACTGGGATACGCTACAGCGATGAAACTGTCGAGTATGATTCAGTTTCCACACTCAATGTGCCGATTGCCGCAGACCCTCAAGGCGGTGTCACCATTGATTATTACCAAGTCAGTGGAGAGCAAGATGATGACGGCGTTTCTACGGAGCTGGCGCTACACTATAATGATAGCCGTGATAACCTTTATTATTACCGTTATTCAGACGGCCACAAGAGCGGGGGCTACAATGGCGGTTTCTTATCTACGCCAGAGCAGGCGCAACAGGCTAATTATGGACCAGAGCAGCTTAGTGCCCATGAGGTAGGGTTTAAAACGCCAGTAATGCGCTCAGGGTTTGGTTTTGATGGGGCTATTTTTTACTATCAGTACGATGACCAACAAGTCTTCATGAATCAAGCTTCAGCTAACCCTCAGCAGCCGCCTTTGCAACTGTTAGAAAATGTCGCTAGTTCGCGTATTAGCGGAGCAGAGCTGGCAATGTACTATCGCCCTAAAGGGCCCTGGCGTGCACACTTGGCACTTGGTTATATTCCTAATGCAGAGTTTGAGCAATATACAGATCCCCTAGGCAACACCTTGACGGACCATAGGTTGCCATTCACCTCTAAGTGGAATATCAATGGCGCACTCGCTTACTCGTGGGCATGGACCAACGTCGATATGAGGGCGGGGGTGTCATTTGATTACCAATCAGATTATTATTTTGATCAAAACGAAAACCCTATTGCGTCTCAAGGCGATTATACGCTGTGGGATGCGCATATTGTGGCCGATTACCAGCAATGGCAAGCAAGGTTATGGGCAAAAAATCTGTTTGATACACACTACAGCCATTTAAAGTTCGATCTCAGCGAGTTTCTAGGAATGTATGAAGACTTCAAGGGCGAGGGCCGGCGTGTAGGTTTGGATGTAACCTTCCATTTTTAAGATAGATCCTTGAGGTTGTTGTGACGAGGCACTTAATACAGGTATTG
Source organism: Pseudoalteromonas sp. SW0106-04 (assembly GCF_001293805.1). NCBI lineage: Bacteria > Pseudomonadati > Pseudomonadota > Gammaproteobacteria > Alteromonadales > Pseudoalteromonadaceae > Pseudoalteromonas > Pseudoalteromonas sp. SW0106-04. The sequence goes on along the minus strand of NZ_BCAI01000009.1, from coordinate 178,530 downwards.
ATGGGGTTACTGTTGCTGATAAGTGCCCAGACACATTCGGCGAGTTTGCAGCACGTGGTGGTAACACAGAACTCCGTGGATTTTGACGTGCCACCCCATTACTACCGCATCAGCGAAACAGCTCAATTACCGACATCAAAAAAACAGTTACTTAGCTGGCTCGAACAGCAGCCTAAAGTAGAGCGTCCGCAGTTATTTGGTGGGCGTTACGTTAGCGTCTACAAGGTTACCAATCAGTCTGCGCAGCAGCAGTGGGTGTATGCCCCCTACAATAGCGTGGTATCTGTCATTAATACGCAGGTATTTACGCAATCAGGAAGCACGCTTTATCAAAGCGGTGAGCGCGGTCAGTATGAATTTGCTTTTCACTATGGGAAAACACTCACCCTGCCGGTAGATGAGTCGGTAATTATCGTGACTGAGTTTCATAGCGCGGCATTTTATACCCCACCCAAGATAAAGCTATCTACGCCGGGTGACTATCAGCAGCAAGCGATTTGGGAAAACCTCATCATGATGCTGTGTTTCAGTGTGGGTATTGTACTGGGGCTCTATAACTTATTGATTTATCTAGGTTCGAAAGACAAAACCCATCTTTACTATGCATTTTTTACTGCCGCCTGGGTGTTTGCATGGAGTCACTTCTTTCATATTCCGAGCCAGCTTTTTACCATCGACTTGACCGCTCTGCACTGGTTTGGCTTTATTCTAACACCTTTGGCTAATACCCTATTTTACATCCACCTGCTCAAGCTTAATGAGACCCACCCACGGTTTGCCCGAGGAGCGTTAATCTTCTCATGGGTGTCGTTAATTGGTTTGCCAATAAGTGTAATCTCCCCCGGAGCTGGGTTTATTTGGGCCACATTCGCGACCGCGATAGCGCTGTGTTTAGGGCTTTACATTGGTATTAGACGAATAATGCAAGGCTACAAACCAGCCCGTTATTTTGTGTTGGCTTACATGTGTATGGCGCTACCAAATATGGTGGGCAACTTAACTAATCTTGGGCTATTGCCTTCGGTCAATATTAATTTGTATCACCTTGGTTTAATCGGTACAGCGTTGGATGCGTTGTTACTCGCTTTTGCCGTGGCCGACAAGTTTAGACTGATTAATGATGCCAATGTTGAATTAACTAAAAATCTTGAAGCAAAAGTGCAAGAGCGTACGGGGGAGTTGCAGGCGTTAACGGTTGAGCTACGGGATGCCAGCGAAGCAAAAACTCGCTTTTTGGCGAACATGAGCCATGAGATCCGCACTCCTATGACCTCTATCATTGGTTACGCCGAAGGGCTGTTATTAGGGGATGTAAAAGCGAATGAGCAAAGCCAAGCGACCCATGTGATTGCACAAAACGCCCGCCATGTGCTTGGTTTACTCAATGATATTCTCGACATGTCGAAAATAGAAGCCAACCGTCTTGAGGTCGAAAGCGCGAAAACGCACTTATTTAGCGCCATAGGCCAAGTGGAGTCTATTCTTGGTAAGCAAATTCGCGATAAAGGTTTGGGATTTTCGTTGCATTACCACTTTCCATTGCCGGACTATATCTACACCGACGCCACTCGGTTACGACAAATACTGTTAAATTTAACCGCCAATGCCTTAAAGTTTACCAGTGTTGGCAGCATTAATATTGATGTTGCAGCAAAGGATGAGCGCCTTATTATCACCGTAAAAGACACCGGTATTGGCATGAGTGAGCAAGAACAGTTTCAGCTATTTGAAGCCTTCTATCAGGCGGACTCTTCCACGTCACGTAAATATGGTGGCACTGGGTTGGGCCTAAATATATCAAAGAGCTTGGCGCGCAAACTCGGCGGCGATATTGACGTGCAGAGTATTCAGGGGCAGGGCACCGCTTTTACTGTCGACTTAGCGCTTAAAACAACTGAGCAAACGCAATGGTTAGAGAGCTACAGCAAAGCGCTCAATGCAGATGAGCATAGTGAGGATTGTATCGCTCAAAGTGAGCTGCATGGCCATGTACTGTTGGCAGAGGATAACCGTGATAATGCTAAATTGCTGCAGCGTATATTGGAGCGCATGGGATTGCAGGTGACTTGGGTCGAAAACGGGCAGTTAGCTGTCACTCAGGCGTTGGAAAGAGACTTCGACCTAGTGTTGATGGATATCCAAATGCCGATTATGGATGGCGAGCAAGCACTGTCGTTTTTGCAAGCGACGGGATGCACTACGCCGGTGATAGCACTCACGGCGAATACCATGAGCCATGAAATTGAGCGATATTTAAAGCTTGGATTTGCGGATCACCTTGGCAAACCCATCGACAGAGAACAGTTTGCTAAAAAGATTGCCCACTATCTCGCACTGCCGGAGCAATTTGTTGATATTGATTTACCTGAGTCGGATATGCAGGCTCTTCGCGATGACTATGTATCAGGATTGGCTGAGCAGCGGGTGCAGCTAGAAAACCAATCCAGATATGGGGACCTGATCGGGCTTGGTAAGTCGGTTCATGCCCTTAAAGGAAGCGCTGCAATGTTTGGTTTCGAGCAGCTTCAAGCGTTAGCGGAGCAAGCGGATAAGATATTAAAAAGTGAGCACCCAGAACAGGCTATGGGATTAATTGATGGCCTCATCGCAGAGCTGGCTAAGCTTGAGCACGATGCGCTTAAGCGCGACCCGAACTTATGTTAATGGGTCGCTTTTTCAAGGTAAAGCAAGCGAGGACGGGTGGCGCAGTTTAGATTAAACGACTCAGTCTGATTGTAATCGCCTTTGCATATCTTGGCGCACAATTTCCAGTGCCGCGAGCGCGGTACTTGGTTCAATGTCGTTTTGTTCCAACAGCATGATTAGGTCTACGGCTAATTTTACTTCTTCTGGTGCGTTATCGAGATTGTTCTCGGGTTTGGGCATGACTTCCTCGCTTTGCGATTAGGCTTAAGGCTACTTTTATGGCGGCCTCAACCTTCTCCTGCATTTGCTCAGCTTCAGCTGTGGATAGGTAAAATGCCATGTCAACATCAAAGCGAATATAGCGGGGTGGAAGTTGATTGAGCACCGTACAACATAGGTCCGCTAGTGTATCGCTGTCATACATATGCTGCAATTGTTGGCGATCGATTTCCTCTAATACCAACTTTTCGTAATAATTGTGGACGTCGTCATGTAGTTTCATAACTCACTGTTTTCCCGTAACTATACCATCTTAATTAGCATAGCTCAGGTTACCTAACTGTCCAATATAAAGCACTGATGAAATTGCTTTAAAAGTTGCCAATGCACTTTGACAAGCTGCTCTACATTGCGTTGATATCCGCCGCCAAGCATGGTGCAAATTGGGATTTCATGGTGCTTTGCATGAGTAAGCACCTGAGCATCACGGGCGCCGACACCGGCCAAGCTTAAGCTTAGGGTTCCTAACTCGTCATCGCTGTGTACATCGGCCCCGGCATTATAGAAAATAATATCCGGGCGATGCAGACGCTGCGTTAACTTTAGCGCTTGTGTGAGTGTCTCCAAGTAAACACGGTCGTCGCAATGCAAAGGCAGAGCAAAGTCGTAGTCTGAGCTTTGCTTGATGCGTGGAAAGTTACGCTCACCATGCAATGACAAGGTTGTAATGGCGTCGTCCCTTTCAGCGATAGCGGCGCTGCCATCACCTTGGTGAACATCTAAATCAATAATGAGGGCGTTATCAATGAGCCCTGCTTGATACAAATATCGGGCTGCAGTGATAGCATCATTAAAAATACAAAAGCCACTGCCATAGTTGCCAAAGGCATGGTGGTAACCGCCCGCTAAGTTCATCGCGGCCCCGTCTTTAAGTGCCGCTTGGGCTGCGCCCAAAGTGTTGCCAACTGATTGTAGGGTGCGCTCTACCAATGCGTCGCTGTGGCTAAAGCCGATGCGTTTTTGCGCTTTATTCGCCAACGTGCCAGTGATGAACTGATGAACATAGTCAGCATCATGAGCAAGCTCTAACGTGCTCACCGAGATAGGTTCGGCGCAACTAATAGTAAAACCTGATTTGAGTTCTGGGTGTGCGCACAGCATGTCGAAGAGTTGTTGATATTTACTGATTGGAAAACGATGGTGAGCAGGTAGGTCGAGCTGAGAGTAGATAGGGTGATAAAATAATTTCATCGTATCGCTTGTTTCTCTGCTAATTGTATTTTTTCTTCACAGGCGCTAATGGCCTTACGGCAGCGTCCTAAGCGTGCGTGCAGCGCTAAGACTTCCTGATTTAACTTAGCAACGGTGGTGGCATCAGCGCCATGCATCTGTTGTTTGCGGTCGTCAATCATATGCCCCAAGCGACGTTCAAATTCGTGATTTTTAGCCAGCTCTTGATAAAGCTCATTGGTTGGCTGAATAATTTTTTTCACCGCTTTTTGATACTTTTTTGCCCTCGCCGTAGGTGTATTTTCTTTCGCCCACACAGAGGTTGCTTTAAGCACTTTGACGATGGCTTCTATTTGCTCGGTAATATGCGTGAGAGCGAAACCATATTGATGACGACCTTGATGCTCAAGGCTTCTCGTTAGTCTTTCAAGTTGCGTTTGCACTTCATCAACGTAATCAACGAGCAGCATACTTTTGCTATTAAACACACTGCGATCGAACAATGCATGTTTGGATTGCATAAAACGATTTTTAGCAAACCAATTGGCTTTATCAAACTGTTCAGCATCGCTGCGCAGACGCTCCAGTTGCTGCTGTAATCGCGCTAATGCATGGCCAGAGCTCATTACAAATAAGCCTCATAGACGAGTTTCAGTGCTAACACAATAACAACGGTGTTAAATACCGGGCGGATCATTTTTGAGCCGAAGCGAATAGCTGAATGAGCCCCCAGCCAGGCCCCTAACATCAAGAATAACCCCATGGTAGCGCCGAGTAAGAAGTTAACATGACCAAGGGCTACAAAGGTGATCAGCGAAATAAAGTTACTGACAAAATTCATTGAGCGGGCTAAACCGCAATTGATCAGCAGGCTCATTTTATAAAGGAGGCTATTTGACGCGGTCCAGAATGTGCCCGTGCCTGGGCCAGCCATGCCATCGAAAAAGCCTAAGGCCAAGCCTTGGAGCCACTGTTTTATGCGCATAGCGCCAGAAAGCAGCGGTAAATCGTTACTTTGCTGTGGACTGAGCTTGCCAAATAAGGAGTAGATAGCGACGGCGATGATCACCACAGGAATGAGTTTGTTTAGAAACTCGGTGCTCATACTATCGACCAATAAGGTGCCTAGGGTAGCGCCGATAGCGGTGGCGAGAATTGACGCAGCCCAGAACTTAGGGTCGAACAAACGTTTACGGTAATAGGTGACACTGGCTGTCAGTGAGCCAAAACTGGCCGCTAACTTGTTAGTCCCTAGAGTTAAATGCGGGGGTAATCCGGCAGTAAGTAGGGCCGGTACGGTTAACATACCGCCGCCGCCGGCGATAGCATCTATAAAGCCTGCAGCAAGGGCTACGGCGCATAAAATGGCCCAAGTCGATGGGTCGAGAGCTAGTTCAAACATCTAATAATCTATTTTTCGTTTAAAGGGCGGCAAGGTATCGAGCATGGCTTTACCATAACGCTTGGTGATTAAGCGACGGTCGAAAATGGTAATCACACCACTGTCTCTTTCTTTGCGCAGCAGTCTACCACAGCTTTGTACTAATTTCTTGGCGGCGTCCGGTACGGTAATGGATAAAAATGGGTTGCCTCCTTTTTGCTCTACAAACTCTGCTTGCGCTTCTTCAATCGGTGAGGTGGGCACCGCAAACGGGATTTTTGTGATCACTAGATTAGTCAGGTAATCGCCTGGCAAATCGAGGCCTTCAGACAAACTTTGGGTGCCGAACAGCACACTGCCTTGGGCATCATCAATACGGCGCTTATGGCGTCGGATCAGTGTATCCCGAGATAGCTCGCCTTGCATTAAAATGTCCCACCCTTGTTTACGCAAACGTTCGGCGACATGGTGCATTTGCCAATAGGAAGCAAACAACACCAGATTGGCTTTGGATTTATCTAGGGTATTGGGCAATGCTTTGGCAAGGTAATCGCTAAACGCTTTGTCGGTTGGCTCACACTCGGTTTTGGGAATATGCAGCTGCGCTTGATTGGGGTAATCAAACGGTGAGGGCACCTTGATAAACTTAACTCCTTGCTCTGAGCGTAGCCCGCTTTCATGGGCAAAATGTTCAAAGGAGCCCAAGGCGCTGAGCGTGGCCGAGCACAATACCGCTCCTGCACACTCGCGCCATAATTTATCTTTGAGGTAAAACCCCACTTCAATAGGGCAGTCACTCAGGAGGTAGTCATGGTGGTTTTTATACTCCATGCGCTTTATCCACCTGGCATGGGGAACGCTTTCGCTTTCTTTAGCATAACTTTGCCACAGCTTTTGTAGCGTTTCTAAACGGGCTATATATTGCCCACTTTCAGCTAAAATAGGGTCAGCAATAAACGGCTTCACATCGCCATCATTTACGTCACTACTGAGCGCTTCGTGCATCTTGTTGAGGGTGCGTAGCGCCGTTTTACTGGCTTCACTGATATCTTTGGCTTGCACTGTGAGCTGTTGCGGCAGCACTCCGTGTGAGAAACGATAGGTGTCGTCTTCGGTGTATTGAAAGTCTGCACTATCAAGCATACTCAGCACGGCTTTCATGCCTCTGGCCACATCATCAAGGGCATCATTGAGTTTAAACTGGCTACCTGATGCGCTGGCGCTAAAAATGGTTTGCGCCATTTTGCCGCTGAATTTGAGTAGTTTCTCGAGCCAATCCTGAGTCCCTTTTAAGGTGGCTGCTGCAGATGAAAAGTCGCGAGTGATATGCGGTAAGTGGTGCGCTTCATCAATCACATAAATACAGTTCTCTGGCTCCGGCAAAATCACGCCACCGCCGAGCTCCAAATCGGCTAACAATAGACTGTGGTTGGCCACTAACACATCCATTTGCGCTATTTTTTGCCGCGCAAGATGGAAAGGGCAGGTTTGGTGTGCTTTCATCTGCCGTTGGCAGGCATGCTTATCACAGGCAATAAGGTGCCATACGCGATCTGGGATCACGTCGGCCCATGAGTCTCGGTCACCTTGCCACTGTTTGTTTTGGTAAGCATCATGCAGCTGATGCAGGCATTTTTGCTCCATGTCACTCAAAGGAGAGCTTAAAGTGGGCATCAACGCGAGTTGCTCTTGCTCGCCATTGACGGCGTTATGGAGCTTATGGGCACAGATATAGCGTCCCCGGCCTTTGACCAAATCATAACTAAAAGTAAGACCGCTGTGCTGGGCAAAAAAGGGTAACTCTTTATAGAGCAGCTGCTCTTGCAAGGCCACTGTAGCGGTTGCAATCACCAGCTTTTTATTACGTTTGAGTGCCAGTGGTAGGGCACCTAAGCAATATGCCAAAGATTTGCCGGTTCCGGTACCCGCTTCGACCACGCAAATGCGCTGCTTTTTGTCGTATTCACCAGCGAGTGTTTTTGCTATTTCTGCGACCAAGTAGTTTTGGCTAGCACGAGGGCGATAATCGTCCATGCTTGAAGCTATCCGCTGATGAGCGTTTCGGATTGTTTTTTTCAGCGGATCGGATAGCATGGTGTATCAACTTATGTATATATTTACAGTGCGACCATTTTAGAGTGTGGCTGCATATGACTCAAGTGACAATTCACTTATGTTGTGATGCTTGGGCAAGACATAGAAAACAACGCGCTGTATTTACTCACTTCTATAGGTATTCGGTTGGCTCCAATAGCAGGGTTTATCCTTTCCGCGCAAACACGGCAACTGAGCGATGGTATCAGTCATGTCTTTTGGCTGGCCACAGACAACGGCCCAGTTAAAGCACAAGCTGTCGCTGAGTCTGCGGTATTTTTCGTTGCCCAATCGCAGCAGCAGCGAGTGATAAAATTACTCCAAGCCGCTAACTTACCTTGTGATATCCGCGCAGTAACGCTGCACTCTTTTGCCGGTAAACCCATGGCAGGGTGTTATTTTACGCACTTGAATCAGTTTTATGCGGCGCGAGAACAGCTTAAAGAGCAGGGGATTACGTTATACGAAGATGATATCCGCGCGCACGACCGTTTCTTAATGGAGCGATTTATTCGCGGCGGCGTTTGGGTAGACGGCACCTTCAGTGCTAATGGCTCCTTAGTCCAAGCGCGGTTTAAAAGCCATCCCCACTACCGGCCCACTTTGCGGGTTTTATCGCTGGATATTGAATGCAGTGGCGATGGTGTGCTTTACAGTGTTGGCTTGGTAAGTGAACGGTTTAAAAAGGTGCTGATGGTTGGGCGTAGCACCGAAGAGCGTCCGTGGCTTGAGTATGTTGAGGATGAGGCCGCTTTGCTCGTGCGGTTACAAGAGCACATACACCATATAGACCCTGATGTGATCGTTGGTTGGAATGTGGTCGACTTTGACTTTCAGCTGCTGTGCTATCGCGCTCAACAATTGGGTATTCGTCTTAATTTAGGACGCAATAACGAGGCGGTTGTGTGGCGCGGAGGAAAAGTCGCTAAGCTTATAGTTCCCGGGCGCGCTGTACTTGATGGCATTGATATGCTTAAAAACGCCACATATTACTACCCCAGCTTTGCGCTTGATAATGTTGCCCACGAAATCCTTGGCGAGCGAAAGCTTATCGGAAATAAAGACAAAGTTTCCGAGATTTCCCGGCTTTTCAACGAAGATAAACTGCAACTTGCTGAATATAACTTAAAAGACTGTGAGCTTGTATTAGCCATCTTTGCTCGTCTTGAATTGGTCGACTTTGCTATTGTGCGGACCCAGCTTACAGGGCTGCCATTGGAACGGCTAGGAGGGTCGGTGGCGGCGTTCACCAACCTTTATTTGCCATTGTTACATCGCAGTGGTTATGTGGCTCCTAATTTAGGCGATCATGGATTGACCTTCGACAGCCCAGGCGGTTATGTGATGGACTCGGTGCCCGGTCTTTATCAAAATGTTGCAGTTCTTGACTTTAAAAGCCTTTATCCGAGTATTATTCGTACCTTTTGTATCGATCCCATGGGCTTAATAGAAGGGCTCAATGCTCCTGATGACGCAATTGCTGGGTATCATGAGGCATTTTTTTCTCGCAGCAAACATCATCTTCCTGATTTGGTTGCCAGCCTCGCACAGGCCCGTCAAGAAGCCAAAAAGCACCGTGACCCTCATCTTCAGCAGGCCATCAAGATTATCATGAACAGCCTATACGGCGTGCTTGGCTCAAAAGGCTGTCGCTTTTATGACCCAAGATTAGCCAGCTCGATTACCCTGCGCGGGCACGATATTATGCAAACAACGCGACAGTGGCTGATTGAATACGGCGTTGATGTGATTTATGGCGATACCGACTCTACCTTTATCGCACTACCCGAAGAGCTTAGTGACGAACAAAGTCATACGTTAGCCAAAGAGTTAGTGACAAAAATTAACGACCGTTGGCGACAAACACTTGAACAAAGCTATGGAATACCTAGTTATTTGGAGCTTGAATACGAAAGCCTATATCGACCTTTTTTTATGCCCAAGGCAAGGCATAAAGACGTGGGAACGAAGAAACGTTACACCGGTTTATTGGTCCAGAAGCACCGCGAGCTCGTTTTTAAAGGCATGGAGTCGGTGCGTAGCGACTGGACGCCACTGGCGAGAAAGTTTCAAGGTGAACTGTTTCAAGGGTTATTCACTGGTGCAAATCTGCAACATATCATTGATAGTTATGTTAACACTTTACAGAAAGGGGACAATGATCAGCTTTTAACTTATGCGAAACGCTTAGGTAAAAACCCTGATGAATACACCAAAGCAACCCCCCCTCATGTGAAAGCTGCACGAAATAGTACTCAAAGTTACGCTAAAGGTGATTGGGTTGAGTACGTTATAACAGTTGATGGTCCTCGCTGCACCCCTAGCAGTAGGCCACTGGACTTAGCACATTACCTTGAGAAACAGCTAAAACCCATCATCGATGATATTGCTGATGTGTGCGATGTATCGCTTCACTGCCCTCTAGATAGTCAATTCACATTAATTTAATCTAAAAACCCCTTTGTTTACAAAAGCATCCCCATTGTTCCTTTTTTTGATCTAAGTGTTGGGATTTTATATTTATTAAGCGTTATTTGTTATAGATATAGTTGTTTTGTTAATTTGGTGTTGACCGATAATTCCATAATTGTTTATTATCACAATCAAAGTGCATTACTTAGTGCATTTAATTACAAGCGGTTAACAGCCGCGATAAAAACAATCACGTCTACAAGTGATCCAGGGAGAATCTAATGTTAAATAGCAAAATCGCAAAATCAGTGCGCTTAGCACTTGCTTTTGGTGCTGCTTCAACAGCAGGCATTTCGGCAAATGCCATCGCTGCTGAAGAAGGTGCTGATGATGTTGAGCGTATCGAAGTAACCGGTTCGCGTATCAAGCGTACTGATCTTGAAACAGCTACTCCAGTACAAGTAACCTCTGCAGAAGATATCGCTATGTCGGGCTTTACCCGCGTCGAAGATATCATGAATAACCTACCGCAAATCGAAGCATCACAAACTGCTTTCCAATCAAATGGTGCAACCGGTACAGCAACACTTGACCTTCGTGGTATGGGTGCTCAGCGTACGCTAGTACTTATCAACGGTCGTCGAGCACAGGCTGGTGGTATTTACACGCAATCGGCTGATATTAACCAAATTCCAGCTGCGTTAATTAAACGCGTTGAAGTAATGACCGGTGGTGGTTCAACAACTTATGGTGCCGATGCGGTAGCGGGTGTTGTTAACTTCGTAATGAATGATGACTTCGAAGGCTTCCAAGTTGATATTGGTGGCTCTGCGTACCAACACGATAATGACAATGAGTACATCCAAGGGTTGATGGATGAGAAGGGCTTCGAATATCCAAGCGGTAGCGACGGTTTTGATGGCGCGGCGTTTGATTTCAGTGCAACACTTGGCGGCACCTTTGATGGCGGTAAAGGTCATGCGGTCGGCTATGTTACCTACACTAAGCAAAACGAGCTGCGTCAAGGTGCACGTGACTACTCTTCATGTGCATTAGACGCTGCAGGTACTGCGTGTGGTGGTTCTGGTAACGCGGTTATTCCTAACTTCTACGTATCACTTCCGACCGAAACCGGTGGTGTAGATTTCGGCGAAGACATGTATGAGTACTGGACACTTACGCCAGACAGTGGCTTCACCGATTCAGTAGGCAATGTGTATAACTATGCACCAATTAACCACTTTATGCGCCCAGATGAGCGTCATACATTTGGTTTATTTGCTAATTATGAAATTAATGAACACTTCAACCCTTATGTTGAAACTATGTTCATGCGTGACCGCACTACAGCGCAAATCGCGGAATCAGGCACCTTCTTCGATACCAGTTATGTAATGGATTTCGATAGCCCACTTATCTCTGATGCACAACGTGAAGCGCTAGCAGATCGTTTCGGCATTGGCTCTGGTGATCAGTTCGCAACCTACATTGGTAAGCGTAACGTAGAAGGCGGTCCTCGTTCAGATAAGCTTGAGCACAACTCATTCCGTATGGTATTGGGTACGCGCGGTGAGCTGAGCGACCTTTGGACGTATGATGTGACTGCTCAATACGGCTCAACGTCGTCGTCGTCAGCATATATTAACGACTTCTTTGGTCCACGTATCACCACAGCGCTTTCAGCGAATGGTGAAAGCTGTGCAGACAGCGATGGTTGTATTCCATACGAAGTATTCACCTACGAGGGTGTAACTCCAGAAGCGGCAGGAGCGCTTACAGGTACAGCTATCTTGAACGGTGTTACAGAGCAAATCATCCTAGGTGGTTTCGTCTCAGGTGAATTCGATTACACGCTACCGAGCTCAGATTACCCAATCGCAGCGGTATTTGGTGCAGAGTATCGTGAAGAAAACTTTGAACGTACAGCCGATGAAGTATACGCGCAAGGCCTTCTTTTAGGTCAAGGTGGCACAACTAAGAGCTTGGAAGGTAGTTACGATGTAACTGAATTCTACACAGAGGTAAGCCTACCGATTGTAGAGGGTAAAACAGGCTTCGAAAACTTCACCCTTGATTTAGCCTACCGTTGGTCAGATTACAGCACCTCAGGTTCAGAGCCTACTTATAAAGCAGCCATTAACTGGGATGTAACGTCTGATTGGAAAATCCGTGCAAGCTATAACCGTGCAGTACGTGCTGCAAACAACGGTGAGCTCTTCGCACAGCAAAGCTCTGGTTTATGGCCAGGTGTAGATCCATGTGCAGGCGATGAGCCAGAACTTACAGCCACACAATGTGCGAACACAGGTGTATCTGCTTCCCAATACGGTAGCGTAGGTAAGAGCCCTGCGGATCAGTATAATGGTTTCTTCGGTGGTAACCCTGACTTGACACCTGAAATCGCGGATACCATTACCCTAGGTCTAGTGGCTGAGCCAATTGAAGGGCTTAACTTCTCACTCGATTACTGGGATATTGAACTTGAAGACGCGATTGGCAATATCGACCCTGAAGTCATTGTTCGTCAGTGTGGTATTACTGGAGACCCAGCAGTATGTGATAACGTTCAACGTACACCAGGAAGCGGCAGCCTATGGGTAGGTAGCGGTCAAGTGGTAGCGACAGATATCAACTTGGGTCAATTGCATTGGGAAGGTATCGACCTTTCTGCAAACTATGACTTTGAGGTTGCAGGCGGTACGCTTTCAACTAACTTAATTGGTTCATATTTCATCACCAAAGAGTACGATAACCTCCCAGGTATTACTGAGGCGTATGACTGTGTAGGTACACTTGATAATGGGTGTTTTGCACAGCCTGAGTGGCGTCACGTGTTCACTATGAACTATGACACTGGCAGCTTCTGGCGTGCTACGTTGAAATGGCGTTACTACGGCGAAGTTAGTGACTACAGTGGTGATGATACGCTTGTTCAAGATGGCATCAGCTCACAAAGTTACTTAGATCTTAAAGGTAGCTTCACTATCAATGATTACACTAGCGTATTAGTGGGTGTTAACAACATCATGGATAAAGAGCCACCATTGGTAGGCGGTTCGCTTTCTACCAACGGTAACGCGATTGCTGGTTTCTACGACACATTAGGTCGTTATTTCCACGCAAACGTAACATTCAAGTTCTAAACTTGTTTAATCCCTGAAAAAGCGAGCCTCGGCTCGCTTTTTTTGTTGCTAAATTTTAATATTAATAATCCTATCTTATGGTTTTTGGAGGTCGCTTGACTAGCTTGCAACATGCCGCAGCGCTATTAAAAGAAGACAATAAAAGGCAAGCCATTACTCTGCTCCAAGAGTTAGCTAAAAAAACCGACACAAAAGAGCCTGCGCTTCGCCAATTACTGCGCTTAGCCTTAGCAGAGCAGCGCTGGGAGGAAGCCAAAAACTATGTTGTGTGTTTACAGCAACTAAACCCGAGTAGTCGCGAGTATCGTCAAGTTATTACTGATATTGGTGAGCATTTAGAAGACTTTACTTTTATTTGCGCTGGATATGAGCGTTATTTGCAGTGTCATGACACCGACGACACAGCACATTTCAATTGCGGGTATTATGCCCGCAAAGCAACGCGCCCAGAAATAGCGATAACGCACTTTGAGCGAGCCTTAGAGCTCGGCATTGAAGACCCTCATGAGGTGCACCTCAATTTGGCATTGGTGTACTCTGAGCTGTTACTCGACCCAGAAACCGCGCAACAGTGGCTAGGTAAAGCTCTGGAGCTAAAACCAGATTATGTTGATGCTCTCTTTAACCTCGCTGCGATTAAAGAGTTTGCCGGAGACAAATGCGCTGCAAAGCAATTATTTGAGCAGGTACTGACCATTGACGCGCAGCACCCATTGGCACTGTCGCGCCTTGCTGACCTTGATCAGTTCAATACTGAGTCGGCGCACAATTATGTGACTCGATGCCAAGATGTGATGACTAAAATGCCCGCGCAACGAAGGTGTGATTTACATTATAGTTGTGGCAAAGCGCTCGATGATGCGAAGCTATATAAACAGGCGTGGAGGCATTACTATCAAGCTAATTCTCTCAATAAGCAATCTCTTGCACCATTCAATGTTGCTTCACTTGAGCGCATTGAACAAAATATTTTCGCCCGCGCCGAACATATATCTCAGCTAGCCGCGCAAGACTCGCCATCAGTCCAGCCAATCATCATTTGTGGTATGTTCCGCTCGGGTTCGACCTTATTAGAACAAATATTAGGTGCTAGCAGCTATATTCAGGCTGGTGGTGAGTTGGAGTTTGTACATCGCCAGCTTTTTGAGCTCACCAACAAACCAATCCAATTGCTAAATAAAGCAGGGACGCCGGGTTTCGCTCATGCGTATGATGACTTGTTAGTGAGTGTGGCGAAAGGGCACGATTGGGTTACTGATAAGCGGCCCGAAAATTACCTCTATATAGACATATTAAAGCAGCTCTACCCCGGCTTAAAAGTGATATGGACGCAACGTGATGTAAGAGATAACGCGCTTTCGGCTTATTTTCAGCGCTTGGGGCCGAGCCTTAACTATGCAACGGACCTTGATAACATTCGCCATATGTATGAACATCAACAGCGCCTCAAAGCGCACTGGCATCAGCAGTACGGCAATGACATTATGACTGTCGAGTATGAACAACTAGTAGCGCAGCCGGAGCAAGTGCTCACGACATTGTTTTCTCAGCTAGGTATTCAGTATGACGGTGAGGCAGAGCGCTTTCATAATCAGCGCTCACATGTCAGAACTGCAAGCGTATGGCAAGTTAGAAAGCCTTTGTATAGCTCATCCGTCGGCCGTTTTAAGCACTATAAAGAGGCGATTTTAGCGCAGCGCGCATTCCCTTATTTCAGTGAACTGCTGTGAGCCGGTTCAAGCGGTTGGCATAATGTCCGTGGGCAAGGTGATACGCGGTTGTTCGCTGGTGATAGGGTAGGTGCCATGCCACAGATAGCTTGGGAAAATAATAATTTGCCCCGGCTGAGGGCAAATGAGTTTATCTATCTGCTCTCGCTCACCTAAATCCAAACAGGTTTCTCCAAGTCGCAGCCACCCACTTCGTGTAGGATCATCCTTATGCATTGACTGCGGTACTTGAATATAAGCCGGGGCTGAAATCCATCCAGAGGGATGGATATGGTTGCGATGATAACCGCCTTTTCCAAGCTGTACCGACCAACTGCCATTGACTTTAAACTGGCCATAGTTACGTCTATAAAGGGGGTGTGAACGATCGGTTGGTAGAGATGCTAAATATTCGGTAATGGCTAGGTGCAATGCCCATTTGTATTCTTTTATGAGCACATGATTAGAAAACAGCAAGTTACCTGAAGTTTGTGTGCCTAATTCAACGCTTTGATCTAATGGTTGCTTGGTCACTTTACGGTGCTTAGCTGTTAACAGCGCTGAGAGTTCAGATAAGAAGTCCGACAATTGAGAAAAACGAGCAGGCGTAGGTAATGATTTAACCTTAACCGTGTGCTCGTAGTCGCACAGCCACTGCCATCGCTCATCGCCCTTCAAGCGCCATATTGTGCTTAAATAAGCCCATAGCTCTTGATTGTCTGGGGCGTAATCTAGCGCTTGTTTTATGAGTGTTTCGGCAGTGTGATAATGACTCAGCTCAAGTTCGCAGTTCGCCAAATCAATTTGGTAACGTGTGACACTGGGGCATAAATTGGCAGCTTCTCGGAACAAGGAGTAAGCCTGCTCGCCATTACCTTGTTTATCTAAAATCAGCGCTTTTGCATGCACAAACCGAGGGTCGCCATTGAATTTTCCAAGGCCTTGGGCACATAGCTGCTGAGCTTCATCTATATGGCCTATGCGTATTAGTTGTTCGATGGCGGACAACACTAAATCTGGGTGCCAGTCATAATGATGCAGTGTCTGTTTATAACTGCTCATATAGTGTTGTTCTTGCTCGGTGTGCCAGTAAAGCTTATTTAAACTTTCGTGTGCGGGAATATAATTCGGAGCTAAGCTGAGGGTGTGAAGTAATGCTTGCTGCGCACTACGATAATCACCGAGTTCGTAAGCGCAACATCCAACCACATAGCTCAACTCGGGCAGTTTTGGCTGCTGTTTTTGTAAGTCGATAAAAAGTGCTTTGGCCTTTTCAGTTTCACCTACATCACGGTACAGGCAAGCTAATTTATATTGTAAATGAAAGTTATTGTGGTGTTGGTTTAGTAGCTGATGAAGCAACTCACTGGCCTCCAGGTAATGCCCAGAGGCAAGCTCATAGTCCACATCCAGCAAGTGCCAATGTATCGCCTGCTCGGTAGAGCGTTTACTCTGTAGTAATAAGGTTTTGGCTTCGCGTAGCTGTAAGGTCCGTATCAGCGCGTCGATATAGAGTAAGTTCGCGGCTTCGTTGCGCTTTGAATTAGCCAATGTGGTAATACATTCACAAAAGCTTTGTCGTTTAAATTGCAACTTAGCGAGCTCAAATTGGGCCCCTAAATTTGCAGGTTCAATACGCAAAAGTTCTTGAAGGACGCGTTCAGCATCAGCACCTTGATTCAAGGAAATCAAATTAGCCGCTTTGAGTAATAAATCCTGTGGGCTCTGTTCAGCGGCCTTCTCTAAGGCGCTGAGTGATTGGGAAAACTGACCTTTTTGATAAAGCGCGAACGCGATTTGATAATGTTTCATTACAGCATTGAAATGTTAACTTTACCTTATAGTAACATTTCAATGCTGCATTTGAATGTTAGTTTTCCGACTTTTCCTTTTTCTCTTTATCGATATCTTTGATTTCCACAGAGCCGGCTGCTATTTCCTGCTTTTCTCTTATCTTACGCAGAATTTCTGCCTGTTCAGGAGTAAAGCGACCGAAGTCTGCAGTGCGCGTTTGCATAGTTTGTGATACCACGCCTACGTTTTGCGCACCTAAACCACCATCCGCGCCCGCCATCCCCGCAGCTTGTCCACCAGAACCATTAACAACGGCATCGAGCATACCAGCTTGATTGCTCGCGACGCCGCCGCCAATTTGGCGGGCCGAACCAGTTAAGTCGGCGAGTGTGTAATCTTCAATTTCAATCTCAACTTTTTCAACGTTACGTAGGTCATATTCGAATTGGCCTTTAGCATAAATAGCAATATGGCGTTTCAAGTCATCTTGAAGCTGAGGGAAATAAAATGTGGCTTGTCGGTAATACTGTGACACTTCAAGTATTTCATCATCAACTTGAGCGCCGCGATTTGAATTAATGAACTCTTCTGCGCGTTTTTCTAGTTGCTTATATACAGTGGCCCCTTTAAACGCTGCGGGGTGAAGGCTGGGGCTGCCAATGTAACCTTGATAGAAGCCATAGATGACATTCGGCTTTTCTGAGAAATTGGGATACACAATACGTTGCTGGATGTCATTGAGTGAAAGTGGGTGGCCCGCAACGGTAATGAGTTTAGCGTCAAGGAGCCCTTCATCTTCAATTTCATCATCTAATGAGTGTAGCGGATAACGCTTAACCAGCTGCTCTAACAGAGTCATGTTATAAAGATTGAGCCAATAGGCGAGCTGCTCTTTCTTATTAAGCTCACTTAGGGGCATTTCTTGCGGTAAGTTTTCCAGGCTTTCTCTTATTTTAGTGAGTACGAGCTTGAGATCAGACTTTTTGACTCCTTCGAAATAAAAGCGATTAGCTTCGAGCGCTGTTGCTTTATTACGACCCGATGTCATACGCGTGCCGATAGTTTGCTCGCTTTTTAAGCGCGAGCGATCCGACATTCCCGTGTTAACAACGGTCATCGCTAACAGTTGGTCAATATCATCGTATGCGACTTCAAATTGGGAATTCCATTTGAAACCACCGAAGGCCTGCGCCAATGATTGCTCCTGATCTTGCTGAGCCAAGCTTGGGGCACTGCATACAAATATAAGCACGGTGGTGAGCACAGTGGTGAATTTAAACATAAAAGGTCCTTGTTGTTTATTGTTATATATAGTTGCCTTATGTTGATTGCGAGCAACACAGAGTAACTAACCTTTCCCTACCGAGTAGGTATGAGACTACTTATAAAAGGTACAAATGGCTGATACAGACTGACTTAGTAAGCTACTTACCGCTAATACCTCACTTACTGTAAAAAAAAAGAAATTTAACTTTTCATTTCCAAATTATGTCAATGCCCAGTATAGCGGCTTATAAGTAGAATTGATTTGTTAAAAATATGTTTAAACCAAAAAAGTAAGACGAAATCAAGGAAAATTGCGATAAACATCAAGTTGACAGCACTGGAACCTTTTAGCATTATTGGCAAGTTGGTATCAGTAGAAAGATACCTAGGTTGGTTTGTCACAAGGCAAGCTAATTAAAATTCAAAAAGTAACATTACTTAATTGGTTGGGAACTATGTCTGTTAAAATCAGAAAGAGTCTTGTAGCTTCTGCGTTGGTTGGCGCAGCTGCACTTGCAAGCAACAATGTGATGGCAGATCCGTTGAATGACATCCACAAAGCGGGTGCAACTATCCAAACGGCTGCTAAAAAGTCTCAAACTAAAATCGATAACATCTATGGTCAAACGCAAGAGCTAATCGCTGATTACCGCGCGACTGTTGATGAAACTGAAATCATGAAGGTCTATAACGACCACGTTCAGCGTCTAGTTGATGATCAAAATTCACAAATTGAATCACTAGAGCGTCAGATTGCAGGTATCGACAAAACTAAACAAAACGTTGTGCCTTTGATGTATCGCATGATCGATACGCTTGAGCAATTCATCAAAGCGGACGTTCCGTTTAATACCGAAGATCGCCTAGCTCGCGTTGAAAAACTACGTGAAATCATGAGCAGTGCTTCTGTAACGACTTCAGAGAAGTTCCGTCAGGTACTTGAAGCATACATGGTTGAGAAAGACTACAGCACGACAATGGTTGCTGACCAAGGTAGCCTAAATATCGACGGTCGTGACATCTCTGTAGACTTCGCACGTCTAGGTCGTATTGCCTATGTTGCGCAATCATTCGACCAGAAGAATGCTTGGGTGTGGAACAACAACACTAAGCAGTGGGAAGCTTTGGGTGAAGAATTCCTAAAGCCTGTTAAAGAGACAATCCGTATGGCCCGTAAACAGGCTGCACCGGATCTTGTTAAACTTCCAATCTTCGGCGCGGAGTAATAGAGAATGAAGAAACTATTTAAAGGTTTTGCTGTTGCAGCAGTACTATCAGTTTCTGCCGGTGCTGCGCTTAACGCTCATGCAAACACAGAAGTACTTGACCAGATCCTTGATCAAGTTAAAAAAGAGCGTATCTCTGAAGGCAAACTAAACAAACAGCGTGAACAAGAATTCTTGTCTGCACGCGCTGACAAGCAAGCGTTGCTTAACCAAGCAAAACGTGAACTTGCAGCAGAAAAAGCACGTGGCGAGCGTCTGCAAAAAGAGTATGCTCAAAACGAAGTAACCCTAGCGGAAAAAGAGCAAGCGCTTGAAAACGCAAAAGGTACACTAGGTGAGATGTTCGGTGTTGTACGTCGTGCAGCGCAAGAAACCATTGGTTCAATCGAAGCGTCACTGGTTAGTGCTGAAAAGCCTGGCCGTGCTGAAATTCTTCGTTCACTAGCGGCAGCGAAAGAGCTACCAACTACACGTGAACTAGAAGAGCTTTGGATTGCCCTACAAACTGAAATGACTGAATCTGCGAAAGTATCTTCTTTCGAAGCTGAAGTTTCAGAGCTAGACGGTTCAACATCAACTAAGCAAGTAACTCGTATCGGTAACTTTAACCTTATTACCGACGACGGTTATTTAGTTTACTCTGCTGAAAACCAAGCAATTCAACCGCTAGGTCGTCAGCCAGACGGTTTCGTACTTGATTCAGCGAAAGACCTAATCGGTACTTCAGCAGACCAGTACACAGGCTTTTACATTGACCCAACTCGTGGCTCAATCCTGCGTCTGAACACGCAAAAAGCAACACCTGAAGAGCGCTTCCACCAAGGTGAAGAAGTAGGTTACATCATCGCTGTACTACTAGTGATTGGTCTACTTATCGCTGTTGTGCGCCTAATCGACCTAACTATCGTTTCAGGTAAAATCAAGAGTCAGCTTAAGAACACCAGCTCACCTTCAGAAGGTAACCCGCTGGGCCGTATTCTTAAAGTTTACCACGACAACAAAAACCAAGACGTTGAAAACCTTGAGCTTAAACTAGACGAAGCGATTCTACGTGAAACGCCACGTATCGAAGCGGGTATCAACATCATCAAGATCTTAGCTGCTATCGCGCCGCTACTAGGTCTACTTGGTACCGTTGTAGGTATGATCAACACCTTCCAACAAATTACCTTGTTCGGTACAGGTGATCCGAAGATCATGGCTGGTTCAATCTCAATGGCTCTAGTAACTACTGCTCTAGGTCTAATTGCGGCACTACCGCTAATCCTAGTTCACGCTATTGTTGCTGGTCGCAGTAAATCAATCATCCACGTTCTTGATGAGCAAAGCGCCGGTATTATCGCTGCTCACGCGGAGAAGGAGAAAGCCTAATGCTAGTCCTGATGGAGATTTGGGAATCTATCAGGGATTTTGTTGGCACAGGCGGCCAGGTATTATACGTGGTCGCGATAGCACTCTTCCTCATGTGGGTTTTAATGATTGAGCGCTATTGGTTCCTACTCTCTGAGTTCCCGAAAATGAAAAAGGGGATTGTAGCGAAGTGGGACGCCCGCCAGGACACTACGTCTTGGTACGCACACAGAATCCGCGATGCATGGATTTCTGAAGCGTCTGAAAAATTAGATGAGCGCATGTTGTTGATTAAGACATTGGTAGCTGTATGTCCACTTATTGGTCTATTAGGTACTGTAACTGGGATGATCGCGGTTTTCGAAACCATGGCAACTCAGGGCACAGGTAACCCTCGACTAATGGCATCAGGTATTTCAATGGCAACAATCCCAACAATGGCTGGAATGGTTGCGGCACTATCGGGTGTATTCTTTAGTACACGTCTTGAAGCACGTGCAAAAATGGCTAAAGAGAAGCTCGTCGATAGCTTGCCTCATCACTAGAGAGAGATTTGAATATGGCACGTAAACAACGTTTTCGTGAAGAAGAAGAAGCAGCCGTCGATATGACGCCGATGCTGGACATCGTATTCATCATGCTTATCTTCTTTATCGTAACTACTTCGTTCGTTAAAGAAGCGGGTATTGATGTAAATAAACCGGAAGCAGCGCAAGCGACTAAGAAGAAGAATGCAAACATCTTCATCGCTATTCGCTCTAACGGTGAAATTTGGATGGATAAGCGTCAGGTCGATGTCGAGCGTGTTGCTGCAAACATTGAACGTCTATTGGCTGAGCAGCCTACCGAAATCGTAATTATCCAAGCGGATAAAGATGCGAAGCACGGTGTGGTTGTAAAGGTCATGGACCAGATTAAAGCTGCAGGTATCGATAAGATATCAATCGCTGGAGATAAGTAATGATTCGTTTTCTGTTTTCACTGATTGCAGGTGGGGCAGTTACTTTCGGCTTATTCTTTTTCATGGCTTACCTAATCTCCGGTGGAGATAACAGGGCAGCCAACGAGAAAGAGAAGATCGTTGTCGAAATTATGACGAATCCACCTGAATCCAAGGTGCAGGAGCGTAAGCGTGTACCGCCGCCGCCTCCACCACCGCCTAAGCAGCCGCCTAAACCGCAGCCGCCACAGCCTGAGAATAGTAACCCTAATCCAGGTTCACTCGGTTTCAATATGCCAAGTGTTAATGTCGGTAGCTCAGCGGGTGGTCTAAGTGGCCCAGGTGCATTTGGTCGAGATGGTGATGCAACACCTCTTGTTCGAATTGAACCTAAATACCCGGTGCAAGCCGCGCGTGATGGTAAAGAAGGCTGGGTACAGCTTTCATTCACCATTAACGAAGTGGGCGGTGTAGAAGATGTAGAGGTAATCGATGCAGAACCTCGTCGTATCTTCGACCGTGAAGCTAAGCGTGCCTTGCGTAAGTGGAAGTACAAGCCAAAAGTAGTTGATGGCAAGCCGGTTAAACAGCCTGGCATCACTGTTCAGCTTGACTTCAAACTTAACCAAGACCAGTAAGGAGAGTGTAGTATGAAAAATCTATCTAAAGTGACTGCACTCGCTCTGCTTATCTCGTTGTCTGGTAGTGTAGTGAGTACTTCGGTATTCGCTGCGCCTAACTACGAAGAGATAGAAAAGCGCAAAAACGCTAAGACCAAGGTCATGAGTGAGCGCACTGGTAAGAAGGTCATGAAAGCGTTTGAGTTTGTTGATGCAGAAGACTTCAACGGCGCAATCGCAGTTCTTAAAGAACTCGACCCGTCTGATGAGTTTGACCGTGCGACTATTGATCGCTACTTAGGTCAGCTATATGCCCAAGTAGACAACTATCAGTTGGCTATTAAGTATACACAAGACGCAATCAAGCCAGATGAGCTTAACTTTAACGATCAAGAGCAGGCGATGAAGCTGCTTGGTGACTTGTTGGCTAATATCAAGAAGTACAAAGAAGCAAAGCAAGCGTATATCGACTGGATGGACTTCACAGGTGAAGAAGATCCCACTGTATACACGCGTATCGCACAAGCGAGTTATGAGCTTGGTCAGTTTAAAGATGTGGTAGAGCCTGCTGAGCGTGCTATCGAGCTCAATGCTAAAAAAGAGCCAAAGAAAGCACCGTTTCAGTTATTGATGGCAGCTCACTATGAAGCAAAAGAATTTGATAAAGCAGTTAAAATTCTTGAGCGCATGGTGAAAACCTGGCCAACAGACGGCAAAGCCTGGGTTAACCTTGGTAAGTTCTATATGCAAGTAGAAGACTATGAAAAAGGTCTCACTACGATGGATATTGCTTACGACAGTGGTTTCTTTGAATCAGAAACTGACTATAAAGTGTTAGCACAGCTCTACTCATTTGTAGGCGTTCCTTACAAAGCCGGTTTCCACATGGAGAAGGCTATCACTGATGGTAAGGTTAAGCGCATTAAGCAAAATGTCACGGCAATGGCGAGCTACTTTCATAATGCTAAAAACATTAAGACAGCAGCAAAGTATTACGAGGAAGCCGCAGAGTTTGATAACGATGCAGAGCTATTTCGTAAAGCCGGTGCCTTGCGCTTACAAGAGGAACAATTCGATAAAGCAGTGGTTTTATTGAAGCGTGCTCTTGATGAAGGCTCTGATAAGAAAGGGACTATTTACTCTGACTTAGCAGAAGCTTACCTACAGCAAGAAAAGTATAAGCAAGCCTACGCTGCGATTACTAAAGCAGCAGAAGATCCAAGCACGCGTAAATTCGCGCGTAGTTGGAAAACCTTCATTAAAGATAAAGCACAACGTAATGGTGTGAGTCTTTAAGCTCCTTATGCAATAATAAAAGGCCCCTCATTGGGGCCTTTTTTATTTCCACGCAATGCTTATTTAAGGAGCCATACGCGGTGCGCATACACAGCTTAATCTTGCTTGCTTTATTAACAACAGGGTGCTCTGAGCCTCAATCTATTTCAGCAACGACCTCGCAGCAGGCCTTAGCACAATTGAACGCCAAGCTTACAGGCGATTTAACCAGCCCCTTAACGCCTTGGCCTTATTCTGATGCGTATCTCAAGCAGCGCCATGACCTATATCAGCAGTTTGATAGAGCGGCGCTCAGCAACGCACAGCGCGCAACCTTGGACTATTTAATTACCGAGCAAAGGTATGTACGTCGCTATCAACCTTGGCCGCTAAGCAGCGCTATTTTTCGCTCTGAGCAGGCATTGCAAGATAGTCAAACGCAAGAACAAGCAGCGCAGTGGCTTGAGTTAGTGAAAAGCCGCTTGCAACAAGGTGAACAAAGCCAAATTTTTGTTAATCGCTATGAATTAGCAATGATGCAAGGTGAAGTAGAGCGGTTAATCGAGCTCGCTGATAACAGTAAACTCAAAAGTGCAGCGACCCAACTACAACAGTATTTAGCTAACTATCGCCCTCGCAACCAGCTGGGGCTAAGTCAGCTGCCAAATGGCACTCAGTGGTATCAAGCAAAACTAAATTACTACACTGATCAGGTGCAGGCGCCGATTAAATGGCTTATGCAAATTCAAAGCAAGCTGGCTACACTTTCTGATTATGGTATCGCGCCCCTGCGCCAACCAGACAATGACCAGGGGGATATAGGGCTAGATTGGCGACAAGGCTATGTGAATAAGCGCCTGTGGGCTCAGCAACAGAGTTTGAGTGTGGAACAAACGCGGTTAGCGCTTTTGTATATGGAGCTTGATATAGGTATTCACAGCCAACTTTGGACTGAGCAAATGGCGCTAACGTCGCTAGCCAAACAGGGGATCAGCGAGCGACGAGCAAAGCAAATGGTGTATGAGGTGGTTGCTTATCCAGCAATGAGCTTTATTTATGGCCATTTGATTGCGCGCGACTGATACTGTCGCAGCGCGCGCAGCGCTGCGTCGTCACATCTTTTTCTAAACGGTGTGGCTCTATGGGCTCTTCACAGTCAGAGCAAAAGCCAAATAATCCCAAATCAAACTGGCACTGAGTCGCTTCTAAGCGCTCTAGCCGGATAATCAGGTCTTTGTATTCTGGGCCTAAATGTTCGCTCAGTAATGCCACCCAGTCGCTTTCCGGCTCGTTGGTAAGCTTTGCATGCAGCCTTCTTTCATGGACTTGTGAAGCTTGTTGTAGCTTTGCCAAGAGTTGTCTGCGCGCATCCGCAAGCGCCTGAGAAACCTGTTGCTCGAAGTCATGGGTGAGGATACTCATAAATCGCCCCGTGTTTGCCTTGAATAGACTTTTATTGTGGCCAATATTCAAACTTGGGAACATGACAAGGATCAACCTTGGCGAATTTAGCAGACATTTTTTATCATCGTTGAGTGTGGTGCTGTAATTGCGCGAGTACTTCGTCCTTATCATGTAGCCGACGAATATCATCAAATAGCTGATCTGCTTGATGGTAAGTTCGTCGTAGATACCCTAACCACTGTTTAGTTCTGTTGGCAAAATAACGCTTCGCTTTGGTGTCGTCATCGTGCATAGATGAGTGAATAATATGGTAAAGCACATCGTGCCATGTCATTTGCTCATGTGCTTTGTTCTGGTCTGCGGCTTTGATCCAAGCCGCTAAGTCTGGCATTGCAAGCGCGCCGCGACCGAGCATCAGGTGTTGGCATAAGCTTTGATTTCTCGCACTACGAGCATCGTCGAGGCTCCAAATCTCTCCGTTTGCAACAATTTCAATATCAGCCTTACGCTGCACCAGCGGTGCCAGCAAGTGCCAATAAGCGGGGGGGCGATAGCCGTCGCGTTTAGTACGGGCGTGGATAGCAATACTGTCTGCGCCTGCTTGCACAACAGCATCAAAAATTTCACTACTACGTGAGGTATCGTCAAAGCCCAAGCGTACCTTAGCGGTTACTTTGTGTTCCTGTGCTACTGCTTCACGTACTGCTTTAACGATTTGATAAAGCTGTTCGGGCTCTTTGAGTAGTACGGCGCCGCCTTTACTTTTATTGACCGTTTTTGCTGGGCAGCCAAAGTTAAGGTCAATGCCATGAGAGCCGAGCTCTATAGCCTTAATCGCATTTTCTGCCAGGCACTGTGGATGCTGTCCAAGTAGTTGAATCCTCACGGGCGTTCCTGCACGCGTATAACCACCGTTGAGTAGCTCAGGGCAATAGCGCAAGAACACTCGGCGCGGTAATCGCTGATTGACTACCCGCACAAACTCGGTCACACAGAGATCAAAGCCGCCAATATCGGTAAGTAGTTGGCGCATTTTAAAATCAACAACGCCTTCCATGGGGGCTAAAATAAGTTTCATATATGACCTTCACTGCTAGCTGGGCGCGTATTCTAACCCGTTCGTCGCTATTGATAAAATACCTATATCGCGCCATAGTTATTCTGGTAATCGATATACCACATAAAAATTTAAAAATAATTTGAAAGGATCCAGGATGCATTCGGGTCTGATCTGTTGAATGCTACCAACCGAGAGAGAGCTAAAGCATGAATAATTTAAAAAAGAACTCCATCGCCTTAACCTTAGGTGCTGTTGTTGCATCGGGTGCGGCTGTGACTGCAACTGATGCGCAGGCCAACCCATTTGAAATGCAAGAGATGGTTGCAGGATACCAGCTTGACGCAGCAGAGGGTAAATGTGGTGAAGGTAAGTGCGGCGGCGAAGCCAAAGGCAAAGAAGGCAAGTGCGGCGAAGGTAAACGCGGCGGTGAAGCCAAAGGCAAAGAAGGCAAGTGCGGTGAAGGCAAATGTGGCGGTCACGGTCATGCCAAAGGCAAAGAAGGCAAGTGCGGCGAAGGTAAATGCGGCGGTGAAGCCAAAGGCAAAGAAGGCAAATGCGGTGAAGGTAAATGCGGCGGCGAAGCCAAAGGCAAAGAAGGCAAGTGTGGCGAAGGTAAATGCGGCGGCGAAGCCAAAGGCAAAGAGGGCAAGTGCGGCGAAGGTAAATGTGGCGGTGAAGCCAAAGGTAAAGAAGGTAAGTGTGGTGAAGGCAAATGCGGTGGTCACAGCTAATTAGCCGTGAACTATCGTTAATTACCCGTAGTACCTAACAAGCCGCCGTTGAGCGGCTTGTACACTTTAAGGAGTGCAATATGTTGCAGCAGTCAGCGTCATTAGCTAATGTGGGCCTGGGTCTACGTCGTGAAATGCTGAGCGATATGCTTAATCATATTCCTAAGCAAATTGGCTTTATGGAGGTCGCCCCTGAGAACTGGTTGCGTCTAGGTGGTAAGCTTGGCAAGCAGTTTCGTGCGCTCACAGAGCGTCATCCGTTCATTTGCCATGGTTTATCTTTATCATTGGGCTCGCCCGATCCTTTGGATGTGGCGTTTTTAAAAGATCTGAAGCAGTTTTTTGATGTGCACGATATTCGCCTTTACAGCGAGCACCTCAGTTATTGTTCCGCCGATGGTCATATGTATGATTTGATGCCCATTCCTTTCACAGAGGAGTCGATAAGCTATGTCGCTGCGCGGATCCGCCAGGTGCAAGATGTATTAGAGCGTCCTTTAGTCATTGAAAATGTGTCTTACTATGGTGCGCCAGGGCAGCAGCTTACAGAACTTGAATTTACTCAGCGTATATTGGCAGAAGCCGATTGCCAGTTGCTGCTTGATGTTAATAATATTTATGTGAACTCAGTGAATCATGGCTATGATGCCGAGCAGTTCTTGGCCGGTCTCCCCAGCGAGCGGATCGCCTACATGCATGTGGCTGGGCACTACAACGAGGCTGAAGATTTAATCGTCGACACCCATGGCGCTGATGTGATCGACCCCGTCTGGCAGCTGCTCAGGCGAGCTTATGAGTTGCACGGTGTACAGCCAACGTTATTAGAGCGGGATTTTAATATTCCACCGCTTAGCCAACTACTTAAAGAAATCGATACCATTGCTGATATCCAACAGCCTTTTTTAGCCCAACAGCAAAGAGCCTGATCATGCAGTTTCAACAACTACAGAAGCAATTTAGCGCCCATATTCGCGACCCCGAAGCTAATCCGCGCCCCGCAGATGTTGAAGACCGGCGAATGAAAATTTATCGTGAGTTGTTTTTCAATAACGTCAACGGCTTTTTAGAAAGTGGCTTTCCTGTGCTGCGAAGCTTGTACGATGATCAGCGGTGGCAGCAGTTAGTACGTCGATTTTTTGCTAGCCATCACGCCACATCTCCCTATTTTTTAGATATTTCTAAAGAATTTGTGCTGTTTTTGGCACAGCAGTATGAGTTACAACACAGCGATCCGCCTTTTTTACAAGAGTTAGCCCATTACGAGTGGGTGGAGTTGGCAGTGTCTACTGCACAAGACAGTGGCCAGTTAAAGCCGCTTTTTAATGTGCAAAAGCAACCTTTGTATATGAGTGAAACCGCGCAAGTAGTGTGTTATCACTTTCCTGTACAAACCATCTCGGTGGATAACCAGCCGCAGCAAGCGGATGAACAGCCCAGCTATATTTGTGTTTATCGCGACCAACAAGATGAGGTGCAGTTTCTCGCCTTAAACATGATGACCGCGTTATTGCTTGATACGCTTTCACAGCAACCAGGCATGACCTTAGCGCAAGTATGTGAAGCGTTACAGCGCCAGGTGCCGCAATTTAATTATCAGCAGCTTTATCAGGGAGCCCTACAAATTGCAGAGCAACTGGCGCAGCGTCAAGTACTGCAAACGCTGGATTGTTAACCTCGATTCGATTATTATATGCGCCGTTTTATCGTGCTTAAAGAGGTAATGAAGATGGCGCAAAAAGGTGATTTTAAAGACCCTTTCAACTTTAAATATTTCGTCGCGTTTATCGCTGTATTTGCTGGCATTGGTTGCTTAAATGCCATTCTAGGTTGGGCCACGTCTTTGGCCGCCTAATCGCAGTATATACAAAGAAATTGAAGCCCCGTGTTATTCGGGGCTTTTTAGTTTAACTAAACACCTCTTCTAAAACACGGAGACTGCCTTGGTCCGCGTCAAGCATAACTTGGGCACCGACAGGTAAAATAAATTGGCGATCAATATGGCCGATCATGGCTCCGTGATAGGCTGGAATGTTCAGCGGGGCAATGTAATCAGCCAAGATTTGTTCCAGTGTTAACGACCCATACCCACTGCCAGGTTGACATTGGTTGCAATCACCAAACACGAAGCCGTTAATCTTATCCAATGCGCCCATGAGCTTGAGTGTACTCATCATCCGGTCAATGCGATAAGGCGCTTCATCAATGTCCTCTAGAAATAAAATCGCGCCTTCAAAATTGGGTAAATAGTCACTGCCGGCAAGTGCCGACAGTACCGATAAATTACCGCCGATAAGGTGTCCTTGCGATTGTCCTGAGGTAATGGTTTGGGTGAGGTAGTGACGATTAACAAGCTCATCATCTGCTTTGTCTAAATTTTGGTATAGCACTCGCTCGCGGTGAACAAATACCTGTTTAAATTGGTGTACATTAAAGGGATTCCACTGGCTTGTGGCGTTGGGACCATGGAAGCTGATCAACCCAGTTTTAGCAAGCAAGGCGTTGTGCAGTGCGGTGATATCAGAGTAGCCCAGTAAGGGCTTAGGGTTAGCCTTGATAATTTGGTAGTCGAGCAGTGGCAAAATACGTGCAGCGCCAGAACCGCCACGCAAGCAGACGATGGCATCAACATTGGGGTCGGCAAAAAAGCCGTTAAGGTCGTCGGCGCGCTGTTGATCCAGACCCGCTAAATGCCCACGCCGCGCCATGATATGGGGGCTGAGCTTGACGCTATAACCCAGTGCTTTGATTAATTGCTGCGCTAATATGATGTCTTTATGTTCAGCTGTGGCTGCCGACGGACTAGCTATACCTATGGTTGCATCAGTAGGCAAGGCTTTGGGTTTCAGTGTCGCTAAGGTGCTTTGTTGTGGCACACCAATCGCCTGAGCGGCAGGAGCGAGTAGCGCGCCGGCTCCGAGCACAGTACAGCTTTTTAGGAAGTGACGTTTATTCATGGTATTGCCTCATCGTTTACCCTATAGGTAACGTAATGAAGCAATTATTTCAAATAAAATAGTTGGCAGGAATAAAATAGTTTTAAGACAGCCCTCAAAGTGATCTGAAGGCTGCTTTACAGTTACTCTACACCACGAAGTAGGGCGTTGACGCCAACTTTCTCGCGTGTCTGTTGGTCCACCTTCTTGACAATAACGGCGGCATACAAGCTATGGCTGCCATCTTTGCTAGGAATGGACCCAGGCACTACAACGGCTCCGGCTGGAACGCGACCGTAATGAATTTGCCCGGTTTCACGGTCAAAGATACGCGTGCTTTGCGAGATGTACACACCCATAGAAATGACCGCGCCTTGCTCGACAATAACGCCCTCAACAATTTCAGAGCGCGCACCGATAAAGCAGTCATCTTCAATGATAGTAGGGTTAGCCTGCAGGGGTTCCAGCACGCCGCCGATACCGACGCCCCCCGAAAGGTGCACGTTTTTACCAATTTGTGCGCATGAGCCCACTGTGGCCCATGTATCGACCATGGTACCGTCATCGACATAAGCGCCAATATTAGTGTAAGAAGGCATCAGAACGACGTTCTTACCAATATAACTGCCTTTGCGTGCAACTGCGTTGGGTACTACACGCATGCCTTCACGTTGAAATTGCTCGCTGCTGTAATCGCTAAATTTAAGCGGCACTTTATCGTAGAACTGATTAACGCCATCGCTAATAGGCTGGTTGTCACGGATCCGAAAAGACAACAGCACCGCTTTTTTAAGCCATTGGTGCACCACCCACTCACCCGAGAGCTTTTCAGCCACCCGAGCATCACCTTTATCCAAACGCTCCAATACCGTATCTATCGCGTTTTTTACATCAGCATCAACCGTACTTGGGCTAATCGCGTCACGGTTTTCCCACGCGTTTTCAATAAGGGTTTTTAAATCTGCCATGGTGTCCTCATTTGTTAGCCAATTAAGCGGTGGTCGCTTCATTATCGGCATTTAGTTTTTTCCGAAGTGCCTGATGGATTTTAACTTGTTCTTCATCCGTCAGAGCTTGGTAATCATTATTTGAGACGACAAAAAAGTCTTCTGCGCGCTCACCCACCGTGGTAATGCGGGCAGCGTGTATATGTAAGCGATGGCGCTGAAAAACCTGCGCTATTTTTGTTAACAGGCCAGGAATATCCACCGCTTGAATTTCAATTAAACTGCGGTCTTTACGTGCGTGCGGCCGCAAAACAATTTTTGGTTTAATATTAAAGTCTTTAAAACGCTGCGAGCGATTTTTCTTGATCCGGATCTTCTTCTTCGGATCCTGCATTATTTGCTCAAGGGCACGGCGCATGCCGTTGCCGCGACTTTTACTTAATGGCTCGCCATTCACCTCAAGAACAACAAAACTGAAAATGACATAGCCATCTTTGGTGGTCATTACTTGAGCATGCTGAATTTGTGCTTTTTTAGAGCCTATGACGCTAACCAAACGTGCAAATAAGCCGCCGGTATAAGGGCTATAGGCAAAAACCTGAGTGCCGCCATGCATAGCACAATCGGAAACGGTGACACTTGGTGCGGATAAGTCCTGTGCATTGAGTAAGTGTTCACAGTGCCAAGAGATTTGCTGTTCACTAAAGGCGGTGAAATAGTTGGCTTTAAAGCGGCTCCAAAGCAAGTCGATGTGACTCTCATCATACCCCAGATTGATTAACCGCTGCTTAGCTTGCTGCTTCTTATCGCGAATTTGGTCGCGCATATCCATGGGGTTTTCTAGCCCTAAGCGCAATGCCCGCTGAGTATGCAAATACAGCTCGCGCAGCAGGGTGTTCTTCCAATCATTCCAAAGGTTATCGTTGGTGGCACGAATATCAGCCACGGTTAGGCAATAGAGGTAGTCCAGCTGGCGCTCATTTTTCACCTTAGAAGCGAACTCGTTGATCACATCCGGGTCGTTAATATCTTTGCGCTGCGCCGTGACCGACATTAATAAGTGATTTTCCACTAACCAAGCAATCAATTTGCCATCGGATATAGGTAGGCGGTGCAGCTTGGCGAATGCAAGCGCATCGACTGCTCCGAGTTCGGAGTGATCGCCGCCGCGACCTTTGGCAATATCGTGAAAAATAGCCGCTAGATATAACAGTTCTGGCTTATCCATGCGGGTGACAATCTCACTGCACAAGGGGAAGTCGCTGACCTTGGATTTATCACTGTACTGATAGATATTGTTAATCAGCTTGTGAGTATGCTCATCTACGGTGTAAGCGTGAAATAAGTCGAACTGCATTTGTCCGAAAATATTACGCCACTGGGGGAGATACGCAGCAATGATGCCGTGTTTGTGCATTAAGGTGAATGCACGGCCCATACCGTTGGGGTGTTTTATCAAGCGTAAAAATGCATCGCGACAGGCGGCATAATCTTGCAAGTCACCAAGTAGGCGCCGACGGACTTGGCGCATAGTGCGAATGGTGCTGGGATAAATATGAGTGATTTGCGGGTTACTGGCGATGTGCTCGAACAGCACCAATAGTTGATCGCGGCGGAAAAACACGGAAGGGTTTTTAACGCGAATTTGATGACCAATGCGCTCAAAACTGCGGTCCAATTCAACCACGGGTAAATCCCGATGATCCGGTAAAATGGATTGCTCAAAATAAGACAGCAGCATTTGGTTGAGTTCACGAACCCGACTCATAATCCGAAATAAGCGCTTCATCATACGCTCGACCGAGGCCTTACCATCGCTACCAAAGCCGAGAATTTCTGCGGCATGGGGCTGGTAGTCGAACAACAAACGGTTCTCGCTGCGCTCGGCGGCCAAATGCAGGGCAAAACGAATATTCCATAAATTTTCTAAGCACTCGAGCAGCTCTTGGTATTCCTCATGGGTGAGATATCCATGGTTTATGAGCTCTTCTAAGGTTTCGGCATGAAAGTGTTTTTTCGCCACCCAAATGATGGTTTGTAAATCACGCAGACCGCCCGGATTCTCTTTGATGTTCGGCTCGAGATTGTAGGCGGTGCCGTGGCATTTACGGTGTCGTAGGTCTTGCTCTTGGCGCTTTGCAATAAAAAACTCGTCAGAGCGCCACACCGGGGTTTGTAAAATATGCTGTTTGAGCTTTTCAAACTCGATGTGGTTACCAAAAATAAGCCGGCTTTCCAGTAAGCTTGTGGAAAAGCTGACATCTTCACGCTTTTGCTCAATCACCTGCTCTATGGTGCGTACACTGTGGCCAATTTCCAAATTCAAATCCCACAGCAGGGTCACAAACTGGCCTATTTTTTCACGCAACTCGGCGTTCGGCTCTTCGCTAACCAGCAACAGAAAGTCGATATCGGAGTAGGGGTGTAGTTCTCCTCGGCCGTAGCCGCCTACGGCAACCAGAGCCAGCTCAGGCTCATGGGCAAGGTTGCAGCAGTGAAACAGCTTGATCAATAAGCGGTCAATATATTCCGCGCGCGCACGGATGAGTGACCCTACCGGTTGTTTATCAAATTGGTTGCCCAGCCACTTATAAAAGTATTGGCTACAGGCCTTATATTCTTCCAACTCGTCAGCCTGCTCAAGCAGGTCTTTTAATTTATTCGGTAAGGCCACAGGTTTGCCCCTTTTTAATTAGCTGTGTTCAATCACGCGAGGAAGCTCTTCATCACTGCGTAGAGTTAATACTTCTACGCCATTGTCGGTCACCAATAAAGTGTGCTCCCATTGTGCTGATAGGCTACGGTCTTTAGTGATCACCGTCCACTCGTCTTTGAGCAGCTTACATTGGCGCTTGCCAGCATTGACCATGGGCTCAATGGTTAAACACATACCGGCTTTAAGTGTCTCGCCAGTGCCTGGGCGACCGTAGTGCATGACTTGCGGCTCTTCGTGAAACTCTTTACCTATACCGTGGCCACAGTATTCGCGCACAATCGAGTAGCTAAAGCCTTCTGCGTATTTTTGAATGGCGGCACCGATATCGCCTAAACGCACGCCAGGTTTCACCATTTTTATGGCCAGATACAAGCTCTGTTGGGTAATCTCACACAGGCGCTTACCTTGAATAGTTGGTTGGCCTACATGAAACATTTTTGAGGTATCGCCGTGGTAACCATCTTTAATCACGGTGACATCAATATTAATGATATCGCCTTCTTTTAATGGTTTGTCATTGGGGATGCCATGACAAATAACATGGTTAACCGAGGTACAAATTGATTTTGGGAAACCATGATAATTTAACGGCGCCGGAATAGCCCCTTGCTCGTCAACAATGTAGTTATGGCATAGGGTGTTGAGCTCATCAGTGGTCACCCCAGGCTTGACATGTGGGCCTATCATTTCCAATACGTCTGCGGCCAAACGGCCGGCTACGCGCATTTTTTCGATTTCTTCCGGGGTTTTGATCACTGCAGTCATTGATGCTCCAATTGTGTTCTTTAAATAAGTTAAGTGCGCACAAATAGTGCACAAAAGATTGAGTCTTCACGGCCAATATGGTATAAAGCGCGCCGTCTTTTTACAAATTAAAATCACTTGCTTGTTGTTGGTGTTCACCTATAACAGTGAAGTGCTTTATCTGTAACGAAGACACATAACCATTTAATATTAACACACACACATATCGACACATACACTTGGGTGCATCGCGGAATAACTTCTAAGGTGTTGGTGCTATGGGATATGTGGAGGCCTAACCCTAAACATTAGAGGAAAAAATACCATGGCAAACGTTTCAATGCGCGATATGCTTAAGGCGGGTGTACACTTCGGTCACCAAGCTCGTTACTGGAATCCAAAGATGAAGCCGTTCATCTTCGGTGCTCGCAACAAAGTTCATATCATCAACCTTGAGCAAACTGTACCTATGTTTAACGACGCGTTGACTTACCTGTCAAACGTAGCGTCTAACAAAGGCAAAATCCTTTTCGTTGGTACTAAGCGCGCTGCAAGCGAAGCAGTAAAAGAAGCGGCAGTTAAATGTGACCAGTTCTACGTAAATCACCGTTGGTTAGGTGGTATGTTGACTAACTGGAAAACTGTTCGCCAGTCAATCAAGCGTCTTAAAGATCTTGAGACTCAAAGCCAAGACGGCACGTTTGAGAAGCTAACTAAGAAAGAAGCGTTAATGCTTACTCGTGAAATGGCTAAGCTTGAAAAAGGCCTTGGCGGTATCAAAAATATGGGCGGTCTTCCTGACGCGCTTTTCATTATTGATGCAGACCACGAGCACATCGCGATTAAAGAAGCAAACAACCTGGGCATCCCAGTAGTATCTATCGTTGATACTAACTCTAACCCAGACGGTGTTGACTACGTTGTTCCTGGTAACGACGATGCAATCCGTGCGATCCAGCTTTACACTAACGCAGTTGCTGATGCAGTTGTTGAAGGCCGTGAAAGCAACATCGCAGTGCAAGCTGAAAAAGACGATTTCGTTGCCGCTGAGTAATTGCAACTCGCTTGTCATCAAGTCTTCATCCTAGTGCGATGAAGACTTGATATTCTTATTTCAAAGTGACCTTGGTCACTTGCTCTAACACATTGATTTGAGGAAATTCCCATGGCTGTAACTGCTGCCCTAGTAAAAGAATTACGCGAGCGCACTGGCGCTGGCATGATGGATTGTAAAAAAGCATTGACTGAAACCAACGGTGACATCGATGCAGCAATCGAAAACATGCGTAAAAACGGTCAAGCGAAAGCTGCTAAAAAAGCAGGTAACATCGCTGCCGAAGGTACTATCATCATCAAAGAAGCTGATGGTGTTGCTGCGCTTGTTGAAGTTAACTGTCAAACAGACTTCGTTGCTAAAGACGACAGCTTCCTAGGTTTCGCTAACACAGTAGCGGACGCTGCAATTGCTGAAAAACTAAGCATTGAAGAGCTTCAAGCTAAGTTTGAAGAAGACCGCGTAGCGCTAGTTGCTAAAATCGGTGAAAACATGAACATTCGTCGTGTTGAGTACATCGAAGGTGCAAACCTGGCTTCTTACCGTCACGGCGAGCGCATCGGTGTTGTTGTTGCCGGTGATGCAGACGCAGAAACGCTTAAGCACGTTGCTATGCACGTTGCTGCTTCTAAGCCTGACTACGTTAACCCTGAAGACGTACCAGCAGACGTAGTTGAAAAAGAAAAAGCAGTACAAGTTGAGATCGCGATGAACGAAGGCAAGCCTGCTGAAATCGCTGAAAAAATGGTTACTGGCCGTATGAAGAAGTTCACCGGTGAGATCTCACTAACTGGTCAAGCTTTCATCATGGAACCAAAGCAAACTGTTGGTGAAATGCTTAAAGAGCGTGGCGGTTCTGTTGCAACCTTCAAGCGCCTAGAAGTAGGTGAAGGTATCGAGAAGAAAGAAGAAGACTTCGCTGCAGAAGTTGCGGCTCAAGTAGCTGCTGCAAAAGGCGAGTAATCGCTTAGGTTGGAATTTAACCATGTTGTGTTGGCATTATAAGCAACTTGTTCAAGGCTTCGCGGGTAGCGGGTTTATCCCTCTATTTACGGGGTTGAAGCGATGATTTGCTTTTGCGTCAGACAGCAAAATTAATTAGAATAACCGCGCTCTTATGTACTCACATAGGCGCGGTTATTTTTTATCTCAATTCGTTATTGGCCAGGAAAATATGAATATTAATCGCAAACCTATTTTTAGACGTGTTCTTCTCAAGCTCAGTGGTGAAGCACTGATGGGAGATGAAGGCTTTGGTATAGACCCGAAAGTCTTAGATCGTATGGCTCAAGAAATTAAAGAGCTGGTAGAACTCGACGTAGAAGTGGGTTTGGTGATCGGTGGTGGTAACTTTTTACGCGGTGGCTCGTTAGCAGAGGCGGGTATGAACCGTGTTGTTGGTGACCACATGGGGATGCTGGCCACAGTGATGAATGGCTTAGCGATGCGTGATGCACTTCACCGTGCATTTGTAAATGCTCGCCTCATGTCGGCGATTCCTTTAAACGGTGTATGTGACGCGTATAACTGGGCAGAAGCTATTAGCCTGTTGAAGTCTGGCCGTGTCGTTATCTTCTCGGCGGGCACCGGTAATCCTTTCTTTACCACAGACTCAGCAGCCTGTTTACGTGGCATTGAAATTGAAGCAGATACCGTGATTAAAGCCACTAAAGTGGACGGGGTATTCAGTGATGACCCAGTGAAAAACCCAGATGCCACGCTTTATCGCCATCTTGCCTATAATGAAATTATTGAAAAAGAGTTGAAGGTGATGGACTTAGCGGCATTTACTTTGGCCCGCGACCACAAAATGCCTATCAGCGTCTTTAATATGAATAAACCTGGCGCGCTTAAGCGCGTGATCATGGGTGAAGAAGAGGGAACTTTAATTTCCTCAGAAGCCTCAAGCGAGACAAAATAAGTAGGATACTAGCGTGATAAACGATATTAAAAAAAGTGCGCAAGAGCGCATGCAAAAAAGTGTCGCTGCTCTAGGCAGCCAACTATCTAAAATCCGTACCGGTCGTGCTCACCCAGCATTACTTGACGGCATTACTGTCTCTTATTATGGCGCCGATACTCCGCTTAACCAAGTAGCTAACGTAACAGTTGAAGATTCACGTACACTGGCAATCAGCGTATTTGACAAATCGTTAGCGCAGGCAGTAGAAAAAGCGATCATGACCTCTGATTTGGGTCTTAACCCAGCTGCAGCGGGCACGGTTATTCGGGTACCTCTTCCTCCTCTTACGGAAGAGCGTCGTAAAGACCTTATCAAGGTCGTGCGTGGTGAAGTAGAGAGCGGCCGCGTAGCTGTGCGTAACATCCGTCGTGACGCGAACAGTGAAATTAAAGCCTTGCTAAAAGACAAAGATATTTCTGAAGATGAAGCGCACCAAAGCGAAGATGAAATTCAGAAGCTAACAGATAAGTACATCAAAGAAATGGACGCGCAACTAAGCGCTAAAGAAGAAGAATTGATGGAAATCTAACGCCCAATTTATGGGCATATTGCTCATAAATTGCCATTAGGCTTGTAACGCCGTCTAGGGTATACTAGGCGGCGTTTTTTTGTGGATAATGTGAGTTTTATGGCTTTAGACGCACAGCAAATAGCACAACAATCGCTACCTAAACATGTCGCGATTATCATGGATGGCAATGGCCGCTGGGCACAGGCGCAAGGGCGTCCTCGTGTGTACGGACATAAGAAGGGTGTTGATGCGGTTAAAGATGCAGTGAAATTTTGCTCTAAGCTAGGCATCGAGTCATTGACTCTGTTTGCCTTTAGCAGCGAGAACTGGCGTCGTCCTGAGGAAGAGGTCAGCACGCTCATGGAGCTATTCATGATGGTACTGGGCCGCGAAGTTAAAAAACTCCATAAAAATAACGTTAAATTATCCATAATTGGCGACATGAGTCGCTTTTCTAACAAGTTACAAGAAAAAATAGCTGCAGCTGAGTCACTAACTGCTGAAAACACCGGGTTACGCTTAAATATCGCCGCCAATTATGGGGGCCGATGGGATATAGGGTATGCCGCACAACAGTTAGCGAAGCAAGTACAAGCAGGCGAATTATCAGCGGATGACATTGACGAGCATTCGTTGGCAAAGCATATTAGTCTTAATGAACAAAGTGAGCTGGATTTATTGATCCGCACTGGTGGTGATTTACGCATCAGCAATTTTTTACTTTGGCAGGCGGCCTATGCTGAGCTTTATTTTACGCCGACGTTGTGGCCAGACTTTAACGAGTCGGCTTTTGCTGACGCGATCGCTTGCTACGTATCGCGAGAGCGCCGGTTTGGATGTACTGGTGAACAAATAAAACAACTACTCTGTACAGCTCAGCCCTAAGTTGAAGGTATAACATTTGCTAAAACAACGAATTTTAACGTCTTTAGTGTTAGCGCCACTGGCCTTGGTGCTGGTATTTTTAACACCGTTAGACTGGTTTAGTTATTGTGCAGGCGCAATCGTCTTATTAGGCGCCTATGAATGGTCTGCACTAATGGGGATTTGTAAGCGTGTACAGCGCCTAGGCTATGTTGCCTTGGTCGGCGTATTGGTGGCATTGATGCAGTGGCATTGGCCAGTCGATAGTTTATGGCAGCAAGGCCAATTGCTGGCAGATGCTAATTATGTGTTCACCTTATCCTTCGCCTGGTGGCTAGTGGCCACCATCTTGGTCATTCGTTATCCTAGATTCAGCGATGCCTGGTCACAAGGTCTGGTAATGCGCGGTGTGGCCGGGCTGTTGACTTTGGCTCCATTGTGGCTGGCATTAAACGTATTGCGCAGTGCCAATTACACCGATTCCAGCCAATTTGGCTCATTTCTTATTCTTGCCGTGCTCGGCATCGTATGGAGCGCGGACATCGGCGCCTATTTTTGCGGTAAAAACTTTGGTAAACACAAGCTGATGCCTAAAGTGAGCCCAAACAAAACAATTGAAGGCTTCGTCGGTGGTCTCGCAAGTGCTGCTCTTTTTGTCGTGGGATTTTGCTATTTCAATGGCATCGACCCCAGCTTATGGCTTATCTACGGCGCTATGGCGGTGATTGTGGCGGCGTTTTCAGCCATTGGCGACTTACTTGAGAGTATGTTTAAACGCGAAGCAGGTATGAAAGACAGCGGTAAATGTCTCCCTGGCCATGGCGGCATTCTTGACCGTATAGACAGCCTAACGGCAGCCGCGCCTATTTTTGTGGTGTTCTACGCATGGACCATGACACTATGAGCAAAAAGTGGGTCACTGTATTAGGCTCCACCGGCTCAATTGGGCAAAGTACATTGGATGTTGTTAGCCGTAACAGCGAGCGTTATGGCGTCTTCGCCCTTGTCGCTGGCAGCAATGTGACGCAAATGGTTACGGATTGCCAGCGCGTTAATCCAAAGTTTGCTTGCCTTAGTGACGATGTCGCCAATCAGGCGCTCGCAGCAGAGCTCAATCGCTTGCAACTGCCCACCAAAGTGATCGATTACCGAACAGACCTCGCTATGGCCTGCCAAGACAGCGAGGTCGATATGGTGATGTCCGCTATTGTCGGAGCCGCTGGGCTATTACCAACACTGTATGCTGTGGAAGCTGGCAAAATTGTGTTGTTAGCGAATAAAGAGTCCTTGGTGATGTCGGGGCAGCTGTTTATCGACAAAGTAAAAGCGCATGGGGCGACGCTACTGCCGATTGATAGCGAACACAATGCTATTTTCCAAAGCATGCCCTCTGGTATTCAAGGGCACAGCGATCAATGCTTGCGCCACCATGGGGTGAGCAAAATTTTATTGACTGGTTCGGGTGGCCCTTTTCGTGAACGGCCATTATCGACCTTTGATGATATTACTGTTGCCGAAGCCGTTGCCCACCCAAATTGGTCTATGGGGCAAAAGATTTCTGTAGATTCCGCCACCATGATGAATAAAGGGCTTGAATTTATTGAGGCAAAATGGCTCTTCAACGCAGAGGTCGACGATATTGAGGTGGTTATCCACCCGCAAAGTATGATTCACTCCATGGTGCAGTACGTCGATGGCTCAGTGCTTGCGCAAATGGGACAACCCGATATGCGTACACCTATCGCTCATGCCATGGCTTATCCCGAGCGCATTGATGCCGGCGTAGCACCGCTAAACTTTAGCCAAATGAAAGACTTTAGCTTTCACGCTCCTGACTTTACCCGCTACCCCAACTTAAAACTGGCGATGGATGCATGTCGTGTAGGGCAAAATGCCACCACCACCATTAATGCTGCCAATGAAGAGGCCGTGGCGGCGTTTTTACGCGGTCAGATCCGTTTTCCTGATATCTACAGTATTAATGCTGATACTTTATCAGCGCTGACGCTTACGTATGATGCCAGCCTCGAGGGCGTGTTAGCTTGTGATGCGGATGCACGAAAAACGGCGCAGCAATTAATTACAAAGAGGGCGGTTGATGTTTGAATTTGTGTGGCACCTAGGCTCGTTTATTCTCGCTCTGGGCATTTTGGTTACCGTTCATGAATATGGCCACTTTTGGGTGGCGCGCAAAGCGGGCGTTAAAGTGCTCCGCTTTTCTATTGGTTTTGGCAAGCCACTGGTACGCTGGCATGATAAATATGGCACCGAATATGTGCTGGCAATGATCCCCTTGGGCGGTTACGTGAAAATGCTCGATGAACGAGTGGATGACGTACCGCAAGAACAAAAGCATTTATCCTTCAACAGCAAATCAGTGTATTGGCGTATTGCTATTGTCAGTGCCGGCCCATTGGCCAACTTCCTATTTGCAATCTTTGCGTTGTCGTTGATGTATGTCATCGGCGTGCAGTCAGTCAAGCCCATCGTCGGTGATGTGACAGAGCAAAGCCGCGCTGAAGCGGCGGGTCTGCAGGCGGGCGAACAATTGCTGACTATTGATGGCAAACAAACTCAAGATTGGCAAGAAGTCACACTGGCATTGATGCAGCACCTAGGAGATGACGAGGTGAATGTCAAAGTGCAAGCTGAGTCTGGTTCTCAGGCAGTGCGCACCTTAAATTTACAAGGCTGGACGCTGCAGCAGCGCGATGAGTCGCCCCTGACGTCGATAGGTATTAAGCCTTACCGACCCGATGCAACGCTGACGCTTGCGATGGTTGCTCCAGACTCGCCTGCACACAGTGCGGGGCTCAAAGAGGGCGACGTGTTGGTCAGTGTTGAGGGTGAGTTTATCAAAAGTTGGCAGGCCCTGGTCAATCGTATTGAGCGCTCAGCAGGGCAAGCATTGAACTTTTATGTTATGCGCGGTGCCCAAGGCCTTGATGTGACCATTACCCCAGCTAACAAGCCTACTGAAGATGGCTTCTCTCGAGGTTACTTGGGAGTGGTGCCGGTAGTTGAGCCTTGGCCAGAAGAGGCCATTTCAACACGCAGCTACAACGTGATTGATGCAGCTGGCCTGGGCGTGGCAAAAACATGGCAAATGATTAGCCTGAGCTTTGAGATGATAGCTAATTTAGTCACCGGGCAAGTGTCAATCAAAAATATCAGTGGCCCGGTGGGCATTGCAGTCGGGGCTGGAACTAGCGTAAGCTACGGCTTCGTTGCCTTTTTGAGCTTTTTAGCGTTAATCAGCGTCAGCCTAGGGGTGTTTAATTTGCTCCCCTTGCCGGTGTTAGATGGCGGGCATTTAATGTATTACGTAATTGAACTAATTCGTAAAAAGCCAGTCTCTGAAAAGACACAAGAAATTGGCTTTCGCATCGGTGCCATGTTGTTGTTAGCGCTTACCGCGTTTGCATTACTGAACGACATAGCAAGATTGTAAACAGGTACACCATCCGCTTAACGCGTCAACTGCGTGTTTTTTGAGCGTGATGTATAAAGAAACAGCTGTGTAAGCCAAACAGCAATGATAAGATGGCAGCCAATGATGCAGCCAACGGCCTACTCACCCAGCCAGCCGTGCGCAAAACGGGAATGAGGGTGAGCTGGGTGAAGACACTGTAGTAAAGGACAAAGATAATAAAATGGCTATAAAAAAACATTTGGCAGTTACGAGTTTATTAGGGGCAAGCTTTGCAGCCCTAGGCCAAGAATCCTTTATCGTAGAAGATTTAAAAGTAGAAGGGTTGCAGCGTGTTGCACTCGGTGCAGCGCTGACACATATTCCAATTAACGTTGGCGATCAGGTAGACACCTACACTGTGTCAAAAACCATCAAGTCGCTTTACAAGTCTGGTCACTTCGATGATATCGAAGCGTATCGTGATGGTGAACGCATCGTGTTCAAAGTGACCGAGCGACCCACGATCAGCTCTATCGAATTCGATGGCAACAAAGATATTAAAGACGAGCAGCTCAGTGAGAGCTTGAATCAACAAAATATCCGCCAAGGCGAGCCACTCGACAGAACTGTGCTTGATAGTGTTGAGAAGGGGCTAATCGACTTCTTCCACAGTATTGGTAAGTACAACGCCAAAATCGACCTTGAAATCACTCGCCTACCACGTAACCGGGTTCGCTTAAAGTTAAACTTCGATGAAGGTGATGCCGCTTCAATTCGCCAGATTAACATCGTCGGTAACGAGTTATTCCCTGATGAAGAACTACTGAACCTCGCAGAGTCTAAGCAAGATTTGCCTTGGTACATGTTCATGTCGTCGGATCGCTACCAAAAGCAAACCATTGAAGGGGACTTGGAGAAAATCCGCAGTTATTACCTCGACCGTGGTTACCTGCGCTTTAATATTGACTCAACCCAAGTATCAGTGAGCCCCGAGCGTGAATCAGTCTATGTCACTGCGAACGTCACCGAGGGTGAGCAGTACATGGTTAAAGGCTTTGATTTCATCGGCGACTTGTTAGGCCGTGAAGAGTTAATTAAAAGCGTTATCCCGCTCAAAACAGGTGAGTTGTATAATGGCTCGGTGGTGACGTCTTCAGAAGAATTCATTAAGAGCTTTTTAGCCCGTTTTGGATATGCCAATGCTGAAGTGCGTACCATCCCTGAAATCGACGATGAAAATAAAGAGGTGCAATTAACCTTGTCAGTTGACCCTGGCAAACGTGTTTATGTGCGCCGTATCGATATTTCTGGTAACCAAAACACCGCTGACGAAGTATTGCGCCGGGAAATGACGCAGCTTGAAGGTGCGTGGTTATCAAACCAAAACCTAGAGCGCTCAAAGCTGCAAATTCAGCGTCTTCCCTACATGGAAAGTGTTGAATTTGATGTTACCCCGGTGCCCGGTATTGATGATGAAGTCGATGTTGATTTCACCGTAAAAGAGCAGTCAGCAGGTAGCTTCACCGCCGGTCTGGCTTATGGTTCTTATTACGGCCTGCAATTTAACATTGGTGTCAGTGAGTCAAACTTCCTAGGGTCAGGCAACCAGGTGTCGTTTAATATCAACACCTCGCGCGGCTCCGAAAGTGTGAGCTTGTCCTACACCGACCCATATTTCACACCAGATGGGGTATCTCAGGGTTCAAGCATTTTCTATCGTAACTACGATGCCAGTGAGTTCAGCTTGATTGACTATAAGTCAAAGAGTTATGGCCTTGGTACCAACATTGGCTTCCCAATTAATGCCAATAACCGAGTTAATTTCGGTATTCGTTGGATTGAAGAAGAGCTCTCAGACTTAGCCGAATACGAGCAAACTCGAGTGTTGCGTGAGACCTTCTTAGATCCTGAAAATCCGGATGCGGGTTTTGAGTTCACTAAATTTGAGCTCTCAACCGGTTGGTCTCGGGTGACCGTGAACCGAGGGTTATTCCCAACAGCGGGTTCACGTCAGTCGCTTAACTTGACGGCAACCACGCCGAACTCTGACCTTAACTACTACAAAGTGAACTATAACTCGCGTTTTTACTGGCCTATCAGTAATGACCATCGCTGGGTATTCTCAACCCGTGCAGCGCTAGGCTATGGTAATGGTTATGGCTCTACCAACGGCTTTGACCAAGTATTACCAGTGCAAGAATTCTTCCGAATCACGGAACAAGAGCTTCGTGGATTCGATAGAAACACCATCTTACCGCGCGCAGTGGTAAGAGCACCTCAGAACATTCCTGGCACCACCTTGCCAGATGGCACGCCAGCTGGCAGTATCGGTGGGGCAGAAGAGTTTGACACCTTGCGCCTTGCTGGGCGTATTGGTGGTAACGCCAAGGCCGTGGCTGGTATGGAAATGATTGTGCCAACGCCATTCTTGGACGAGGAAAATACCAGTTCCGTACGTACCAGCTTCTTTGTTGACGCAGCTAACGTATGGGATACTGAGTTTAACGTAGATCGTTATCAAAATTTACAACCTGATGAACGTGCTCGCTTAGATGACTATTCAGATCCGTCACGCTTTAGGGTGTCGACAGGTCTATCCATTCAGTGGATTTCACCTATGGGGCCGATGTTAATTAGTTTTGCGTATCCGTTGAAAGAACAAGAAGATGATGATACCAAGACCATTAGCTTTAACATCAGTAATACTTTCTAATTCTTAAGGAGTTTTTTGTGAAAAAATTATTTAAAAGTACGGCTATGGCGGTACTCGCTGCACTAACAATGGGTACTTCAATGAGCGCTTTGGCGCACAAAGTGGGCATTGTTGATATGCAAACAATCTATGCGCAAGTGCCGCAAACCGCAGCCATTGAGAAGACCTTGCAAAGCGAATTTGCTGAGCGTCGTCAGGAACTAGAAAAGCTACAAGGCGACATCCGTTTTGAAACTGAGAAGTTCCAGCGTGAAGGTACGGTGATGAGCGATGAGCAGAAGCAAGAGCTGCGCGCGAAGATCCAAGGTATGCAAAAGCAACTAATGGAGAAAGGTCGCCCGCTTGAGCAAGAGATCAAGCGTCGCCAAAACCAAGAGCTAGGCAAATTGCAGCAAACTATCGTAGCAGCGATTCAAGAAGTAGCCAAAGAAGGCGACTTTGACGAAGTTAAAGTGAAAGATGGCACTATCTACTTCAACCCAAGTGAAGTGA
The DNA here is from genome assembly GCF_001293805.1 of Pseudoalteromonas sp. SW0106-04. Taxonomy (NCBI): domain Bacteria; kingdom Pseudomonadati; phylum Pseudomonadota; class Gammaproteobacteria; order Alteromonadales; family Pseudoalteromonadaceae; genus Pseudoalteromonas; species Pseudoalteromonas sp. SW0106-04. Next base: position 133,681 of record NZ_BCAI01000009.1, on the reverse strand, counting down.
CCGACCTATCTGAAGACGTTATCGACGCTGTTAGTAAGAAGTAATAATGACAACAACACTAGCGAACATTGCTCAGCACTTAGGTGCTGAGCTAGTTGGTGACCAGGGCCTGCAGATTGACGGTATTCAAACACTGGAAAAAGCAGGCCCTAAACATATCAGTTTCCTCGCCAATAAAAAGTACCGTAGTGCGCTGAACACCACCCAAGCTGGTGCGGTGATCCTCAGTGCGGATGATGCCGAGCATTATGATGGCAACAAGGTTATCTGTGCCGATCCTTATGTCGCCTATGCCAAGTTAGCACAGCTATTAGACACTACGCCGGCAGCAGCACAGGGGGTGCACCCCAGTGCGGTGATAAGCAGTGAAGCAACAGTCAGTGAGAGCGCCAACATTGGCCCTTTCGTGGTTGTTGAAGCCGGTGCTCACATTGGCGAACATGCTCAAATAGGCAGTCATTGCTTTATAGGTGCTAATGCGCGTATTGGCGCAGGTACTAAGTTATGGAATAACGTCACTGTTTACCACGAAGTGAATATAGGCGCGCAGTGCTTGATTCAAGCAAATACCGTGGTGGGTGCCGATGGTTTTGGTTATGCCAACGAACAAGGGCAATGGGTTAAGATCCCGCAGCTTGGATCTGTTATAATCGGCGACCGTGTTGAGATTGGTGCCAGCACTACCATCGACCGAGGCGCCATTGACGACACCCTTATCCACGACAATGTGATTATCGACAACCAATGCCAGATAGCACATAACGTTGAGGTTTGTGAAGGGACCGCTATCGCTGGTTGTACCGTGGTTGCAGGCAGTACTAAAATTGGCCGTTATTGCCAAATTGGTGGCCTAAGCGCCATTACCGGTCACGTGGAAATTTGCGACAAAGTGGTACTAACCGGCATGAATATGGTTACCAGTGGCATCAATGAGCCTGGTATTTATTCATCTGGTGTTCCGCACAGCAAAAACAAAGAGTGGCGCCGCACCATCGCGCACTTACGAAATATTGGTGACATGCACAAGCGTATCAAGTCCATTGAAGCGCAGCTGAAGTCGCAAGAGTAAATTAGTTTTAAGGAAAATAAGTTGGCTAATCAGTTAAATAGCTTTGATATTCAAGAAATATTAAGCCTGCTACCCCATCGTTACCCTATGCTGCTCGTTGATCGTGTTATTGATTACACGCCCGGTGAGCGTTTGCATGCGATTAAGAATGTGACCGTGAATGAACCGATTTTTACCGGCCACTTTCCCGATCAGCCCATATTCCCCGGGGTGATGATTCTCGAGGCCCTAGCCCAAGCAACTGGTTTACTCGGCTTTAAAACCACGGAAAATCGCGGTGACAATGAGCTATACTTGTTTGCAGCTATTGATAATGCACGCTTTAAGCACCCAGTAGGGCCTGGCGATACCATGCATTTGCATGTTGAGTTTTTAAAAGAGCGTCGCAATTTATGGAAGTTTTATGGCGAAGCACGCGTCGACGATAAAGTCGTGTGCAGCGCCGAATTGATGTGTGCTAGAAGAGAGTTTTAATCGTGATTCATCCGACCGCAATTATCGAACCGGGCGCAAAGCTTGCCGACGATGTGCAAGTAGGTCCATACAGCTACATCGGCAATGATGTAGAAATCGGTGCAGGGACAATTATTGAGTCGCATGTGGTAGTTAAAGGGCCATCTACTTTAGGCCAAAACAACCACATCTATCAATTCGCATCGGTTGGCGAGGCCTGCCAAGATAAAAAGTACAAGGATGAACCAACGCAGCTGATTATTGGTGACAACAATGTGATCCGCGAATGTGCCACCATCCACCGTGGTACCATTCAGGACCAGGGGATTACCAAAATCGGTAGCAACAACTTATTTATGGCTTATACCCATGTTGCTCACGATGCCGTGATTGGTGATAACGTTATTTTTGCCAACAATGCCAGTGTGGCGGGGCATGTACACATCGGCAATTGGGTTATTTTGGCTGGCAACTCGGGTGTACATCAGTTTTGCAAAGTAGGCGATCATGCCTTCATCGGTATGTACTCTGGGGTGAACCAAGATGTGCCGCCGTATGTTACCACCATTGGCACGCCGGCACGCCCTGTGGCAATTAATACTGAAGGACTCAAGCGTCGTGGTTTTGAGTCTGATGAGATTATGGCCCTTCGCCGCGCGTACAAAACCTTGTTCCGTAAAGGTTTAAAAGCCGATGAAGCCGTGGCCCAATTAACTGAAGATGCGCAGCAATTTCCAGCCATTCAGCCAATGATTGACCTCGTTCAACAGTCTGAACGCGGTATCATTCGCTAGACTCGATATTTTGAGTGAATAATAAAAAGCGCCTTGAGGGCGCTTTTTTTGTGGCTTAGTTAATCACACTGGTTAGGCGGACATAATCACGGTGCTTTTGCAGTTGCTGATGTGTGCCCGTGGCCCTAACACGGCCCTGCTCGAGCCAAACCACCTGGTCCATACGGTTTAACAGCGTGCTTTCATGGGTCACGGTGATCACGGTACGAGTGTTAAACAGTGCCATTAAGGCGTCAATAACCAGCTCTTGGTTGCGGTTATCCAGTCCGCGTGTGGGCTCGTCGAGTAACAGCACGCGTGGGTCGCGTAATAATTGCTGGGCAATGTGCAAACGTCGTGCTTCGCCTCCAGATAGAGTCCGCCCGCCAGTGCCCACGAGTGCATCGAGCTGATGCTCGGTTGTCGCGACAAAATCCTTCAGCTGCGCTTGAGCAAGCGCCTGCCAAAGTTGCTGCTCGTTGGCATCGTCTTTCGCCAACAGCAAATTGTTCTTAATACTACTACTGAACACATGGCATTGTTGCGACAACATACCCAAGTGCTGGTAAAGCCAATGCGTGTTAAGACTCGAAAGCGGGCGAGAAAAACACTCTAGGCTGCCGGAGCTCGGCTGCAGCTGGGCACTGAGTAATGCCAGTAGGGTGGACTTGCCAGCACCGCTGGCACCAACAATAGCCACTTTTTCGCCTTGCTTAATGGTGAAGCTGATATCCGTTATGCCGTTACTGCTATCGGGGTAGGTGTAATTCAGTGCGTCCAGGGAGTACACCTCTTGGCTAGTGAGCTCGCCTATCTCCTTAGCTTGACTGTGCTTGGGCTGCGCCACCAATTGGCGCAGGCGCTCGCTGCTTGCCAATGTCAGTTCGAGTTTAAGCATAGCATCAGGGAGTGTTAGCACAATTTCAAAGCCCCCGAGTACCAGTAACATCAACATCGCCAAGTTGACGTTAACCATAGCGCCACTGGTGACCATGGGGATCATGACGATAAGCACGAAAATAATGGTCAGTTGACTAACAAATAATGACAACCCCTGATGACGCGCATACCAATTTTGTGAGCGTTGTTGCTCGTTAGCTAAAGCGTGTTGGGCATGATCGATGTGCTCCCAGTAGCGCTCACAGGCGCCAGCCAGTTGTAGCTCTTTTAACCCCCGGGTCGCTTCCACCAAGCGCTCATTAAGTTGTGTGTGAGCCGCTTGGGTGTGAGTGCCAATGCTCTTTAAGTTGCGGCTTAACCACCAGGGTAACAGTACGCCGCACAGCAGCAGTGCACTGACGCTGACCACCATCAACATTATGCTATACAGGCTTAATACCCAAGCGAACAAAGGCAGCGCAACAAGGGCAAGTAAAATCGGTAGCAGCACACCAATGTAAAACTCATCAAGGCGCTCAACATCGTCTTGCAATTGCGATAGCTGTTGGCCAATACTGCTGAATTGTTGCAAGGGCACTTTGGTGAGTGCTGCAAACACGCTCACTCGCAAGGTTTTGAGCACCAAAAACGTGGTGTTGTGATTGACCAAGCGTTGACCGTAACCACTGGCGGTGCGCACCACCGCCAAAAAACGAATAATGCCCGCTGGGGTAAAATAGTTCATGGTGATCCCTTGCAGCCCGGCACTGGCCATAGCTGCAAGAAACCAACCGGAGATCGCCAGCAAAGTAACATTCGCTATTAAGGCGCACAGCGCCAGTGCCAAGCCAATGACTGCCCACTTTAGGTGGGGGCGCAATAACGATAACAAAAACTGCCAATTAGCCATGTTCGACCGCCGCTCCTTGGAGTAAGTGGTTGAGTGCTGAGTGGGGTTGCTGTATCAACTGTGAGTAATTACCTTGCTCAGCGATACGGCCATGCTCCATGACCACCACCTGTTGTGCATCGCTGATGGTATGCAAACGATGGGCAATAACGATAATTAAGCAGTGTTTGCTGAGCTGCTCTAAACACCGCTGCACATGCGCCTCACTGTGCTTATCAAGGGCCGCTGTGGGCTCATCTAAAAACAGCACTTCGGGTTTGCCTAACAGTGCACGGGCCAAAGCTAGGCGCTGTATTTGCCCTCCGGATAACCCTTTACCGAGCTCGCCTATGGGCGTGTCATAGCCTTGCGCGAGGGTCATAATGTAATCATCCAGGGCAACGTCTTTACAGACCGCGCGAATGACACCCAGTGGTGCGTCTGGTTGCGCCAAGGCGACATTTTCGGCGATGCTGCCACTAAAGAGTGTCGGCGATTGGGCAACCCAAGCGATGCGCTGTTGATATTGCTGGATGTTTAAAGTGCTTAAGGCGTGGTCGTTTATTTTAATGGCTCCGGCGACACTGGGTTTTAGGCCCATCAAGCAATCCAGTAATGTGGACTTGCCGCTGCCGCTGGCGCCGACAATGGCATGCATGCCGGGGCCGCAGAACTTAAGCGATAGCTGCTGTAAGGTGTCGTGCTGGGCGTCGTCAAAGCGCCAGCACAGATTCTCGGTGCTTACTGTATGGATAGGGGTATGGTCCGCTAACTGCTCACCTTTAATAGTGTCGGTGTCTGCTTTTTGTAGCAGCGACAGCATTGAGCTGGCACTGGCTAAGCCTTTGAGCTTGGCATGGTAGTGCTGACCTAACTGGCGCAGCGGCAGATAAAACTCCGGCGCCAACAACAGCACCACAAAACCGGTGGCAAAATCTAACGAGCCAAAGTAAAGGCGAAAGCCAATAATCACAGCCACTAAGGCGATACTGATGGTCGCCAAAAATTCCAGTGCTAAGGTGGATATAAAGGCAATGCGCAGCACCGAGAGGGTGGTGATGCGAAATTTATCGGCCATCAGCGCGACATTTTCAATTTGTTGGCGTTCGTTATTGAATAGCTTCAGCTGCACTAAGCCTTGTAGGCGGTCCATAAAATAATGGCCAAGACGCTGGAGCTGCTGCCAGTTTTGCTCATTGAGCGCCTCGGCTTTATAACCGATTAAAATCATGAAAAAAGGAATGAGTGGCGCCGTAACAAGAAAGATTAACCCAGATTGCCAGTCGATAGGAAACACCACCGCGATAATAGCGAGAGGGATAAAGCCCGCGTAAGCGACAGCGGGAATGTATTTGGCGAAGTAATCGTGCAGTGATTCCACGCCTTGGTTAAGGGTGTTGACCAGCTGCGCTGGGCTGTGTTCAAGCTGACCTTGGCGCTGTTTTGCGACCATGGCTTGCCAAAGTGCGTGGCGCATTTGCTGTTTTAGGGCGATGGCGCAGCGCTCACTGACATAGCGACTAACGCCACTGCACAGCGCTCGCAGGACTACTATGGCGGCCAGTATGGCTAACTGGGTGTGCTGTTGCGCTAAGTGCTCATCTGCAAACATCACCGCATGGCAAATGTGTGCTAATAAGTAACAGCTCACTATCATCAGTAAGGCATTGACGATACCCAAGGAAATGCTTATCAGCATCGCGCCATTTTGTGAACGTGAAAAGTTTTTTAAAAAAACGCGCAGCTGGTTTTGCTGCGCGCGGTTGGGGCGGGGGGTCATGTATTAATCATGCTCCTTGTGATCGTCGGCCACACAATCATTGTGCTGGCCCATTTCATACCACATGACGTTGATCACGCCGAAGGCAACAGCGAATAATACCCCTAAAATCCACGTAAAATACCACATAGTGCCTCCTTAATAGCTGCCATGGGTGTTGTTTTCAATCTCTTCACTACTTACTCGGCGCCACATCTTCACATAACACCAAGTGGTGTAAGACAGTACTATGGGGAGCAATATAGCGACCACAATAAACATGATATTCAAAGTCATGTGGCTGGAAACGGCGTCCCAAATGGTTAAGCTCATATTGGCATCATGGCTGGAGGGCATAATGAAGGGGAACAGGGATGCGCCAAAGGTCATAATAATGCCTAACAACATGATGCTCGAACAGATGAAGCCAAAACCAGGTCTACTCTTAAGTGAGCACAACAAGGCCAACAGACCTCCGGCAAACGCCAAGATTGGGAAGGCGAGGGTCCAACTGCGTTCGCTGTAATTGTTCAACCATAGACCGGTCGCAGTGGTCACTGTTTTTGCTAATGGGTCGGCATGGGCATTGGTATCGGCCATAGTGACAATCTGCATGCCGTCGATTTGCGTCAGCCACGCACCGGCCAAGGCAAAGCCAGCGAGGGCGACAACCAGCGCGATGCGACCGAAACGGGCGCTACGTGAAGCGACGGGCTCAGCGGTGCGCATTTGTAACCATACGCCACCGTGGCCAACCAGCATGGCTACACTGATCACACCGCATAACAGTGCAAAAGGATTCAACAGCCCAAAGAAGGAGCCGTGATAGCTCACCCGCATGAGATTATCGATATGAATAGGCACCCCTTGCAACAAGTTACCAAAGGCCACCCCGAAAATCAGTGCTGGAATGAAACTGCCGCAGAAAAGCGCCCAATCCCAGCGGTTACGCCATGTGGGGTTATCCAGTTTGGAGCGATAGTCAAAGGCCAAGGGGCGGAAAAACAGCGCAAACAACACCAGCATCATGGCAAAGTAGAAGCCTGAAAAGGCAGCGGCATACACCATTGGCCAAGCGGCAAAGAGTGCACCGCCTGCGGTAATAAGCCAGACTTGGTTACCGTCCCAGTGTGCACCTACGGTGTTGATCACTACTCGGCGCTCGACATCCTGTTTGGCAACGAAAGGTAACAAGGTGGCAGCGCCCATATCCATGCCGTCAGTAATGGCAAAGCCAATGAGCAATGCGCCAATAAGCACCCACCAGATAAGTTTTAGCGTTTCATAATCAAATATCATGATTTGCTCTCCTGTAGTTGCTGTTGACGCTCGAAGTAATACTTCCCTGTATGCAGTGAGCTTGGCCCCTGCTTAATAAAGTGCAACATTAACCAGATTTCGATAATGGCCAATACGGTGTAAAAGGTAATAAAGCCAATCAAGGAGATAAGTACATCATTAAAGGTCAGACTCGAGGTGGCCATAAAGGTCGGTAATACCTCGGAAATAGCCCAAGGCTGGCGGCCATACTCAGCCACAAACCACCCTGTTTCAATGGCAATCCAGGGCAGTGGTATGGCAAATAACGCCGCTTTGAGTAGCCAACGTTTTTGTTCGATTTGGCGTTTAGCATTGTAATAAAACGCGGCGGCAAAGATCAGCAGCATCACCATGCCACAGGCAACCATAATACGAAATGCCCAAAACAGTGGCCCTACTTGCGGGATAGAGTCTTGCACCGCTTTTTGGATTTGCGCTTCATCGGCGTTATACACGTCATCCAAATAACGCTTTAATAGTAAGCCGTAGCCTAAATCGTCTTTGTACTGATTGAATTGACGAATATTTTCTGGTGTTTCCTCGCCATTACGCAGCTTTTCCAAGTAGCGATAAGCCACCATACCACTGCGGATACGTTGTTCATGGTTCTGTTGCAACTCTTTAATGCCGGTGACTTCCTCATCCAGCGAGCGGGTAGCAATAATGCCCATGACATAGGGGATTTTCACCGCCGCATGGGTTTGTTGTGTTTCAGAGTCTGGAAAACCAAATAATGTAAAAGCGGCTGGGGCAGGCTCAGTTTCCCACTCCGCTTCAATCGCCGCGAGTTTCACTTTTTGCACCTCGCCGACCTCGTAGCCGGACTCATCACCGAGCAGAATAACGCACAATACCGAGGCTAAGCCAAAACTACAGGCAACCGAAAACGAGCGTTTAGCAAAAGCAACATCACGGCCGCGAAGAATATAAAAGGCACTGATCCCAAGCACAAACATAGAGGCGGCAACATAGCCGGCAGAGACGGTATGAATAAACTTAACCTGTGCCACCGGGTTAAACACCAATTCGGCAAAGCTTTGCATTTCCATACGCATGGTCAGGTAGTTAAACTCTGAACCCACAGGGTTTTGCATCCAGCCATTGGCGACTAGAATCCACAGCGCGGAGAGGTTGGTGCCCACCGCCATAAAGAAGGTCACCCCCAAGTGCTGCACTTTACTGAGCCGATCCCAGCCTAGAAAGAACATGCCGACCAAGGTAGACTCTAAGAAAAATGCCATTAGCCCTTCAATGGCAAGGGGCGCACCGAAGATATCACCAACGTAATGAGAATAATAAGACCAGTTGGTACCAAACTCGAACTCCATAGTCAGTCCGGTGGCCACCCCTAAGGCGAAGTTAATACCAAATAACTTTCCCCAGAATTTCGTCATATCACGGTAAATTTCGCGCCCTGTCATTACATAGACAGACTCCATTATCACCAAAATCCATGTCATCCCTAACGTGAGCGGCACGAACAAAAAGTGATAGAAGGCAGTGATTGCAAATTGTAGACGGGAGATGTCTACAAAGGATTCATCTATCATGGAACACCCCTTAATGTAATCTTGTTTAAAGTTTCAGTAATTACTGAAACTTTCGTTAGTATCCAGACTACTGCTTACGAAGTCAACACAATATTAGCAACATCTAATTTAAAAGAAAGGCACACTGGAAAAATATCAACCAGCTCATCAAGCTAGGCCGTAGAAGGATTGTGCATTTAATAGCAACGAGGTTTTAAGCGCATCGCAAACAGGGTAGACTAGGCGGTTAATAACAACAGCCCAAAGTGGAACCTGTCCCCAATATGAGCGCCACTCAACCTCTTCGCATCGGCATCGTTGCCGGTGAAATGTCCGGTGACATTCTTGGTGAAGGCCTAATAAAAGCCATTAAACAACGCCACCCTGATGCCCAGTTCGTCGGTATTGGCGGTCCCCGCATGAACGCCCTCGGGTGTGAAAGCTTGTTTGATATGGAAGAGCTCTCGGTAATGGGACTCGTTGAGGTGCTCTCGCGCTTGCCTAGGCTGTTAAAGATTCGCAAAGGATTGGTGCAGCACTTTATCGACAATCCCCCTGATGTATTTATTGGTATTGATGCGCCCGATTTTAATTTGCGCGTTGAGCTGCCATTGAAGCAAGCGGGGATCACCACTGTGCATTATGTCAGCCCTTCGGTGTGGGCGTGGCGACAAAAACGTATCCATAACATCGCCAAAGCCACCAATTTAGTACTGTCGCTGTTGCCTTTTGAGAAGGCCTTTTATGACAAGCACCAAGTGCCATGCACCTTTGTCGGCCATACCTTGGCCGATGATATCGCTGTAGAGCAAAGCAACCAGCATGCGCGGGCGCAACTAGGGCTCAGTAGCGACGATAAAGTGCTGGCGCTGTTACCGGGTAGTCGTGGCTCGGAAGTGGGGCTACTGACACCCACCTATGCGCAAACGGCCGAGCGTCTGCAGCAAGCTAATCCAGACTTAAAAGTTGTGGTGCCCTTGGTGAACGAAGCGCGCAAAGCGCAGTTCTTAGCGTTGCAACAACAACATGCACCGAAGTTAAACGCGCTATTACTTGATGGTCAATCGAGCTTAGCGATGCAAGCCAGTGACGCGATTCTACTGGCCTCGGGAACTGCCTCACTAGAGGGAATGTTATATAAGAAACCTATGGTGGTGGGTTACAAGCTCAAAGCCATGACCTATTGGATGGTGCAGCATGTGTTTACCTTCACCATCAAATACTTCTCGTTGCCTAATTTATTGGCCGACGAGGAGCTGGTCCCTGAGTTTTTACAGCACCAGTGTAATGTCGATAACTTATGCGCCGCGCTTGAGCCTAAGTTATACGGGGATAATCAAGCCTTGATTGCGCGTTTTACGCAAATCCATAAAGACATTCGCTGCGATGCCAGTGCTCAAGCAGCCAAAGCCGTGTTGGAGCTTATTGATGCAAATTAATCGTCCCGATGTTCAGTATATTGCCGGTGTAGATGAAGTGGGGCGTGGCCCGCTGGTGGGAGATGTGGTGACCGCAGCGGTGATCCTTGACCCCAATAAACCGATAGCCGGACTGAGCGATTCAAAAAAGCTGAGCGATAAAAAGCGCACCGCCTTAAGTGCTGAGATAAAAGAAAAGGCATTGAGTTACTGTATCGCCCGTGCCAGTGTCAGCGAGATAGATGAGCTCAATATCTTGCACGCGACCATGCTGGCCATGTCGCGAGCTGTGGCGGGGCTTGATATTACTCCTGACTTTGTCTTTGTTGATGGTAATCGCCTACCGCAACTCGATGTGGCTGCACAAGCCGTGGTCAAAGGCGACGTGCTGGTGGCTGAAATCAGCGCCGCTTCGATTTTAGCTAAGGTGGCGCGGGATGAGGAAATGATAGCCTTGGATGTGCAATTCCCCGAATATGGTTTTGCGGGCCATAAAGGCTACCCAACTAAAGCTCATTTTGCGGCATTGGCCGAACATGGAGCCACCGAGTTTCACCGCAAGAGCTTTAAACCGGTGCAGCGTGTACTCGCCGAGCGGGGGCAATAATGGCCGCACCTGAATTTGTCCATCTGCGCGTTCACAGCGACTTTTCCATGGTTGATGGCTTGGCTAAAACCAAGCCTATTGTCAGTGCGGCGCAAGCACAGCAGCTCAGCGCCCTAGCTATTACCGACCAAATGAACCTGTGCGGTCTGGTGCGTTTTTATGGTGCCGCCCATGGCGCTGGGATAAAACCCATTGTCGGCGCCGATATTTGGCTCAATAGCCCGGAGTTTCCCGATGAGCCTTGTCGTTTGGTGGTGTTGGCAAAGAATAACGAAGGCTATAACAACCTCACCTTACTGATTTCTAAAGCCTATTTGCGTGGCCATGTGATGCACCGTGCTATGGTTGACCGGCAGTGGTTGGCGGAGCACAGTGACGGGTTAATTTTACTCAGTGGCGGCAAGGACGGTGACTTGGGCAAGGCGCTGCTTAAAGGCAATGCTGGAGTGATTGAAGAGATCAGCCAATTTTACCGCCAACATTTTGCCGACAATTTCTACCTTGAATTAATGCGCACCGGGCGCGCTGATGAAGAAAGCTACTTACATTTGGCCGTTGAGCACGCGACAGCTCACCAGTTACCTGTGGTGGCAACCAATGAAGTAGTGTTTCTTGAGCAGCAAGATTTCGAGCCCCATGAAATTCGTGTCGCCATCCATGACGGCTACACCTTAGAGGATAAGCGCCGACCGAAGCGCTTCTCCAGCGAACAGTATTTAAAAACCCCAGCGCAAATGGCCGAGCTATTCAGTGATATCCCTGAAGCGCTCGCCAATACCGTTGAAATCGCTAAGCGCTGTAACGTGACCGTGCAGCTAGGCACTTACTTTTTGCCAGATTACCCCACCGGTTCGCTGAAAATAGACGACTTCTTGGTTAAAGTCTCTCGTGAAGGTCTCGAAGAGCGGTTGCAATTCCTGTTTCCCGATGAGCAGGTACGCGCTGAGCGTCGTGGCGAATATGACGAGCGCCTGCAAATCGAGCTCGATGTTATTAACCAGATGGGCTTCCCCGGTTACTTCTTAATCGTTATGGAGTTCATCCAGTGGTCCAAGGATAACAATATCCCGGTGGGCCCAGGACGTGGCTCTGGTGCCGGTTCACTGGTGGCGTATGCCCTGAAAATTACCGACTTAGATCCACTGCAATTCGATTTGCTATTCGAGCGCTTTTTGAACCCCGAGCGGGTCTCGATGCCGGATTTCGATGTCGACTTTTGTATGGACCGACGGGATGAGGTGATTGATCACGTTTCCAAGTTGTATGGTCGTGATGCAGTATCACAGATCATCACCTTTGGTACTATGGCCGCAAAGGCGGTGATCCGCGATGTGGGGCGGGTACTGGGCCATCCCTACGGGTTTGTTGACCGTATTTCCAAGTTGGTACCTGGTGACCCAGGCATGACCTTAGAAAAAGCTTTTGAGGTCGAGCCGCGACTGCCAGAGGCCTATGACGGCGATGAGGAAGTGCGCGATCTTATTGATATGTGTCGTATTCTTGAAGGCTGTACGCGAAACGCCGGTAAGCACGCCGGGGGCGTGGTGATATCGCCGACCACCATCACTGATTTTGCGGCGCTGTATTGTGATGAGGAAGGCAAGTTCCCGGTCACGCAATTCGATAAAAATGACGTGGAAACCGCCGGCTTAGTGAAGTTTGACTTCCTCGGTCTGCGTACCTTGACCATCTTGCAATGGGCACTGGATATGACCAACGAGCGCCTAGCCCGTGAAGGCAAGGAGCCGGTGGACATCAATGCCATTCCCCTCAACGACCGCGCCAGTATCGACCTGCTGTTACGGGCCGAAACCACTGCGGTCTTCCAGCTCGAATCGCGCGGGATGAAGGATCTTATCCGCCGCCTGAAACCGGACTGCTTTGAGGATATGATAGCCCTAGTGGCCTTATTCCGACCCGGTCCCTTGCAATCGGGCATGGTTGATAACTTTATCGACCGTAAGCACGGACGCGAAGAAATCTCCTACCCAGACTCGCAGTATCAGCATGACAGCTTGAAACCGATTTTGGAGCCCACTTATGGGGTTATCCTTTATCAGGAGCAGGTCATGCAGATTGCTCAGGTGCTCGCGGGCTACTCACTCGGTGGCGCAGATTTGCTACGTCGAGCCATGGGTAAGAAAAAGCCAGAAGAGATGGCGAAGCAGCGTTCAACCTTTGCCGAAGGGGCGCAAAGTCAGGGAATTGACAGCGAACTGGCGATGAAAATTTTTGACTTGGTGGAAAAGTTCGCTGGGTACGGATTTAACAAATCGCACTCCGCTGCCTACGCCTTGGTGTCTTACCAAACCCTGTGGATGAAAACCCATTACCCCGCTGAATTTATGGCGGCGGTGATGTCGGCGGATATGGATAACACTGATAAAATCGTGACCTTGGTTGATGAGTGCGAGAATATGAAGCTCGCCTTGTTGCCACCGGATGTTAATGCCGGTCTCTACAAGTTTACGGTGAATCGCCAAGGTGAGATTGTGTACGGTATCGGCGCCATCAAAGGCGTGGGTGAAGGGCCCGTTGAAGCCATTATCAGTGCTCGTGAGCAGGATGGTCCGTTTAAAGATCTCTTTGATTTTTGTGCACGGGTGGATTTAAAACGCCTGAATAAACGGGTGATTGAAAAGCTCATTATGTCGGGTGCCATGGATAAACTTGGCCCAGACCAAGTACAAGGTGGACGTGCTATTTTAATGGCCTCACTGCCCGAAGCGATTAAATCAGCCGAGCAGCACAACAAGGCCGAGCAATTAGGCCAAGGCGATATGTTTGGGCTCTTGGCTACCGAACCCGAGGAAGTCAAACAAGCCTTTAAGCGGGTGCCTTATTTTACCGATAACCAATGGTTGGATGGCGAGCGCGAAACGCTCGGGCTGTTTTTAACTGGCCACCCCATTAACCAATATCGCAGCGAGCTTAAACATTACACCAGCGGCAAGTTGGTGGATTTAGTGCCCACAGAGCGTGATGTGCAAACCACAGCGGCCGGACTGGTGATAAATGCACGTACCTTGGTCAATAAAAAGAATAAACGTTGGGGATTGCTGACCTTAGATGACAAGAGTGCGCGAATTGATGTACGCTTATTCCCAGAACAGTTCGAAACTTTCCAAGAATTGCTACAAATCAACAATATCTTGGTTATAACCGGACAGGTCAGCTTTGATAACTTCTCTGGCGGCATTACAATGACCGCCAGAGACGTGTGTACACTCGCTGAGGCCCGTGAAAAGCGCATTAAAGCGATGAAAATGACGGTAGATATGGCGCAAATTGATGCTAACTTCTTCGAAAAGTTAGAGAAAGTGCTGGAACCATATAAGTTCGGTACGTGTCCGATAAAAGTCGTTTATCGCCGGCCGGACGCCTTAGCCGAGCTAGAACTAGGAACACAATGGTGTGTGACGCCAGCGGATGATTTGATTCATAAGTTATCCTTACTGACGGCGCAAGATATCGAATTAGAATTTAATTAAGTGGGTTAATTAGAGCATGAGTCTCAATTATTTGGATTTCGAACTGCCAATTGCCGAATTGGAAGCGAAGATTGAAGAGTTACGCACAGTGAGTCGTGCTGGCGAACTAGATTTAGGGCTGGAAGAAGAAGTCAGCCGTTTAAAAGAGAAAAATGTCGAACTAACTGAAAAGATTTTCTCTGAGTTAGGCGCATGGCAAGTTTCGCAGTTAGCGCGTCACCCTTTGCGTCCTTATACGCGCGACTACATTGAACGTATTTTTACCGAATTTGATGAACTAGCGGGCGATCGTGCCTTCGCTAACGATCCTGCTATTCTCGGTGGTGTAGCCCGTTTAGACGGCGAACCAGTGATGGTGATCGGTCAGCAGAAGGGCCGTGATACGGCAGAGAAGATCAAACGCAATTTTGGTATGCCTAAACCGGAAGGGTATCGCAAAGCGCTGCGCCTAATGGAAATGGCCGAACGTTTTAAAATGCCTATATTCACCTTTATCGACACCCCTGGAGCCTATCCAGGCGTGGGTGCCGAGGAGCGCGGCCAAAGTGAAGCAATTGCTCGTAATTTGAAGGTCATGGCGGCATTAAAAGTGCCAACGGTATGTACCGTGATAGGTGAAGGTGGCTCGGGTGGTGCATTAGCCATTGGTGTTGGCGACCGAGTGAACATGTTGCAATACAGCACTTACTCAGTGATCTCCCCTGAAGGCTGCGCATCGATTCTATGGAAAAGTGCAGAAAAAGCGCCCTTGGCAGCCGAGGCGATGGGTGTGACCGCGCAGCGAGTGAAAGAGCTTGATCTCATCAATACCGTAATTGAAGAGCCTTTAGGCGGCGCTCATCGTAACTACGATGCCATGGCGAAAAGCCTTAAAGCACAGCTTAAGCGCGATTTAGCCGAGCTGCGTGAACATAGCGTTGACGAGATGCTTGATGCTCGCTATCAGCGCTTAATGAGCTTTGGTTACTGTTAAGCCATCGCTAGTAAGGCCGATATTTGTCGGCCTTTTTATTGCCTACCTATGCAAGATACCTTTTCCTCAGAGCTTGATGCTTTACTAAAATGTGCGCCAGACACAAAAGGATTGGCGGTGGCCCTAAGCGGTGGCCTCGATTCTATGGTGCTTTTAGAGTTGGCTTGGCGCTATGCTCAGCGTGAAAATCTAGCGCTGTGTGCTATTCACGTTCATCATAACTTGAGCGCTGATGCCGATCAGTGGTTAGACTTCTGTGCACAGCAGTGTGAGCAGCGTGAAATCGCGTTTTTCAGCGAGCATGTCCACATTGGCACACAAACGCGCCGTGGTATTGAAGATAAAGCTCGGCAAGAGCGATATCAAGCACTTGATAGCTGTGCGCCGGCGGGTTATGTGTTGCTACTTGGTCAGCACCGCGACGACCAAGTGGAAACCTTCTTTTTACGCCTTAAACGTGGTGCAGGGTTGAAAGGGCTTGGTGGCATGCAGGCGTTGAGCTATTGGCATCAACGGCCGCTATTACGGCCCCTGTTGGGTTTTTCTCGCGCCGAGCTTAACGATTATGCAGAGCGTCAGGGCCTGCTTCATATTCATGATGAATCAAACGATGATAACGGCTTTGATCGTAATTTTTTACGCAATCAAGCATTACCGCTGCTCAGTGCGCGTTTTAACGGTTTTTATAAAAAAGTCGCGCAGAGTATGGCAATCATACAACGCCAGCAGCGGTTGTTGGATGAAATTGCGCACGATGATATTGCTAACGCCCACGCCCAGAGCTCACTTAATATAACATCACTACGTAAGCTCAGCGACGCGCGCTACCACAATGCGTTACGTTATTGGTTACACAGCCATGATGTGGTGATGCCCAGTGAAAAGCAATTACAGGACTTAGCTCAGCAGTTATCGTGCGCTCGCGCTGACAGCCAGATGCAAGTGCCATTGAAGCGTTTGCACGGCTTGTCATGTGTATTACGCCGATATCAAGACCATGCTTATTTGTGCACGGAGCAACCGAGCTTGGAAGCGCAGCGTTTAAGCACTGATTGTACGAGTGTGACGTTGAGTGATGGCACAGTACTGAGTGCTCAAGCAGGCGAAGGAGTGCGCCCTCTAGAAGGAGCAGAGCAATTGAGCGTGCGCTTTGGACAGCTAAGTAGCGTAATTCGTCCTCATAATAAAGCGCACTCTAAGAAGTTGTCACAGTGGTTTAAAGCCCTGCAAGTGCCTCCGTGGCAGCGTCAACGCGTGCCGCTTATTTACTACGATGATGTCTTGGTGGCCGTGGTCGGCTATTTCTATAATTATGATTATTTCAGCAAAAACGGAGTGCAATGGCAGTGCAGCGAACGCCCCAAGTAGGTTTATCTTTAGTAAACAAAGCCCCTGCGGCACTAGCCGTTACTTTCACGTTATTAGTGGTGGCGCTGCTGCTGAGCACATTACATGTCAATGTATTGGCATATGCAGGGTTTAGTGGCGTATTATGCGGTGCTTTGTTACTCGCTTACTGGCTAGGCAAGGGCGGCATGTTTTTCGTGATCGGGATACTGGCACCGCTGGTGAGTGTTATTGCCATTGATATACCCAGCTTTACATCCTTGTTTCAGCTGATTTTGGCATTCTTCTCTGGGTTTTGGCTGCTATTGTGTGTGTTTAAGTTAGTGCGCTCTAAAGCGTGACTGTTAGCCTCACCATAATGGGTATCGCGGCCTAAGTTCTTCGCTTGATATAAGGCTTTGTCGGCCCGGGCAAATAAACTCATACTAGAGTCTTTGGCCTCAGCCAAGGCATAACCAATACTGCTTGTCACACCATGACGAGACATCAACGCATTGGCATGCACCGCCTTTTGCACTCGCTCGGCGACAACTTGGTTGGTATCAAAATCGTCGTCGTCAATCAGCACCGCGAACTCATCGCCGCCAAAGCGAAAGACCGAGTCGGTACCGCGTACTGAACTTTTTAGGATCATGGCAAACTCTTGTAGAGTTTCATCGCCTACTTGGTGGCCCTGTTGGTCGTTAACCTGCTTAAAGTTATCTAAATCCAATAACATCAAGCTGAAAGGACGGTTCTGACGGCGGCAAACCTCGAGCTTCTTTTCCATGCCAATATTGAAGTCGCTGCGATTATTCAGCCCCGTTAATGGGTCGCGCGTGGCTAGGCGTAACACCCGGTTGTAAGTGAGGGCATTGCGCAGTGGGTAGCTGAGTATTTGGTGCCATTGTTTTAGCTGCGTACAAAGCTGATCGCTAAACGGGCTGTGGCTGTAGTACACCAGTTGCCCGAGATGCTCTTGTTCAACGTCAATATCGAAGCGATTGGCGACACTGGTGTTGCGGCTGTTGCTCATTTCACTGACGCCCAAACTACTGTGTAATTGCAGGCCATCAAAACTGGCATAAGGCGCCACAAATTGCGCGAACGTATCAAGCAACACCACCACCTCCAGACTACGCTGAAGTTGCTGGGTTAACGCCACGACATTGACCGCAGATTGCGGGCGGCAAAACGATGCCGCTTGCTGCTGATCATGGCTTGATTGTGTATTGGCATAAGTCAAAATGTGGACATTATCCATCTATTGCACTCCCAGACTAAATTCGTAGTGTTTATAAGCGAAAAACATGCCAAATTTTTAAACTGGATATAAAACAAGCCCTTGCTATAGTTAATGGTAAAGTATTAGCCCAGAGTCAGGTCTTTGACGCCAAAGGAGTGCCATGCAACAGCTGTTTATTGAATTGATGGGTCTATTACTCAGTGCGGTGATCTTAGTGTGGATGTTTAAACGCCTTGGATTGCCGCCTATTTTAGCGTACTTAGCCACAGGGTTGTTGGCCGGACCGCATGGATTTGCCTGGCTTGCCAATGGCCATGAAATGCATGGTATCGCTGAGCTTGGCATTGTCTTTTTACTATTCAGTTTGGGCCTCGAATTCTCCCTGCCACGCTTGATTGCCATGCGCAATATCGTGTTTGGTGTTGGCTTACTGCAAGTGGTGCTCACTTCTGCGGTGTTTTTCTTGTTGTTGTGGGGTTTTGCGTTTGACGCGTTGAGCGCGTTTGCCATCGCAACGCTAATGGCGTTGTCCTCTACGGCGGTAGTGGTTAAATGCTTGAAGGACACCGGGCAGCTGCAGAAACGGCGCGGTCAACTCGCTGTTGGCGTGTTGCTGTTCCAAGATTTAGCCGTGGTGCCGCTGCTTATTACCATCCCGTTACTGGCCAGTGATACTGAGCAATCATTAACCTATAGTTTGGCAATGGCTTTGGCTAAAGGGGCCGTTGTGTGCACCTTGCTGTGGGCCATCGGCAAATGGTGTTTGCCACGGATCTTCAATGAAGTGGCGCGAATGCGTAATGAAGAGCTGTTTGTATTAACCACTTTATTGGTGACGTTATTTGCCGGTGGGCTGACCTACTGGTTCGGGTTATCCATGGCTTTAGGGGCTTTTTTAGCGGGAATGATGTTGGGTGAAAGCCAGTACCGTCACCAACTTGAAAGTGATATTCGGCCGTTCCGGGACATCCTTATGGGGCTCTTTTTTGTCACCGTGGGGATGCAGTTAGACCTGGCCTATGTATTAACGCATGCCCATATTATTTTCGCCGCGTTAGCGGTATTGATGCTCAGTAAGCTGGTGTTACTGGCTGGTATTGCGCAACTGATGGGAGAGCGCAAAAGCGATGCTTTAAGTGCAGGCCTGATGCTCTGTCAAATGGGGGAGTTCGGCTTTGTATTGGTGGCTTTAGCTGGAAACCAGGGAATTTTTGCCGGTGAGTTGGCGTCGTTTCTCATCGCCTTAGGGGTGTTTTCTATGGCCATTACTCCGTATTTAATAGAGCATTCGCCTAAGTGGGTACATCATCTTTTTCGCGCCAGTACTGAAGCCCCCGAACGCATTGAGTGTGTTGATGAAAGCCTCAGTAAGCATGTGATAATTTGTGGCTACGGGCGAGTTGGACAAAATATCGGGCGTTTTCTTTCCAGTGAGGCGTTGCCTTTTGTTGCCATTGAACTGGACCCTTACCTCGTGCAACAAGGAAGAAATTCCGGTTACCATGCCATGTTTGGTGATGTCACGCAAAAAAGCATTCTTGAGCGCGCAGGAACGGCACAGGCGCGTTTGGTGGTGATTACCTTCACTGATCTTAGCAAGGTACAAATGGTCGCCGAGGTCGTGAAACAAGTCGCGCCGCAGGTGAATATCCTCGCGCGCATGCCCGATGATGCCCATCTTGATGAGTTAAAAGAAAGTGGCGTGTCGGAGGTCGTGCCTGAGTCGTTAGAAGCCAGTCTGATGTTGTCGTCTCATGTACTATTTATGAGCGGGGTGCCGATGAAACGTATTATTCGTCGGGTTAGCCAAGAGCGAGAAAACCGTTACTCCTTATTGCACAGTTATTATATTAGTGATGAGGCGCCACATCGCGATGAAAACACCGAGCGTTTAGAGTACTTGCATGTGTTTGCCTTGGCAGATAACGCCTATGCCGTGGGTAAAACCATCGCCGAGCTCAACCTGCAAGCACGGCGTGTAAGTATTGCCGCGCTACGCCGTCAAGGACGTGAGATAGAAGCGCCCAGTATTGAAACCAGTCTACAGGGTCATGACGTGCTGGTGTTAAAGGGCAAACCACGGCGGGTAGAGCGTTGCGAGCGCTTTTTACTCAATGGCGGCAGTTAATCGAGACACAAAAACGCGCGCAGTTGCTCCAGTTGCGCCAGCCCGTCCTGATAACCTAGCTCCATCAAGTGTTGGGTATAACGGCGTTCAAACAACAAGTAGCTCGGCAAGCTCGACTCACTGTAGCGTTTTACGCCGATACCACGTAGTAGGGTGCGAATGGCCAGCGGCATGTCATCGTAATACTCGCTACTAATGGCATTAAAGTTATGTGATGGGTTGATCACCATCGTATCGATATGCTTGAGCTCACGATGTTTATCTTTCGCGCTCAACAACCCCACCGTACGGTTAATGCGCTCAAGGCGCTCTAAATCACCATGCAGTGTGTCAGCAAACACGCTGTCCAACAGATGCCCCGCGATATGCGAAATGCCCGGGTAGTGCGGCGCATACTTACGATGTTCCTCTTTGGGCTGTTCAACACCGATAACAAAGATGCGCTCGGCACCAAGGTGAATGGCGCTGGACAGGGGAGACATCTGGTGAATGGAACCATCACCATAGTATTGGTGTCGAATCTTTACGCTGGGAAAGACCACGGGAATAGCACTGGAGGCCATCAGGTGTTCTAAATGGATGCGAGCTTTGACACCCTGACGTTTGGCCCGCCGCCAGGGTTTGGCCTCATTGCTTTGGTAGAAGG
Source organism: Pseudoalteromonas sp. SW0106-04 (assembly GCF_001293805.1). Taxonomy (NCBI): domain Bacteria; kingdom Pseudomonadati; phylum Pseudomonadota; class Gammaproteobacteria; order Alteromonadales; family Pseudoalteromonadaceae; genus Pseudoalteromonas; species Pseudoalteromonas sp. SW0106-04. Next base: position 113,175 of record NZ_BCAI01000009.1, on the reverse strand, counting down.
TAACGGAGTCGCCGGTACTGTAGTTAGACGCAGTGACTGCTAACGCATCGAGCACACCACGGTGAATGTTACGGTCGATACGCTCCATAGGCAGCACTTCGGCTAATAATTGCCGCAGAGGGGCATTGTTGAATAAGCTCGCTGGGGCATGGTTGGCGTGCCCAGAGCGAAAGCTCGATAAAATATTTTTTATAAGGTGGCCAAATACATGCGCAAAATCACTGCGATAAACATCGCTGGTGTGAAACTGTCCCCAGACTTGCTCAAGCTTGCGGCTCGCCAAATGAGCACACGAAGCCCAACACCCAAGCGCCACAGAGTTAATTGCTCCGGCAGAGGTGCCTGTGATCACTTTAAATGGCAGTGGCGCCGTTCTTGGAAGGCTTTGTGTTAGCGCTTTGAGGACACCTACTTGATAAGCGGCTCGGGCGCCGCCGCCGCTCAGTAGCAACGCTGTTCCAGCGCGACCGCAATTAGTTTGCTTTCGCATTGTATTTGCACTTAAATGGACACATAGTGTTAATGTAAAAGATTCTAAAATAAAAAGATATGCTCAACGGCGAGTATACTCGCAGCAATTAGGGCAGATTACTTTTTGAAGATTGGCGATTTTGACTTTTTCATAACGGAGCCTTTATGAGTGAACAACCTACCGAACATGAGAGTAAACGCGGACCCAGCCGTAACAACATCATCCTAGCATTGGTGGTATTAGTGGTGCTGGCTGTGGTGGTAATTTTTGTCGTCAGCAAACAATCTCAACAGCCCTTACCACTTGAGGCCACCCCTGAGCCTGCGCAGTTGCCAGTGGAAGACAAACCTCAGCCTGTTGCAGAGCCCGAGCCTGAAAGTAAACCCCAAGCCGCGCCGGCAACCACAGACGTGAGCAACCCCGATGAGCAGCAACAGCGTCCACAGCCTCGTGAAGACGAACAGCCCGAGCCGCAACCCGAGTTGCCGGCCTTGGACGATAGCGATGAGATGGTCAGCGCCAGCTTGCAACAATCACTGGCTCAATCCAGCGCTAATTTGCTGGTCAATGATGACTTGATCCGCCGCACTGTGGTGTTTGTCAATAATCTTGCCGAGGGGCGTGTGGCCACAAACCACTCGCCAGTGGAAAAACTCGAGCAGCCTTTCACCGTGGAAGAGGGCGATGTGCTGACGATGGATCCGCAGAGCTTTGAGCGCTATGACCCGTATGTTGGTATTTTGACCTCGATGAATACCGATCAGTTGGTGGCACTGTATGAACAATATGAACCACTGATTGAACAGGCCTATGGTGAAGTTGGCGACCCTAACAGTAGTTTTGAGGCACGCTTAAAGCAGTCGATTGACTTGCTTTTAGAGACACCCGAAATGACTACTCAGGTCCCCTTATTACGAGATTCAGTCACCTACAAGTATGCTTATTCCGAATGGGAGAATTTACCACCCGCTCAGAAGCAGCTATTACGCATGGGGCCAGAGAATGTTGAGAAGGTAAAAGCGGTGTTGAAGAAGCTGCGCGCAGAATTGGATTAATTCAACGTTCGCTAAAAAAGGGGCCATCGGGCCCCTTTGTTATTACTAATTGGCAGTGATCGATAAATTTACACCCGTGGCGCTATTATAGCCGTACAAATCAATGTACCAAGTTCCACTTTGCGGGTTACTAATGGTACAGGTTTCATTGTTACCATTTTTGTATGGGCGGCATTGCCATTGCGACTGACTCGACGGTGAGCCAAGGTTTAAATACAGATCGGCATCGCCGCTACCGCCGGATATACTCACCTGTAATTGTGAATAGCCGCTAGTAAGAGGCTGCTCAAAGCGTTGCCATTGAGAAGACGCGACAGAAATCGGCCCTTCGCTACGATTAATGGGCGTTGGACCTGTTGAACCTGTTTGATACTCACCGACCAGATTAACACCGGAAATGGCATTCCAAGCCTCAACCATCACGTAGTAAGTCCCTGTTTGTGGTGCGCTAAAGCTGCAGCTTTCGGTGCTTGATGCTGTGGTGCTTTTGCAATCATAGCTACTGAGTGTCGGTGGCGTGCCAAATTGCACGTATAAATCAGCATCACCGCTGCCGCCATAGGTATTAAAGTTAAGATCAGTGGCATCGCTGGGTACATCCATGGTGTAAAGTAGCTGTTCCTTAGCGCCAGCGCTAAGGCCAGACTCAACCACACCATTAGTGAGCTCGTTATCACTCGGTGGTGGCGGCGCAGAGCCAGCGCTTTTCGCAAGCTCAGCGAGATAAACACTGGCCAAGCGTGCAAAATTGATGGCATGACTGGCATCAAACTGGTCGTCACTACTGGTGTGAATTCGGTAGTTGATATCACTCATTTTTGATTCAAACGGCATCGAGGCGGCAAAGCCTTGGTTATGCCAAGAGGCATGATCCGAGCATCCGTAACCACATTGATCATAGCCAATAACCAGGTCACTAAGATAAGTGCTGGCAAGGTTTGCCATAAATTGATTCTGGCCGCTATTGGTATAGTCGGTCATCAATACAATATCTTCAGCTGAGCCGTTATTACCGGTCATATCAAACTGCGCCATGCCCACCACATTGATGCCTTGGCTTTTGTAATCGCTAGCTATAGCGCCGGAGCCTCTGAGTCCCACTTCTTCGGCCGCAAAGCCCATAATTTTGATGGTACGTTTAGGCTTAAAGTCACTGTCGACGACCGCTCGCAGCGTTTCGGTTAATACTGCAATGCCGCTGGCATTATCATCAGCTCCTGGTGCACGACCTTGGCTGGGTGATGATTGGTTAATCGAGTCTAAGTGACCGCCAATGATCACCACTTCATCACTTAACTCTTGTCCGGCGATTGTCACCACCACCGAATCTTGAGCCCAACTATGGTTGTAACTTTGCACGGTGATGTCGCTGCGACTACTGGCGATTTGTTGCCAGTGGGTGCGTAACCAATCTGCTGCATCGACACCGCTTTGTTGTGAATAATAACGGTTATGAAATGCTGCTAGGGTACTTACGGTGTTATCTAGACGAGTGGTGCTCAGCTCAGCCAGCAGTGCCTGGGCTGCAGCAGGGTTATCGATGCTGTAATTAACAGTGGCAACTGTTTGCGTGTTATTGACTTGAGCCTGTTGCAAGTAAGCTTTCGCCGCTTGCTCAGATTTATGATAAATAAAGCCGCCACAGCGTTTGTACTCATGGTGCATAAAGTCGCTTAGCCGATGTATATGCTTAGGATCTATAGCGATAACATCAACTGCTGTGCCAGCGATTGATTGCGTTGCAGCGCTTTGCCACTGTGTTTTTTGCTGTTTCTGATAGTGCGCCATGGCATGGGCCTCGACCGTGATCCATGCCTTTTCCGGTGCCGCTAAGGCGCTGTTCGAAGCGCAAGTAAGCGCCGCACCGATGGCGAGGTAAGAATATTTCATAAGATGGGTCCTTAAACGAAAAAGGGGCCAGTAGCTGGCCCCTACTCAGGGAGAATGATTTAGTCTGCTTGGATGGATAGGGTGACACCACTTGCTGCGCGGTAGCCACGTAAATCCATATGCCATGTACCTGCTTGCGGATTGCTAAAGGTACAGGTTTCTGAGTTACCATTGCGATATGGACGACAATCCCAGTCGCTGGTGGTTGATTGCGAACCAAAGTTGACATACAGATCCGCATCGCCGCTACCACCGCTAATGGTTACCGTGAGGTTGCTGTAGCCACTGCCAATGTCTTGGCTAAAACGAGCCCAGCCGCCTTGGTTAACACTGATGTTGCTCTCGGTGCGATCAATCGGCGTTGGCCCCGTGCTACCATCGTCATAGTTACCTTCTAAGGTCACATTACTGATTTGGTTCCACGCTTCGACCATGACATAGTACTCACCGCCTTGAACAGGACTAATTGCACATGACTCAGTACTGGTTGATGACGTGCTGTTACAATCGTAATCGTTAAGCGTTGGACGTGAACCGTATTTCACGTATAAATCAGCATCACCTGAACCACCTGAGGTGTTAAAGGTAAGGTTCGTTGCACCTGCGGGTACATTCATAACGAAGAACATTTGTTCTTTCGCCGCACCGGAAATACCTGTACGTGGCACGCCGTTGGTGATTTCTTCATCAGGTGTTGGCGGAGTTGAACCACAGTCACTACCCGCGCTTAGGCTTGATGTTACCCCTACGGCTGCGAGGGCTGCTTTGACATCGTTAGGCTCATAACCAAGATCGCACGCGGCATCCATCACACCGTTACCTGCTAAGTCCCAGTTAGTGCTCGCTGTCCAATAAAGCTGGTTAGCACGTGCCATGGTCTTAAAGGCCTTTTGTGTATCCCAGCCGCTGGTGGTTGCCAACAAATAGAAGGCCTTGTTGTACACCCCAGAACTGTGATGCACATCCATGCCTGAGTAGTAATCTGATTGATTACCAATGGAGCTGCCGTCTTGTGGAGGGTTAGCCATGTAACGTAACGCACCATTACCTTTGAAGATTTGCTCACCGACGAGCCAATCATTACTACCCAGCATGTAAGCTTCCGCAGCTTCACCGGCCATATCGGAGAACGCTTCATTTAAGCCGCCTGATTTACCAGAATAAACCAATCCGGAGTTTTGCTCGGTAAAGCCGTGGCTGACTTCGTGTGCAGACACATCGAGGCTAACTAATGGGTAAAAGGTTGTGGCGCCGTCACCGAAGGTCATCGCTTGGCCATCCCAAAACGCATTTTCATAGTTATTGCCATAGTGCACGCGCATACGTAACTGGAATGACAATGGCGCAGTACCAACCCAGTCGTTGTACATATTAAACACTACGTTGCCAAAGTAATGGGCATCATTAAGAGGTGAATAGGCGCCATTCACTTGCTGGTAGGTATTTTCTGGGCAGGTAAAGCTGTACGCTGTTGAGCCGCTAGTACCATTATTGAGGTTAATGGTGCGCACATTGGCGTTTTCCATGGTACAAGTGCTGCCAGATTGGCTCACATCCAAATAGCCGTAGTCGGTTCCGTAATTGTATTGTCCGGTTTTCTGGTTGCCGCCTGGGCCGGTGGCATCAGCATGCTGTAAATTGTCGAACTGATGCAATACATTACCGCTTTTGGCGTCGATAATCATGTAGGGACGCGACGGGGTATCACCATAACTGTTGTAGGTCACCTCATAAGCAAGGTGCGCTTTGTTCGTATCGTCTAACCAAATGACTAAGCGAGACTGCTCATTCTCGATGGCAGGCGCTGCTTTGCCTTGATGCATTTTACGATGCATGGCGCGCACTAGTTTGCCTACTTGCTTCTTACTTACCTTGGCGTTTACCGAGGGGACGTCGGCAGCGATGTTATTGACCACGGCGCCATGGGCACGAATAAGCTGATCATCTTTGTTGTAAGTTAGAATGGCATGATCGCCGATAACAGGAATGCCTTTGTGCATTTGCTGATAGCGAAACGTTTTATCGCCGTTTTGACTGTTGTACTGCTTTACAACACTGATACCATCCTGAGTATCAAGGCCGAGTACCGTTGCAGCGGGGGAGGCTGAAACGGCAGTCGACTTTGCCATCATAATATCTTTAATTTGATTTTGTTCACTTAGGTAGGTTTTTTGCGCCGCAATACTCGTTGCGGGCAAAATTGCTGCCAGTGACACGGCTATTGATAAGGTTGATAGCATAAATCCTTGAGGTTTATTCATTGTTTGCTCCCGATTAGTTTTCCCGAATGGGTGGTGCTGAGCACCGCTAATGCTCGTTTGATCCTGCAAACTTCTTCAAAGCGAGCGAGCCTAATCTAGTCAAAATGGGTACTAATGTAAAATAAAAGTAAAAATTATTAATTTAAAATTAAGTAAATATTAAATTTATCCAGATTGCTCAATGCCTTGACGAGTAATTTAATGTGTTAAAACGTAATCAAGGTTAAAATGTGTACACTTTTGTTTCCAAAATGTGTAAGTGAAAGGTTATTGCTTCACGTTGGGTTAGCGAGTTACAAAAGTGGAGCAGGGCTAAAGTGATGCGTATCACTGCGAAATGGTCAGTTACTAGGCAGTTGGTAGTAAATAGTAGGATTTTCCTTGAATCCCAGTAGTAAAGTCGCGATAATCCCTCCTGCGCCCAACGAAGGCCCTCAATGGTAGCCTTATTGGTCCTCTCGCAACACTAGCAGGTGAATCTGGTCAGGCCCGGAAGGGAGCAGCCACAGCGTGTGACGTGTGTGCCGAGATGTGGCTGGTAAGGCTGCCACCCAAATTTCCCTCTTTGTTGTTTGAAGTATAAGTTGACAAATTTGAAGTTAAAGTTGACATAAATTTGAACAATAAGTTGTCATAGCCTATTTTTTAGTCAGTGCGCTAAAAAAAGAAACGGCTATGTACCGACGTAAACTCAAACACTCCAGAGTAAAAAACCTTTTTAAGTTCGCCAGTCAAAAGAACAAGGCTACCTGTCTCGTAGAGTCGGCATTAGAGTTCGATGCTTGTTTCCACTTCGAATATTCCCCAGCGATTGTCGCATTCGAGGCTCAGCCTCTTGGCTTTAAATACGACTTTGAAGGCCGTACTTGCCCATATACACCTGATTTTCTATTAACTCACAGCGATGGCACGCAAAAGTATATCGAGATAAAGCCGGTAAAAGAGCTTGCTAAGGATGAGTTTCGGCAACGCTTTGAGCTGAAGCAATTGGCATCAAAGCAGCTGGGTATTGAGCTTATATTGGTGACAGATAAGCAAATTCGAGTATTTCCTGTTTTAGATAATCTGAAGCTATTACATCGTTACTCGGGTTTCCAGGTATTGACTGAATTACATACGGTAGTTGTTGGGTTAGTAAAAAGTACTGGGTTAGTGAAGGTCGCGCAGCTTGTGAATTACCTAAAGGTTTCTGCCGGAGAAGTTTTATCCATCGTTGCAAGGCTGTTGTGCATCGGGCAATTGGCAACAGATCTCACTACAGATGCACTTTCATTGGACTCTGTAATTTGGGCCTCCGATGAACAGTAAAAGTCTGGGGTTGTTTGACGATGAATTCCAACATCCGATACCCCAAGTAGAAGCACCAAAAAGCACCAAAGCTGAAAAAGATCTCAGTGCCTACCCGCAAGAAATACAGCAGACAACATATGCACGGCTTAAGTACATTCGGTGGCTTAAAGAACGTATAGTTGGGGGCTGGACTGAGAAAAACCTTGCGCCACTCATAAACGAAATGCCTAAAGTCGAAGGTGCAGATAAACCTAACTGGCGTACTGCGGCTCGTTGGTTTAAATCTTATTCTGAATCCGATGAATCCATTTTTGCTCTTATTCCCAAACACCAAAAGAAAGGGAAAAGAACACAAAGAACAGACACAGACAAGTTCTTTGAAAAAGCACTTGAACGATTTTTGGTAAAAGAAAGGCCTTCTGTTAGCTCAGCTTATCAATATTACAAAGACTTAGTGGTAATAGAGAACGAAAAAGTAATAGGTGAAGATTTAAGGCCTTTAACGTACAAGGCGTTTAAGAACCGAATAGATAAATTACCACATTATGAAGTATTACGAGCCCGCTATGGTAAACGTATCGCAGATTTGGCCTACAACAAAGTAGAGAGCCACAAGAGGCCGACACGAGTGTTGGAAAGGGTAGAGGTAGATCACACTCCATTAGACTTAATTTTATTGGATGATGAGTTACAAATACCGCTAGGGCGGCCAACCCTAACCATTTTAATTGATGTCTATAGCCATTGTATTGTCGGGTTTTACCTTGGTTTCAATGAGCCTAGTTACGATGCAATTCGGCGGGCGATGCTAAACGCAATGAAACCCAAAAACTGGATTAAAGAGCAGTATCCGGATATAACCCACGATTGGCCTTGTTGCGGAAAGATTGAAACCCTCGTAGTAGACAATGGTGTTGAATTTTGGAGTAATAGTTTTGAGTCTGCGTGCGCGCAGATCGGCATTAGCTTGCAATACAACCCAGTTGGCAAGCCTTGGCTTAAACCATTTGTGGAGCGAATATTTGGAGTAATAAATACCCAGTTATTGGATCCTATTCCAGGAAAAACCTTTTCAAATATGATGAAAAAGGAGGGCTATGATCCAAATAAAGACGCCATCATGCGCTTTAGCGCGTTTATGGAAGTATTCCACCACTGGATTATAGACGTCTATCACCAAGAAGCTGACAGCCGCTTTAGTTACATTCCCGCCCTTGAGTGGGATAGGGGATACAATCAGCTTCCGCCAGCGCCATTATCTAGTGACGATATCCAGCGATTGGAAATCGTGCTGGGTATAAGCACTTGGCGGCATATCCGTAAGGGCGGTATTCATTTTGAAAATTTACGTTACGACAGTAACGAACTTGCTGATTACAGAAAGCGCTTTAGCCCCAAGGCTTCAGTAAAACTACTGTTGAAGGTGAATCCGGAAGACCTTTCTAGGGTCTATGCCTTTTTACCTGAGTTAGATCACTACATTGAAGTGCTATGTATCGATCCTAACGGTTATACAGCGGGCTTGAGTCTACACCAACATAAGGTCAATGTTCGCTTACAGCGTGATTTTATCGGTTCTCATATGGATGTTGCTGCTCTCGCTAGGGCGAGGATGTTGATCCACGAAAAAATTCAAAGCGAAGTTGAATTGCTAGCCAACTCGACGCGAAAACCCAAAGTAAGGGGCGGTAAGGCTTTGGCAAAATATCAAAATGTCGCCAGTGACAATCTTGTATCGGTGAAGCCTAGTCCACCCACTAAAAAGCTACCTAACAAAGTAGAAACAGAGGAAGCGCAGAATAAAGGTGATTGGGACGACTTCGTGTCAGATTTAGAGGGCTTTTGACTATGCTCTCAGAGATACAAACGCAGCGCCTAAATGAGTTTATTGATGTATTCATTGAATACCCATTAATGAAGACAATCCTCAATGACTTTGAACGATTAAGGGCGGGTCAAAAACTTGCCGGTGAGAAACAATGTATGTTGCTAACGGGTGACACAGGCTGTGGTAAATCTTCTGTGATTAACCACTACAAGAACAAACACCCGGCATGTCACATCGATGGTGTCTACCATCACCCAGTATTAGTTTCCCGCATTCCTAGCCGTCCAACATTGGAATCAACCATAGCGCAGCTACTTAGTGACCTTGGTCAGGTAGGAGCTGCAAAAAGGAAGTTAAAACGCAATGATGCCAATCTTACCGATTCATTAATTGCTAATTTAAAATCGTGTGGCACTGAGCTTATCATTATTAATGAATTTCAGGAGTTGGTGGAATCTAACCAAGGGAAAAAGCGCAACGAAATTGCAAATAGGCTCAAATACCTAAACGAAGAGGCGGGTATTCCGATAGTTTTGGTAGGTATGCCATGGGCCGAACAGATAGCCGAAGAGCCTCAGTGGTCATCGCGTTTGATGATACGGCGCTTTATTCCCTACTTTAAGCTCTCTGAAGATGTAACGCTGTTTGTCCGGGTGTTGATGGGCTTGGCCGCACGTATGCCGTTTCGTGAGAAGCCTCGTATACAACAGCAAGATATTGTCTATGCCTTGTTTGCGGTATCTAAAGGCTGTTTTCGCACCTTGAAGCATTTTCTGAATGAAGCTGTAAAACAGGCTCTGATGTGCGGCTCAGAGGCGTTAACTAAGCAGCATCTCAGTGCTGCTTTTGAAGTGTTTTACCCGGGCATAGAAGACCCGTTTAAATTATCGGTGGATGAGATCACTGCCTGCGAGGTAGAGCACTATTCGGTATATCACACCGATAGTAGCTCAGATAATGAGGCGCATAATCCAACGAGGTTCACGGAAAGGGTAGCTATCAGTCAGCTGCTAAAGAGAAATTAAAAACTTTCAGTAATCAAACCAGTTCAAATTTTGTTCAATCTTAAGCTGATCCAAAAGCTTTTTTGATCGTGCTAGTTGTCCTTTACTTAGAGCCTTTGAAGCTAGGATTGTAAGCCTGAGTTGTCTGGCTTTTATACACTCACTATTTTTCTCAATGGTCTCTATTTTATCTAGTTCACATTGTTTAATCATGGTTGTCGCAGCATGCGCTCTAGGGCTTCCTTTTTTGACTATGTATACCCAGCCTTTTTTAATCTCTATATTATCGTGATAACTATCAAAATATGGATGAATCCATTTGAAAGTACCTACTCCGGAATAAAGCCCTTTGGAGCGCTGTACTTTCGAATCCCCCAAATCCTTAGTACTTTTTACGAAGTTACAAGCTCTACACGCGAGTGTTAAATTTACAGCGCTAAATGTCCACCGTCGGTAATATGATTTTGACTTATCCAAAAAATGCTCAATGTCTTCGTTAACATTTCTTCGTTCGCCTTTAATGACCCTACGGCAGAAAATACACCTTCCCTGTTGTGATACCCTCAGCTGTTGTCTAACGGACTTCTTTAATTTAGCTAAACTTTTATCAGACCATTTTAATTTTCCAGCCAAATATTCTTGGATCAACTTTTTGTTCTGCTTTCTGTTAATGATTTTTCTATGACAGGTTACGCTTAATTTGCTTGGGCCGAGGTTCATAATGTTTCCTCAGCAAAAGCTGTTATGGTGTTGTATGCATCATACAGAGGATCGTTCTCATCTAAAGAAATTTGCATTTCTTTAAGTGTTTCAAATTTTTTCTTGAAGTCAATGTGTTGGTGTGTCATAGCTGTTAAACAGCTTTGCATTGCTTCGATAAATTCCAGTGAACGAGCTGACTTTAAACCAAAGTGTTGTTTAAGTACTGTGTCAACATTATTACCATTGTATTTTGCATTTTCAGCTGAGGGTGCTTTGGTGCGCCTATTAAATATGTGAGCTAATTCATTTGGTACACTAGACAAAACTAATGGGGAGTGTGTCGCAATATAAAGTGCTGAATTCGGAGCATATCTTTGGAAAATATTACACAAAACTCGAGTGATTTTTTCTTGCCACTTTGGGTGCATCGAATTTTCAGGTTCATCAAAAATAGTCAATGAATTATTTGTCACAGTAAAGCAAAGAGATAGAATGGTAATAAGGAATAATCTTTCACCTGAGCTAAGGCCTGAAATTGGTATGTCATTTCCATTTTTGATGAAAAATATAGTCTTCAAGTGAGCCTTCTCTTGAAATATCAACTCTTTTACTGAGTGCTCATATAATCGAGTTGTATCCTTGTCGAAATCTAGTATTAAAGGCGTGAAGCTTTCATTTTCTCTAGAGTTTCGAGCCCATCGAAAATCTAATTTTATCTCAGAGCTAAACCCAATCTCTTTGAGAAGTTTAGCAACGTAGCCGCTCCTTTCTTCCACTAATCCAGCGTTACTGAACATGGAGTTCAAAATGGCCCTGAAAGGAGTTATTTCTGAAAACATGTTATTATTGGCTTTGTAACCAAAATAATAGTAACTATTGCTGGAAAAATATGCAGGGTTTTTATCCGGTTTTGGGTACTTTTCATACACCGTTCCAGAAAGGCAGATAAGTTTATCGTACAGACATATTTGTTTCGAAAGGTCTTTTTTAATACGTTGCGATAATTTAGTAAGGAATCGGGTCTTCCCAGTTCCATTATCACCAGTTATAAGAAATATACCGTACTTTTGATCAATGTGTCTTCCATTCACCAATTAGAACTCCTATAAATTTATTATGGTACTAATTTTACTAAAAGTTTGTGGCCATCCTACAGAATTTAAAGGATGAACTTTTCTCAATATTTGTCAACGAGTTATACCAGCGTTTGAAACTAAAATATCCTTAGTACACTTCTGTCTGATACACTAAGAGAATCTTAGCTACTGAAATTAGTAGCTAAGGTTCAAATGGATACGCCAACACCCGCTCGCCTGAAAGCAGCCCGCAAAGCCTCTGGGTTTACTCAACAGCAACTGGGGCTCGCTTTGGGAATGGAGCCAAATACAGCAAGCGCAAGAATGAACCAGTACGAAAAGGGCAAACATGCCCCCGACTTTTTAACCATGAAGCGAATTGCCGAAAAGTTGAATGTTCCGGTTGCTTATTTTTACTGCGAGGAAGAAACTTTAGCAGAGCTGCTTTGCGCCATCAGTAAACTGCCTTTGAGTTCACAGGAAGAGCTTCTCGAAGAACTGAAAAATGCAGATCTTACGGAGGCAAAATCAGGCGACCGCCGCTAATAACACCAAGAAGGGGTTTTTAATGCTAAGTAATTTATCCCCAGTTGAGTTTGAAGATCTTTGTATAGATATAGCTTCATATAAGCTAGGAATTCGGTTTTCAGGATTTGGGCCAGGGCCAGACGGGGGGATTGATGGCCGATACTCCAAAGGGCCTGATAACATAATCATTCAGTGTAAACATTATGCTGGCTCAAACTTTTCGCAATTACGCGCATCAGCTAAAAAGGAAGTTGAAAAACTTAAGTCGATTTCTCCAAGTCGATATTTATTTTTTACTTCATTATCGTTAACGCCTATGCAGCAGGAGGAGCTCAGAACTATTTTTTCTGAGTTTGTTGACTCGACCGACGACATATTTGGCAAAACGGATATCGAAGGAGCCCTGAGATATTACCCGGAAATAGAAAAGTCCCACATTAAACTTTGGCTCAGCAGCACAGCAATATTAGAAAGGATACTGCATTCAGGCTTAGAAAATTATTCCAGAGCAACTGAAGATGAAATATTGGACGCAGTAAGGGTCTACGTACATAACCCTAGCTATGATGAAGCAGCTAAAAAGCTTGAAGATGAAAAGGTAGTTGTTCTCTCCGGTTCTCCGGGAGTTGGTAAAACGACGCTAGCGAGAATGCTCGCTTACAGCTATCTAAATGAAGGATGGCAGCTTTGTTCAATGACGTCTCTAGAGGATGGGTTCAAAAAGCTTGATGAACGCAGTAAAACGGTGTACTTCTTCGATGATTTTTTGGGACGAATCGAGTTAGATAAAGGCGCTCTACTGAAAAATGAAACTCCTCTTAGTACATTTGTCAATCAAGTAAGAAAGAGTAAAAACCTGCGGTTTATCCTCACAACTAGGGCACATATCTTCGAAGAGGCTAAGCAAATTTCTGATCACCTCGATAGCAAGCGATTCCAGCTAGCTAGGTATCTACTAGATGTGGGTTGTTACAGTCGTAAAATAAAAGCACAGATACTTTATAATCATCTTTATGTTTCTAATATAGGGGAAGAATATATATTTGAATTGCTGAAAAAAGACATACTAGGACAGATCGTCGATCACCGTAACTACAATCCAAGAATAATATCTCATGTGTGTAATGAAGCGTTATTTGGAGAAGATGCGGTCGAATTCCCTAGCTTTATTTTGGCAGCTCTTGATGACCCCAGTTTGATTTGGAAAAAACCGTATTCAAATTTGGCACTCAAACAAAAAAATTTGTTAATGGCTTTATTTTTTTCAAACGAATTTGGAATCAAGCTTGATGCTTTGCGTGATATTTTCGGCTTGCTACACCGGAAAGTATCAGCTCATTACTTGCGCTCTACTTCTCCGGCAGACTTTGAGGAAGCTCTCAAAACGCTAGAATCAGGTTTCATTTCAATTTCTGGAGATCAGGTTAGCTTTATAAATCCTTCACTGGGCGACTTTTTAAAATCTCACCTTAACAATCTAGAGTTGCTCTTACTCTTGCCCGATACAGCGCAAAGCGTTAGGTGGCTAAATAAATTATGGGCTCATGTAAGGCCACTTCTATCGGAACAGCCATCAAAATTCAGTACTTGGTTTTCTGAGTGTATAAAGCTGCTTCCGCTGTTTGTAATCTCCCCGACTTCTAGAGAAGATAAAACATCCACTGGTACATTCATTCGCTCTGCTGATCTATGTGCGTCAGACAGAATTGTTACGCTTTTGGATATGTGGAGTGATTCTCGAAATGAGCAGTTCCTTGAAGTAGCACTTCAAGTAATGGCATCACCAAATCTCGAGTTTAGCTTCTGGTTGGATGCTTCAACACTGTTTCAGACATATATCAATCTTAAAGGTTGGGGAGAAAATGGTCACTGTTTAGCGGAACTTCATCGAAGCCTCGAATTGAAACTTGTTGAGTTAATTGAAAAAGGTTGTCACATAGAAGAGCTGATCAGTTTCATAGAAACGGTAAATGAATACCAAGGGGTAGAGGTTCCTATAAGTATAGTTTCTGCCATTGAACGAAGCGTAGACAACGAACTCGTATACACCAATCTTAATCTATACAACCTGGAAACAGAAAGTGATTTGCAAGAGCATATAGAATTTTTAGAGGAGCTAGGGAAAATTACCGATAGATGCCCTAATAGGGCTATACAGGAAGTAGAAAATAAATTGTATGAGGTGGAATCTTCATATACAGAAAAATCAGAAGTACACTTCCCAAAAAGAAATGCTGATGACGATTTTAATGACAAGCAGATGAAGAGTCTGTTTAGTAGTCTTTTGAAAAAGTAAATAAAATTAGAAAAACCAAGAAGATTCGACTAAACCTAAACTAAGATTAACTTAGTTTAGGTTTAGAATGCATTTCATAGTTCAAACTAAGCCTTTCAAGGATGAAACCCTAGAAAGCTACTTATTACGTTTAACGCGAGACAACGCTTATGCCGACTACCATGAGCTGGCCGATATTATTTGGCAGAGCTTGGTTGAGTGTGACCATGAGTTGGAAGGGGCATTTCCGCTAGATCTGAAGACTGCCAACCTATACCACGCCAGCCAATCAAGCCGTTTTCGCGTCAGGGCGTTCAAGCTCGTTGCGCAGTGGGCTGCTCTGGCGCCGCTTGAACTTATTCGCTTGTCCTGGCTGCGAAGCAATACTCAGTTTGGGCATTTGACCGCCCTTATTCGCGACCAACTTCTTATACCCAGAATGCTTCTAAGAGAAAACTATGTTCCAATTTGCTCAGAGTGTTTAAAGGAAGAGAGCTACTTTCCCTATTATTGGCACTTAAAGCCCTACAAGGCCTGTCACAAGCACAAAGTGCAATTACAGTCTCATTGTGCTGAGTGTGGCGAACTAATCGATTACAGAGCGTCTGAGCAGTTCTCACAGTGCAGTTGTGGTGCAAAGCTAAAGACCATGGCTCCTGCAAGTGAAGCGGACATAGCGGTTAGTGAAGGGCTTAGCGGTGCGGATGCGCACCATTGGGTGGGTAAGTTGGCATGGTTTGCTTATCAGTACGGTCATGACCAAGAGCATGCCAGCTTCAATGAAGCTTTCATTTCTTATTTTAAACATTGGCCTGATAACTTTTTCGCAGAGTTAGATGAAAAAGTATTTAGGGCACGAGAAAAACAGCTGAGGCCTTTTAATCACACAAAATTTGATAGTGTTTTTGGCGATGTGATCAAAGTCGGCAAAGTAGCCGCGCCTAATGTTTTAAGATCTAATTTTGTCGTTGATTCACTGCTGAGTTATTTCAGTGACTTGGTAGAAAAGAATCCAAAGCAAAAGCATCCCAACATTGCAGACCTGCTGTTAAATAGCTTGGATTTCGCAACGTTGCTTGGTACGACTTTGGAGCAGGTGTTTAGGCTATACCAAGAGGGGCAATTGACCTGTTGCGAGAGGTTGAACAAGAACGAACGTTTGCAGCCAGACAGGTGTGTTTTCTACTTGCGTCAGGTAGTTGAATTGGCGCAATCGCAAGGACGCTATGTCGGTGACTTCAAAAATCAACTTATCACGCCTTGGTGAATTATGGACTTAGCTGAAGCATTGGCGATCAAATCTGTGCGTGAAAAATCTGATGCACTCCGAAAACTTTTTGCTCCCTATGCTCCATCCGTTGTGGTCGACGGATATGAGCATCAGGTGGCTACCGTGCTAATCAACTTGGTTTACAAGCGCAATGAACAAATTGATCTGACAAGCATCAAAGCGGCGAAAGATGTGCTTAAAGATACAGAGCTAATGGCGAAGTGTATCAGTGAGGTGAAATGGTTTCACACCCATAACCTGAAATATCCCGATATTCGAGTCAGTCACCAACGCTTGATTGCACAAGTAATCGATAAGGATATTCCAGCTATCACCAGCGCTTCTTTACCTAAATTGCTGGGCTGGTCTCACAACAGTGCCGAGATCAATCATGCAAAACTGTTTTTGACCTCATTTAAGTGGCAGGGCGAAGTAAATAATCTAGCGGGTGTTTTGGTTGACGAACATCCCGCTTGGGTAGAAGCGATGAGAAACTTGGGTTTAACCAAAAAGTCCGTAATGGCAATAGCTACGCATATCCGAGAGTTATTACCTGCCACTGACTTACCGGGCGAGGTCAGCGAGTTCACCCCTCAATTGATGATGCCCTATGGAAAAGACTACCTGAGTGTTTCTCCTGTGGTGAGCCATGCAATGCTGGCCAGGGTTCAGCAACTGGCTCGGGATAAAGCGGTGAATTGGGGAACGGTTGAACATACACGGCCTGCAAATGTCGGTGATTTACCTAGTTCCTTAGGTGGTAATGTACGCGTGCTCAGGTATTTTCCTGCAACTTCGCTAAAAGGCAGCTTAGGAGAATATATTGAAAACGACCCGAACGAAAGACTGTTCAAGCATAAGGTACTAACAAGCAAAAGCTTTAAAACGTCACTTATTATTTTGACTGGTAAATCAGTTTATAACACCTTGAGGCAGAAACGATTAGCCCGTATTGCTGCGATACGTCAATTACGAAGAACTTTGATGCACTGGTTAGACAAAATTATAGAGTTTCAAAATAATGGTAACCACAATCTTGTGCCAGAGCCTATGAAGTCGCTCATAGAAAATTTGAAACCGAATCTCAATGGTGTAGTTTGCGAGTTAAGTGGCTTGTTGAATGAGCAGTTGTCTTCCCATCACTCATTGAAGAAATTTGCATACCACCCTGACTTAATGTCGGTATTGAAACGCCAGCTGCAATATGTGCTAATGCACGAGGAAACGGTAGACGAGACCTTAGTTGATCCTCAAATTTTGTACGTTCACTGTAAAGGGCTCCGAATATTTGATGCTGAGGGAATGCCAAATCCTTATTTGCAGGGCATTCCGTCGTTAACCGCATTGGCGGGAGTTGCACATAAATTCCAGCGCAAGCTTCAGTCTATTGTTAGTCCCTCTATCGAATGCATTGGTTCGGCTGTATTCTTACACAGCTACCAGTTACATACCGGCAAGCCGTTGCCTGAGCAGAATCAGCTTAAAACTAACCAAGGAATTACCTCGGCAAAAAGACCAGGCATTATTGATAGACCCAAATGTGATATGACGATTGATTTGGTATTTCGGTTTTTTGTGCCTCACGAGAGCACTCGGACTCAATTAACCGACAATATGTTTAAGGCAGCTTTCCCTACCTCTTTTGCTGGCGGCACCATGCACCCGCCATCGCTGTATGAAACCGTCGAGTGGTGCCAGGCATTCACCAGTCCAACTCAGCTTTTTGGAGAACTGAGTTTGCTGCCGTCGAGAGGTTGTTGGCTTTATCCTTCAAAACACCAGGTGAGAACGTTCGAAGACATGGTGGAATTACTAGACGCAGATCCAAATCAACGGCCCGCTGGGTTAGGGTTTGCGTCACTGGAACAGCCGACCCAGAGGAAAGGGGCGTTAGGATCTAAGCATTGTTATGTTGAGCCCGCAATTGGTTTATTAGAATGCTTTAACCCAATTACTACACGCATGGGAGGAGCAAAGGCATTCTTTCATAATGCCTTCTGGGTAATAGGAGTCGAGAAAACGTCTATGCTTATGAAAAAAGCCAAGTTTGAGTACACTCAATGCGACTCCCGCGACATCTAAGTTATACGCGCTCCTTGTCTCCAGGCAAGGCCGTATTCTTTTATAAAACCCCCGAATCCGACTTCGAGCCATTGCAGATAGAGCAGAATAAACTAGTCGGGCAGAAATCTGGTTTTGCCGATGCATATCAAAAGCCCGGGGAACCAAAAAGCCTTGCCCCTCAAGATCTAGCGTTCGGAAATCCTCAGACTTTAGACGTTTGCTATGTGCCACCGACTGTAACTGAGGTTTTTTGCCGTTTTTCTCTGCGGGTAGAGGCGAATAGTGTTGAACCATATGTTTGCGATGACCCTAAAGTGAGCTATTGGCTGAAGCGCTACGTCGAGACCTACAAGGAGCATGGCGGTTTTAAAGAATTAGCCTCACGTTATGCGAAAAACATACTGATGGGAAATTGGCTATGGCGAAATAAACAATCGCCAGGATTTGATATTGAAGTGCTGACGGAACACCCAGAACCAATCGTGATTGAGGGTGCTCAAAGGTTAAAATGGAATGGCGTTTGGGGTAACGATGAGGCTGCATTAGCAACCTTGACCGACGTTATTGAAAGTGGCTTGGCTAATCCTCGGGCCTATTGCTATTTGGATGTGACCGGCAAAATTAAAACGGCCTTTTGCCAAGAGATCCACCCTAGTCAGAAGTTTGTAGATAATGTTGAACAAGGAATGTCATCCAAGCAACTTGCCTATACCCAGATTAATGGTAAACAAGCGGCAAGCTTGAATGCGCAAAAAGTTGGCGCTGCGATTCAAACGATAGATGATTGGTACACGGAAGATTTCAAGCGTTTACGTATTCATGAGTACGGTGCTGACAAGCAAGTGTTAATCGCACATAGAACGCCTAAAAATGGTTTGGATTTTTATTCTCTGCTTCCCAAGGTCGCTATTTATATCAGGTATATGGAGCGTAATGGCTTAGCTTGTGATGAAGAGTCTAAGTGTATTCATTATTTAGCATCGGTCCTTTTAAAGGGCGGTTTATTTCAAAGGACTAAGGGATGAAACGCAGCTATTTCACGGTAACTTACCTTCCAATTAATTGCGATTACTCACTGCTCGCGGGCAGGTGTATCGGCATACTGCATGGCTATTTAAGTAGGTTCGAGCTCGATAGTATTGGCGTGAGCTTTCCAAATTGGAATGATGAGACTGTAGGTAATCAAATCGCTTTTGTTTCCGAGAGCCAGAGCCATTTGCAAGCGCTGCGACAGCAAAATTACTTTCAGATGATGAGCCATGATGATCTCTTCAAGTTGTCTGAGATAAGAGCTGTTCCTGGGTTTGACGATGAAGTTCAGTTTGTGCGCAACCAGTCCATCTCCAAAGCTTTTGCTGGTGAGAGGCGAAGAAGATTGGCAAGGGCAAAGCGAAGGGCCGAAGCCCGGGGGGAAGAATACAATCCCAGTTATGAATTTGTGCCCAAAGAAATAGAGCACTTTCATTCGATACCGGTTACGAGCAATAGCAATAAAAATGAGTTTGTGCTCCATGTTCAGCTTTCTGAAAAACCTACAGTCTTGTCCTGCCAGTTCAATAAATACGGCTTTGCTACTAACGAGCATTACCTCGGTACAGTACCGAGCCTTTCTGGCCTTTTAATTAGTTAATCGAAATTAGTCATTTTAAATCAATGCATTAAGAACAGCGCTGATAAGAAGATGAAATTGAGTTTTTAAGCTTAACCCTTTGTATGTAATGAATATATTGACTAACCTTTATTGTGAATTGCCGAGTAGGCAGCTGAAAATACACTTTCACAGTTTGTGAAGTGGAAATAGAAGTGAACTGCCGAGTAGGCAGCTGGAAATAATAGCATTTCCACCGTAAACGGCGCTGTAAAGTGAACTGCCGAGTAGGCAGCTGAAATTAGGCCAAGAAGTAATCAATCACATCATGTTACTTTTAACTGCCGAAAAGGCAGGGCTCACTTTGAAACACCCCAGCAAACGCTGGGGTGTATTTCTTTAAATACAGTGATAATCTGAAAATTATCTAATAGTAAGCAATTTGTCTGGGAGCTTTGTTATGAATGACGTCCAAATATTTGGATTGGCAATGTTATCACTAACAGTAGTCACCTTTGTTGTCGGCATGTACATTCTGGCAAAGCGAGTAAAAAGTAAGTGATCTAACTTTAGTCTGTTGTATGCTCGTGATAAGGAGCAAGAATGGGCGTTCAAAAGAAGGTCGCAGTGAGTCTAATTGCCTCAATTCAATATATAGGACATCTTGCCAACTCATTTATTGCCCCACAATAAGTTAACGTAAATGCTCTAAGGGTGGCATTTAGCGAAAAGCTGACGTTCATCCTTCCACCTAGATTACTGTTTATATATCCATAATCATTGCGTTTCTTCCATAGTCAGGAAAACAACCCAATCGCTCGTTTTTGTCGTGTCTACATTTTAAGCAATGCAGCGTAACTTCAATGCTGGTAAGTACTTCCTAAATTTGCTATCAATGACCTAAGGACAAAAACGAGACAGATTGCGGCAGAAAGACGACCCAATCGCTCGATATTAAATTTTTATGACTTAAAACGATGAAGTGGATAGAACTAATAAAATACTCGAGTGTTCAACTGCGAAAACTTGATGATCAGGGCGTGCCTTGTGGTTTTGGTTCCGGCTGTCTACTTGATTTCAAAGGTGGACGTTTTTTATTGACTGTATTCCATGTTGCACAAAAATCATCAAAATGGAGTGCGCAGATAAAGTTTGATGATGAAACTCAAAAAATAGAAGTTTTATTTTTAAATGAATTTAGTTATTTGGCTGGCTTTTCAGAAGATGGAAAAACGATAAAAGATGTAGAATTCTCTTTCCATCCTGTTCGTCCAGATTTCAAAAGCTTTTATCACAATAGAAACTGGAAGGGTGAGACTCTTGAGCTTAAAGAAAGGCCTATTTTTACGGTGAGTGATATTGGAGAGCCAAATAAAAATACACTCTATGGGTTCTCTGGTGATATCAAGCCAACACTATTTCCTAGTCTAAATGCTTTTGAAACCACTCAGAATATCTACCGTGGACTGAGGTTTGATAGAGTGGAAAATAACGTATTGTATTTTAAATTACCTGAAGATCATCCAGGGCATGAAATGTTTCAAGGCTGTAGTGGTGCCCCAATTATTGGAGAAGATGGTAAGGTTGTAAGTCTTTTGAGTGGTGGCTGTGATAAAACCAACGAAATTTTCGGCTGTAACCTTGCCAAATGTATAAGAACTTTAGATTACTTTTTGGAGTAGCTTGTCATAACAAAGCCAGCCAGAGGGACAGCCAAACCGCTGCGCGTTTTGTCTGCCCCAGCTGGCGGCGTTATGCGAGGAGGAGAGTATGGATATCCTGCAAAACTCATTCGACGATGTTGTAAAAGAGCTGATTGAATCAGCCGAAAGTGAAGAGGAGCTTGAAAGAATTGCGGAGGCTCTCCCCGAAAAAATTACAGAAATGCTTAACCATCTACCTCACGATATCCTTGAGTCAATAAAGTCGACAGCTAAGGCTGGTTTAGCCGAACGAAGAGCAATTCATTCGGGTTTTGTTGAAAGAAATATTGATCGCTGGATGGAAGGATTTAATCTTTTAGAGCTGTTAATCGAGGTATCAACTGAGGCAGGAAGCGAATTTAATTCCAGATACCGGCCTGAGGCAGTTAAAGAAAAGAATATTACATTCGATACTATAGTGAGATTGCATGCGAAAGGCTGCCTTATTTCGAAAGAAATAATGACGCTCTTTGCTAATGGGTTCGCAGATGGAGCTCATGCTAGGTGGAGAGCATTGCACGAATTAAATGTAACGGCCATGTTCCTGTCAAAGTTTGGCACTGAGGCTACGATGAGATATCTAGAACATGAGTTTGTTGAGGCCTATAAAGGTGCATGTCAGCTCAATAAATATGAGCCTAGGATTAATGCAAAAGGTTTTTCCGATAAAGAAATTAATGATTTTAAGAAAGATTATGATCGGGTTGTTAAAAAATATGGCAACGAGTTCAAAAATCCATATGGTTGGGCCGCATCGTTTGTAAACAGTAATAGGCCCAACTTTTCAACGCTAGAAGAAGTAGTAGGCCTAGACCATTGGAGGCCATATTATAAATGGTCTAGTCAAACGATACATGCAAATGTTAAAACTATTAAAAATTCACTCGGTACTGTGGAATGTAAAGAAGATATCCTTCAAGTAGGTCCGAGTAATTCAGGGATGGCAGAACCGGCTCACTCAACTGCGATAACGCTTTCTCAACTTACATGCACCTTGCTATCACTGGCTCCGAATATAGACGATATGGTTTGTACGAAGATTGTATTGTCTTTGGTAGATGAAATTGGGGATGCCTTTCTAGAGTGTGACAAAAAGAGCATATAACAAGCCAATGCAGGCGGAGCCAGCTACGTTGCGCCGATTAGTAAGGCGCTACCGAATAAATACTCTAACTTATTTCTGTCCAAAAATGAGCTGGTGTGAACGTCTGATTATTTAATTGGTTGTATGATGCACTAGCCGAACGACTGAAAATGTACAAAAGGGACGCGTGAGGGTCAATATCAGGAAAGCAAGGGACTTTATGCCAGCTTTTACTTCAAACTTAT
Organism: Pseudoalteromonas sp. SW0106-04; assembly: GCF_001293805.1. Lineage (NCBI taxonomy): Bacteria > Pseudomonadati > Pseudomonadota > Gammaproteobacteria > Alteromonadales > Pseudoalteromonadaceae > Pseudoalteromonas > Pseudoalteromonas sp. SW0106-04. The sequence continues at coordinate 90,840 of NZ_BCAI01000009.1, read as the reverse complement.
GTCAACTTATACTTCCATAATATCCAAATAGAGCCCGGAGCTAGGGCTCGTCTTATGTCAACTTATACTTCAAACGACACTCTTGTTGTTTGAAGTATAAGTTGACATAAATTTGAACAATAAGTTGTCATAGCCAATTTTTAGTCAGTGCGCTAAAAAAAGAAACGGCTATGTACCGACGTAAACTCAAACACTCCAGAGTAAAAAACCTTTTTAAGTTCGCCAGTCAAAAGAACAAGGCTACCTGTCTCTTAGAGTCGGCATTAGAGTTCGATGCTTGTTTCCACTTCGAATTTTCCCCAGCGATTGTTGCGTTCGAGGCTTAGCCTCTAGGCTTTAAATACGACTATGTGAACTGCCGAGTAGGCAGCTGAAATTAGGCCAGGAAGTAATCAATCACAACATGTTATTTTTAACTGCCGAAAAGGCAGGGCTAGACATTATAAACACCTGAAAATAAAGGGGATTTTCTTTTGTTCAAAAGGTAATCTGAGGTATATCTACCTGTATTGAGTTAGGTTAGGAGCTTTCCTATAAATAGTGTTCGAATATTTAGATTGGCAATGTTATCACTAACAGCCGTTACCTGCCCCAAAACAAGCTAGAAAATTTTGCTCAAAGGACTAACAACACCGTTTGCGCCTTGCTGTAAAACATGCGTATATATTTGCGTTGTCTTCACATCGGAATGACCCAGTTGAGCTTGCACGGTTCTAATATCTGCACCACTTTGTAGTAAATGAGTAGCAAATGAATGTCTAAAAGTGTGGGGCGTTATAGGTTTTATTATTTGTGCTTTTTTGGCGGCCTCTTTAACCGCTTTACGTACACCTGTTTGATGAAAATGATGTCGGCGAATCTCGCCAGTTTCAGGATCAGCACTTAACTTATTTGAGGGAAATAGATACTGCCAAGCAATTGACTTATTGGCGCTAGGATATTTTCTTGCTAGTGCCTTTGGCATCCATACACCAGCGTATTGTTCATTCTGGGAATCTAATTTTAAGTATTCATCAGCCTGAGCTATTTGATTTCTTAGCAAAGGTATAAGTTCTGTGGCGAGTGTAACCACCCGATGTTTATTCCCTTTACCATTCCAGATCCGAATGCACTTGTAGTCAAAGTCAATATCCTGAACTCGTAGTTGAACAGCTTCCATTACACGTAAGCCGCTACCATACATTAAACCTGAAATTAAATAATATCGTTTACTTAAAAACGACATGAGGAGTTGAACCTCCTAGGGGGTCATAACAATTGGTAACTTAGATTGGCGCTTGCTTCTAACAAACGTTAGATTCGGACACAATTCCTGTTTAATTATTTGCTTATACAAAAAAGATAACGCATTTAACGCTGTCGCTTGTGTTTTAGGCGACACATTCCGTTTAAGTACAAGGTAGTCGAGATATTCGACAACCTCGTTATTGCCCATTGAAGCTGGGTGACGTTTATCATGATAATGAATATAGGAAGAAATCCACTTAATATATGTATCAACGGTTCTGAGTGAATATTGCTTGGTCAACATTAACTCGGCGATGTGGTTTAAAAATGGTGAACGAGTTCTCATTGAGCTAGCTCCAATAAATGGCTGTACATATGTACAGTGTTGTTGTGTTTCTCCTATAGTCAAGAAAACGACCCATTGGGTCGTTTTTTTCTTATCCACGTTTAGAGCAATGTAACGTAACTTCAATGCTGGTAAGTACTTCCTAAATTTGCTATCAATGGTCTAAGGACTAAAACGAGACAGGTTGCGGTAGAAAAACGACCCAATCGCTCGATATTAAATTGTTAGTTTCACATCAAGTTTGGTCGTCATATCTAGAGGAAGGTGTATGACAAAGTATGAGAATTTAGTAAATATCTTAGATCAGGTTAGGTTTGAATCTCCAAAGGAATTCAAAAGTTATAGACCTAATCAAGACGATTTGGAAAAAATAAACCAAGCTCGTGGAAGAGCATTAATACACCTTTATTTAAAAGTTACCTTTGGTATTTTAGATTTCAAATCAAGGGAGAAATTAATTACAGATAAAGGCTATGATGCTGGAATTGATGCGTACTATATTGATACTGAATCTAAAAACATTTATTTCATTCAATCAAAATTTAGAACCAATAAAGATAATTTCGAAAGTAAAGAAATCTCTCCTGATGAATTGCTAAAAATGGATATAGATAGAATCGTCGATGGCGAAACACATGACGAGGATGGCAATGAATATAATGGAAAAATAAAGCAACTTCTTAGAGAGCTATCTCAAGTAGATGATATTGGGAGGTATAATTATAAAGTTATAATTCTTGCAAATTTGAAATCCCTCAAGCCCAGTCAAATCAGAAGACTAACTAATGGATTTCCAGCTTATATTTTTGATAACGAGAAAGTTTACAAAGACTTATTATTTCCTGTAATCACGGGAACTTATTATAATAATAATCTGTTATCGATATCACTAAACTTAACAAATAAAAACTCTTCCAGCGCAAGAATCAGTTATAACGTTGAAACTGAATTTAAAGATTGTGATATTACCGTTGTGTTTGTTCCAACAGAGGAAATTGGTAGGGTTTTATACACATACAAGAACTCAATCTTAAAATATAATCCTCGTTGCTTTCTTGAAATGAAAGCTAAGTCTGTGAATAAAGAAATTCACAATACTATAACTCAAAAAAGTACCAATGAATTTGCCCTTTTTAATAATGGGATAACGATGCTTTCTGATGAAACGTCTGTTAATGAAAGAATAGGTCAAAAAGATAAAGCCCAAATAGTGATCTCTAACCCTCAAATAATAAATGGTGGGCAAACGGCTTTTACGTTAAGCCGTATATATGAAGAAATTCAAAAAGGGGCTGAAAATGGAGATATTTTTGAGAACAAAGAAGTATTACTTAAAATTATTACATTTGGCGAGCACTCGGCAAATAGCGAAACGAAAAAACGTTCGTTAATTGAAAGTATCTCTAAAGCCACAAATAGACAAAATGAAGTGTCTGATGCTGATCGGCGTTCAAATGATAAAATTCAGATTGATTTGTAGGAACTATTGTTTCATAAGTTTGGTTATTATTATGAACGTAAAAAAGGTGAATTTGCTGATGGTATTAAAGATAAATATATCTCACGAAATCAAATCATTGATAGAGAGCTATTATTAAGATTAGCCATTTGCTGTGACATGCATCCAGCTGTAGCTAGGAGGTCTAGTGGAAAGTTTCTTTTTCAAGAGTCAAACTTTACGAAATATCTCAATGATTCAGAAAGAGTTACAGAATATTTTTATGCATTTAATATTTATCAAAGCATTAATAACCTTGAAAAGTCATTGAGAGAAGATGTAAATGATCGCTTTGGTACTTCTGCATATGGGCAAGCAATACGTTATGGGCGATTTGCCGTAACCGCTGTTTGTGTAAAAACGTTATATAAAGGTCCAGAGTCTTTAAATGAAATAGACCAACACTTAAAATCTGTAATTGGCAGATGGATTGAATTTGAAAACAGTGCCCAAGAAAATGCTAAGAATTCTTCATATTTCAGAACATACAAAGATGAAGACACAGGCGTTTTAAAACAAGATTTAAATTATGAAGGGTATTATAAAGGTCGTACAATTCAAGACGACTTAAAGAAGTATTTCGAAATTAAGTGAAACTAACAAGAGACTATGGCGTCAATAGCTCTTTTTAAGTTTTTGGCGCTTCCCACATTGCCCCTTCTCTGAGCATCGAATTTAAGATCACCACCATTTTTCTGACACACGCAATAATGGCCACTTTTTTCGCAATCAGGCGCTGATATGTGGTTTTAAACACCGGATTACACTGCATCGCAGACATCATTGCCATGTACAGCACAGTCCTCACCTGGGGTCTGCCGCCCTGGATGGTTCTGAGGCCCTTATAGCGACCGCTTTCCCGATTCATGGGTGCAACACCGACCAGAGATGCGGCCTGTTTGTTGTTAATGTAACCGAGTTCAGGCAGGTTACTTATGATGGACGCAGCAGCGATTTTACCTATGCCGGGCATGCTCTGTAAAATGTCGCTTTTTGCCTGATAGTCAGGACAGCTTGTGATCAGCGCGGCAATTTTATTTTCTATTTTTTCAATCTGATTTTTAAACGCTGTCAGGATAGGTTTGATGGTCATCGCCAGATATTTAGGCATGATGTTCAGGCGGTTCTTTTCCATCGTTTGCATGGTCAGTAGTTGGTTTCGCCGTGTCACCAAGTCACTCATAGCCTGCATGGTCTCTGGCTTGAGTGCTGACAAATTGGGTTGAATGGCTTCGCCGTAATGGGCAATCAACTTGGCATCGAGCTTGTCGGTTTTAGCGCGTTGGCCGATGGCACCGGCAAAGCGTTTTACATGAATCGGGTTGGCGACAACGAAGGGTAAATCAGCCTTCGCGCAGGCAACTATGAAGTTGAACTCAAGTCGTCCTGTGGCCTCAATCACGATACGAACAGGGTTAAATTTCTTCAGTTTGATGATGGCCTCGCGGATCCCTTTACCGTCATTTGAAACGGTAAAATAGATATCCAGCGGGCGAATATAGATGTCGAGTTGGGATTTACCAGTATCGACACCGACGTTTATATTTTGATCCGTTTTAGTATTCATAATAAGCTAACTCTTGCTTGCACAATGCGGGCTCGAGACCCAGTAGACTATTCGAGTATGGTGCTTGGAGTCCTATGCAGCGTTCGTTCTTGTTATCGGTCTCTCAACTGAGGAGCCAGCGCTCAATCGAACTGCCGCATGGAAAGCTTAAGTTGCAGCTTAAGCCTGGGTCTCACATTACCCTAAACTGGTTTAAAATAATAAAAATATGGAGTTATTATCCATACAAGGTGCTTAAACGGATAAAAAACAGCTGGCTTTTGCTCGTTCCTCGCTAATTTTAGCCAGCTATTTTTCTGCCGCTTAGCAATGCGTTAACTGTCTCTATGAAGAAAGCACTAAAGATAATTGGCGTCATTACCACGGTACTTGTTCTAATCGGGGTTGGAGCGTACTTATACATTTTCAGGCAGCAGGAAATTGCCATTCGTCTTATCCCCAACGAGTTTGAATATTGCGGTAAAAAAGTATGGGGTAACGACAAGAATTACCAAGAAATAGTCACATGGCTTAAACAGAATAAAGAAGGCTGGGTTTTATCCTACGTAACTTATGTGCCAAAACAGGTATATCGGCACCCAGCATTTACAGTAAACGTAATGGAAGGTGGCGTAGCGGTCTCCTACAAAACTGACTACGGTTATCCTCAGTATGCCAAAACAATTAACCATGGTATCAATTTAGAATGTACCAGCAACAGTTAACAAGGCCAGGCACAATCGCCCCTTCGGGGCTGGACCTCCGCACTGCGTGCTCCGGCCTGTGCTGGCGGCGTTATATGTCTATGGGAGTTCAGTGAAAGTTTCAGCCAAAGTTACATTTTTGTATATCGAAAGACCCCCTCACGGGTTTAGGTATACCGGAAGCGTTTGGCCAAGAATTCACTATCTGGGTAATGTCGATACTAGTTGTAGGCTTATTTTTGAAGACGGTGTGGAGGCGTTTGATGGAGATACTGTTGAGTTAGCAATGGGCTTTTTGGATGACACTATTCATGAAGCAAGAATTTACAATGGAATGCCTTTTGAACTATTTGTGATGGATATCAAGATTGCTGAAGGCCAGATCCTGAACATTGAAAAATAGACATATAACAAGATGATAAAGGAAGTGGACGTCTTAAGGTTGGCTAGATGTTCGTTCCTCACAGTTTTTAGCCAATATTAATACGCCTCTTATCATGGCGTTATATTTCACGGAGGATTTAGTGCAATTCCCAGAACTTGAAACATCGCGTTTAAAGTTATCAGCTTTAAACGATAGTGATGCCAAAGCAGTATTTGAGTTATTTTCTGACCCATTAGTTACTCATTATTATGATCTAGAACCGTTTAGTGAGTTATCACAAGCACTAAAGCTGATCGAGTTTTTTCAATCACGGTTTGAGGAAGGTTCAGGTATCCGCTGGGCAATCCGCTTAAGAGAAACCAACCAACTGATAGGAACTTGCGGCTTTAATTCGTGGAACCCTAGAATGAAAAATGCAGTGCTTGGTTATGACTTGATGCCTAACTTTTGGGGTAATGGTTATACAACTGAGGCTGTCCATAAAATTATCAATGCTGCATTTTCTGGAGAGCTTGCATGTGGTGAGCTTAACCGTATTCAAGGTGATACCGTCCCTGGAAATGATGCTTCAGAATCTGTTTTAAGAAAAATAGGCTTTAAAGAAGAAGGTCTACGACGTCAAAGTGGTTACTGGAAAAATCAGTTTCACGACCTTAAATGCTTTGGGCTTATAAGATCAGAGTTCAGTGAAATATAACAAACGCATCAAAATGGACGTCTAACAGTTGGCTGGCGCTCATTTTTCGCTAATTTTAGCCAACTGTTATCCGCACTTTATGCGGGCGTTAGGGTTACAAGGAAAGTAAGTGCAAAAACTCAGGTTCATTTTTTTATCATTACTGATTTTTGGAGCTTTCGGTTGCAGTGAAAAGCCAACTGATATCATTACTTGTAGTGGTTCTATCCGAGGGAAGTGTTTGGGTTTCTATCTCACACGATAATCAAGTTAAAATTGGCAGTTCACAATTTTCTGAGAGTTTGCTTCGTTCAAAGTATCACTTGGTTAAACAATCTTGTAAGTCTGCTACTGTCATGATTCAAGCTGACAAATCAGCAAAAAACAAAGTGGTTTATGACACAATCCAAACTATTAAATCAATGGGTTATCAAGTGTCACAGTAACCCTAACAAGGCAATTATGAATGGGACGTCTAAAGCTTGGCTGGCGCTCATTCTTCGCTAATTTTAGCCAAGCTTAATACGCCCCATATTGCGGCGTTATACCACTAGGGCAAGTTTGTGCGTGATCAACTGAAAAATTTAACAGAAAAAGATTATTGGGTTTATGGAGTCACCGAGCCTGACTTTGATCATGCTATGAATATCGTTCGAGAAATGATTGACGCTCGTACTGAACAGTACAAAGCTGAGGAAGCTCGAGTAAGGGAAGAGAGTCCAGATGTTGCCGACGACATACTTGATGATGTTGCATACTACAGATACACAGATAATCAGTATCTTTGGCAATTTTCACTCTGGAGACTCCAAGGTCTTATTGAGGCAGTAATTGCTCATCAACTAGTTGAAACTAATAGTACTAAGAAGCTTTTTGGCCTCAAAGCAAAATTAGAAGCATTAAAAGGCATCGGATATAGCATTGAACAACAAGAAATAGATGAGCTTTTACTGTGGGCTAATTTAAGAAACGCCTTGTCTCATGCACCACCAGAGCAGTACAGGCCAGCTCCTTTGCGCGAAGAAGACATCGTTGAATATCACGAATTTGTCAAAAGTTTATATCTTCGCTGGCAAAAAGAGAAAGCCAATATAAACGTGGTATAACAAGTGCCTAAACCAAGGGACGCAAAACAGCAGGCTTGCGCTCCTTCGTCGCTAATATTAGCCTGCTATTTTGCGCCGGTTAGGCAAGCGTTATACGTATTGGAGATCTCATTGAAGCTCGTAGCATTATTTTTATCATACTTTTTTGCGACTATAGTGTTTGCATGTGGAGATCCTTCGACAGAAAAATTTCTTCCTTTCGCTAAGGTTATTAAAAATGGTGAAAGTAAAGATATGAAGTCATTTGAAGTTAACTTTCCCACTCAAGAAAGACGATTTTTCTTGAGCGATATGACAGCTATTTTGCCACAACAATTTCAAATTGAACTAAATCATAGTGATATTAAATATTATGAGGGTAACTATTATACTGCGTATGTAACAGTCAATGATAAAATCACAGAAAACCTTGAAATAGTTGCCAGCTACAATGCTCTAAATAAAGAGGTGACTTCGCTGGTTTTGTGCGGAAACTTTAAACGCTATAAATTAAAACAATTGTTGCAAGCGGCGATTCCAGAAGTACGCCCAATGGAACCACCAAAACCAATTATTGAGAAGTAAAATACGTATAACAAGGTAATTATGGATGGGACGTCTAAAGCTTGGCTGGCGCTCATTCTTCGCGATTATAGCCAAGCATTTATACGCCCCATATTACGGCGTTACCGAATAAATACGTTAACTCAATTCTGTCCAAAAATGAGGTGGTTTGAACGTCTGATTATTTAATTGGTTGTATGATGCACTAGCCGAACGACTGAAAATGCACAAAAGGGACACGCGAGGGTCAATATCTGGAAAATATGGGACTTTTTGTCATCTTTTACTTCAAACTCATGTCAACTTATACTTCCATGAAATCCAGATACAGCCCGGAACAAGGGCTCGTACTATATCAACTTATACTTCAAACAAGCTCACTGAAAAAGCACAGCTGGCTCTGTCCTCTAGCCAGCTGTTTCAATATCAATAGCCCATTATGTAACCAAACCAGTTAAAGCTCAGCGTGGGGGCCAAACACTTCGTAGTGTATACGATGATCACTCACCCCCAGGGCGATTAAGTGGGTTTTTACAAACTTCATAAAGGCCAGCGGACCACACACGTAAAAATCACCATCGTCGATGGGCAGTGTGATAGCACAGAAGTTCATGAAGCCGTTAAATGTATTTACCATGTCGCCTGGCTCGTGGTTATACCAGGTCGCATGTTGCCAGTGGTGATCAGCGCATAGCGTTGCGGTGCGCTGAGCGAACGAGTGTTGAGCACGGGTCTCGCAGGCATGGAGATAGGTTACAGGGAAGGGGTAATTACGTGCGGCTAGGGTTTCTAACATGGCTTGCATGGGCGTTACGCCTACGCCTGCAGATATTAATACCACAGGGGCTTGTCGGTCTTGCCAGAAAAAATCTCCCGTTGGCGCATGTAAGTCAACAATGTCGCCAAGTTTAAGATGATCATGTAGGAAGTTCGACATGACTCCTGTATGTTCACCCACTTCACGCTTGACCGAGATGCGGTAACTTTTGCCGTTTGCTGTGCTCGATAGCGAGTATTGGCGGATTTCGGTGTGGGCCGAAGTAGAGGGCTTAAGTTCAATAGCAAGGTATTGCCCGGGTTTAAAGTCCATCACTGCTTGCTGATCAACGGGCTCGAATGTAAAGCTGGTGACCAGCTGTGATTCCTTTACCTTGTGAGTCAAGCTAAAGGCGCGCTTGCCGCGCCAGCCACCGCTTGCTTGCTCGCGAGCTGTATAAAGTGTCTGCTCACGCTGAGTAAACAGTTGTGCCAACACCGTATAGGCAGCGCGCCAAGCCTGCTCAACCTCACAACTAAAGTGGTCACCTAGCAGCTCGCGCATGGTTTCAATTAAATGATGACCAACGATGTGGTAATCATCAGGCTGTATGTTAAAGCTCACATGCTTGTTAGCAATACGCTCCACAGCGTGCTTGAGTACAGCGACATTATCAAGGTTGTTAGCATAGGCCATTATAGCTTCAAATAATGCCACTTTCTGGCGTCCTGAATGTTGATTACTTAAGTTAAATACGTCTTTTAATTCAGGGTTATGGGTAAACATCCGTTGATAAAAATGTTCGGTCACTGTCGGCCCTGCTGCACTTATTAAAGGCAGCGTTGATTTAACCGTATTGATGTGGTGTGAAGATAACATGCATACTCCGCAAGGTTATTGGCGCGGTGCACTGAGCACCGGCCAGTAGATGAAAAAGAAAATCGTGAATGAAGCAACCCAAAGCGCGGCGCTCAAGGCCCAGCCTACAAATGCATGGCCAGTCAACGTCAGAGTAAAGCGCAGCAATGTAGCCCCAACCAAGCATATAAAAGCGGCTGTAATCTGGGGTTTAACGTTGAGTTTGCGCCCCGTGTGCCCTAACGAGACGCGACTTATCATCGCCAGGATCATCAAACCAATGGCTCCGAGGGTAATTAGGTGCAGGGCGTTGCTAAAGAGTAATGTGTCGATGTAGTAACTCAGACCTAGCGCAATAAGCCCGAGCCCCATAAAGGCGTATGCGCTATGCAGCGACCACAGCAAAGGCATGGTGAAGGTACTTAAGCTAGACCACGCTTTCATACGAATAAGGTGCACGCACCCTGTGACTATCAACAATATGGCTGGGGAAAAGGGCAATAATTCGAAGTGACTGGTGATAAACACAACCAGGCAAGTGACCGTGAGTGGCACCTGTATTTTCTCTGCCCATATCATCGGTGTTTGGGTATCAATATTTGCACCGCGAGCCGTAAAAAACGGGATCACCCGGCCGCCAACGACCCCAATGAGAAGCGTAAACAGCAATACAGCTGAGCGGATAAGGTGCAACGCGATTAAATGCTCACCCATGAGCGCGAGCATCAAGGTGGCTGCGTTTAGTGTCGCCAATGCCATTAGCATGGGCACGAAAAGGTAGTTGCGCACATTGCCCGCGCTGAAAACGATACGCGTAAAGGTGAATACAATGACGGCCCACCATAAAAGCGACATAATTAACGCGGCGATAATAGTGGTGTGCGTGTTAATAAATACCAGTATACGAATACACAACCAAAGTAACAGTAAAGCTGCCACGGGGAGGCCCGTTATACTGGGCAACCCTGTCCATGTTTGCACCGCTGTCATTATAAAACCAACGGCGATGAGCGCTGCAAAACCAAAGATCATTTCATGACTGTGCCACAGCACGGCTGGCAATATTGGTTGCGGTAAAGTGATGAGCCCGGCCAGCATCGTTGCCCATAAGGCAATGGCTGTCGCCGCAAATAGCGCGCCAGTTAAGAAAAATGAGCGAAACGCTAATTGCCAAAACGGATGGTGAAAGCCATTTTGTTTATTGTCGGGCGTGTTGGGTTCTTGTATTTGCATTTAAAACACCCTGTAGCCCAAGCCATAAACGCCGACACAACGCACCACATACGCCAACTTAAAGATTGCCGCGAACACTATGGTGCCGATATGAGCAGTTATCTGCATGGAGATGGGTAAATATGAGTCGAAATAAAAGCTCATTAATAGGCTGCAAATCACGAGGCCAAGTGACAACACCATGCTCCAGTTAGCAGCAATAATGCATTTTTGAAAGCTTAACTGTGCCCCCTCGAGTGCATGATTAGTGGGAAGAACAAACTGCGAGTACATAGGCGCTCCTACAAATGAATCTATTGGAGCTATATCAAAACTAGTGCCATCTTTTTAACTTGTTGATAAATATAAGGTATCTAATGAATTAGATTGTTTTTGTGTCATTAAGACATACTTGTTATGCGTGTCTTAATGACTACAATGGAGTTAAAATGATTTCGGGCCACGTATATGAACCGCCTTACCGACAACCAGCTTTTGGAATTATCCATCACCCTCGCGCAGAGCGTCGCCAGTCAACAGCGCTTTGATGAATTGCTCAGTGCCATTCGTAAAGTGATCACCTGTGATGCCATCATGTTACTGGCTCACAAAGGCGACTATTTACAGCCTCTGGCTCATCAAGGGCTGAGCCATGAAATACTTGGGCGTCGCTTTGTTATTGCTGAGCACCCTCGGTTTGTTGCGATTTGTCAGTCATTAACAGCCACGCGTTTTCCCGCAGAGTGTGAACTGGCTGACCCATATGATGGCTTACTCACGGCCATGGAGGGCGACTTACCTGTGCATGCGTGTATGGGGATCCCGCTGTATTTCCAAAATCAGCTACTTGGTGTATTAACGTTGGATAGTCTATCTCCAGGGGTGTTTGATTCACTTTCAGAACGCTCATTGGCGTTAATTGCATCCATGGCCTCGGTGAGCTTACATACGGCACTGACTGTTGATTTGCTCGAGGCCAATGTCAGCCATTCACAAGAAGTATTGCGTGCTCTGAGCGTACCCAGTGCTTCAGGCTGTCCGGCGGAAATCATTGGCCAAAGCCCGTGCATTGATAAACTTAAAAATGAAATTTCCTTGGTGGCCCCATCCAATTACTCGGTACTTATTGAAGGCGAAAGCGGCACAGGTAAAGAGCTGGTGGCGCACAGTGTGCATCAGCAATCAAGCCGGGGTGACCAAGCGCTTATTTATGTCAATTGCGCGGCGCTGCCAGAGAACTTGGTAGAGAGCGAATTATTTGGTCATATTAAAGGTGCGTTTACCGGGGCTGAGCGCAAACGAGCCGGTAAGTTTGTCATTGCCAGCGGTGGCACCTTGTTTTTAGATGAGGTGGGGGAGTTACCCTTAGCTGCGCAAAGTAAGCTTTTACGGGCGTTACAAAGTAATGAGATTCAACCTGTTGGCCAAGATGAAGTGATAAAGGTGGATGTGCGTGTTATTGCCGCCACCAATCGTGATTTAAAAGCTGAGGTGGAAAGCGGGCGCTTTCGCAGCGACTTGTATCACCGCCTCAACGTATACCCATTAAAAGTGCCGCCTTTACGTGAGCGTATGGCAGACATCCCACTATTGGCTGGTTTCTTTATCGAGCGTGCAAGGCGAAAACTCGGTGTAAACCAGCTGAAAATTTCCCCAGCGCTTTTAGACAGACTCGCCCAGTATACTTGGCCGGGCAATGTTCGCGAGTTTGAGCACTTATTGAACCGCGCAGCATTAAAGGCCTGTGCCAAAGTACCAATACACAGCCGCCATGATAGCCTAGTGACTGTGACGCTCGGTGACTGCGATGAACTGCATGAGACAACGCAAAGAAAATCAGACCCGCTAAACACCGAGGAGAACACGCAAACGCCACTTCTATCAGATATAACGCCTGGCTCCATGACGACAGAGCAACCGATTAATTTGCGCCAGGCTGTGGATGATTACCAACGCCGGATAGTCAAACATGCCTTACAGGCTCATCAAGGCAACTGGAGCCGAACAGCCAAGCATTTAGGTGTTGATCGCGCCAACTTAATTCGTCTGGCTAAGCGTTTGCAAATACACGTTGAGAAAGTCGTGTTTTAAAAAAGGCGATGATTGACTTCGGGGTCACTAGCTAAAGAGCAGTCACTACTTAAATGATCATTAAAGAAAACGCTGTGTCGAAGAGGTTTGCTTAGTGTGACAGCATAATTAAGCAATAAAGTAGACGCTGCGCCCATGACTAAACTCGTTTTGTGGTGTCGCTTTTCAATATGTTTAACGCTATCTTTATTGAGCGTCTTGTTTGTTGTGAGAGTGTAAATGACCGAACTAAGTAAAATTCTCGTGATTGATGATGAGCCCATTAATACCCTTCAGCTTGAACATGCGTTGGCGGGGATAGGTGAGGTTCAATCATGTAACGAGAGCAGCGAAGCGATGGCGCTTATTGCCGATTTTAAGCCAGATATTCTGTTGCTCGATTTAGAAATGCCTACCGTCAGCGGTTTTGACTTACTGGCCCAAATTCAACGCCAGCCCTCACCTAGTGCGCTGCGCATTGTTGTTATCACTGCACACAACGACCCGGAAATCGAAGAGCGCGCACTCGCGCTGGGTGCCATCGACTTTATCTCCAAGCCTTTGAATCTTACGTTGTGCCGTATGCGAGTAGAGAACCATGCCAAAGTGCGTGCACAAGAGCGAGCATTGGAAAAGACACAAAGGTTACTGGCGGCAGAAAAAGAGCATCTGCGCATTACCCTAGACTCTATCGCGGATGGCGTAATTTCGACCGATGAGCATGCCTGTATCACCTACCTGAACCCGGTCGCACAACGTTTGACCGGTTGGTCGCAAACCGCTGCTAAGGGACGACATATTGAAGAGGTGATGAAGCTAAGGGATGTCTCAACGAAAGAAGCGTCTATTAATCCTTTGACCGTGGCATTAAAAGAAAATAGGCCTGTGGCCATGGCAATAAATACTCAACTGGTCAGTAAACAAGGGCTGGAGTATCGCGTGGAGGACAGTGCTGCGCCAATCCTTGACGAGCAACGCCAGAAGCGTGGTGCCGTGATGGTGTTTCAGGACGTGAGTGAAACCCTCGCTATGTCAGTGCAAATGACCTACCTCGCTCATCATGATCAGCTCACCGCACTGCCTAATCGAGTACTGTTGCACGACCGGCTTACACAAGGTATTGCCAGAGCTTCGGCCGGCAAACGTAAAGTGAGCTTAATGCTGCTTGATTTAGACAACTTTAAATATATAAACGACGCCATGGGCCATCACATCGGCGATGAAATTATCGCGCATGTTGGCCACAGTCTTGACCGCTTTGCCTGTAGTGATATTACTGTTGCTCGTGTCGGCGGCGATGAGTTTGCGTTGGTGGTGCCGCAAGAGAAAAGTTCGTTCGGGTTGGAGGGGTTAATTAGCCAGTTGCTAGATGTCATCGCTAAGCCTTTTCGGTTGGGAGGTGAGCAACACAACTTGAGTGCCAGTGTGGGTATCAGCGTCTATCCAGACGATGCCTCCAGTGTTGAAGAAATGCTTCGTCATGCCGACTCAGCTATGTATAAGGCGAAACAAGCAGGGGCGAATAGTTACTGTTATTTCAGCGATGATTTACAACACGAAATGAACCAACGCTTAGCTGTCGGCTATACGCTTCGTGAAGCACTGGAGCAAAACGCGTTAGAAGTTCACTATCAGCCTAAATTTGACTTAAATACCAATAGCATTATCGGAACAGAGGGGTTAGTGCGATTAAGAGACGCAGATGGCAAGTTAATATCGCCAGCCCAGTTTATTGAATATGCTGAAGAGTCAGGGTTGATTTATCGTCTTGGTGAACAGGTTTTAGAGCAATGCTGTCGTGACGCCAAAACATGGCTCGATGCTGGGCATGCGCAGAAAGTGGCGGTTAATATATCGGCAAAGCAGTTTTCTGACTCTGCGCTGGTCGATACCGTTGCCGCTATACTTGAGAAAACTCAGCTGCCGAGTCGATATTTAGAGCTCGAGGTTATTGAATCTGCACTGATAGACAGTTACGAGCAAACGGTCACTCAGCTACAATCCATCGCGGATATGGGTGTGAGCATTGCTCTTGATGACTTTGGTACCGGCTACTCAAGTCTTTCTTATCTAAGGCTCTTCCCCCTGAATGTGCTGAAAATCGACCAGTCTTTTGTGCGAGATATGCTGGCAGAGCCCCAAGCGTTAGATATTGTGACGGCTATCATAGATCTAGCAAATTCGTTAGGCTTGGAAATTGTCGCAGAGGGCATTGAAACCGAACCGCAAGCCAGAAAGCTCCGCTCTTTGGGGTGCGGCATTGGCCAAGGGTATTTACTGGCTAAACCTATGGTATCTGTGTCATTGTCACAATTATTAGAGCAACAAGCAGCAGGAACGCTATGCACCTAGATATAAAACCGCTTTCCCAGTGTAAAGTGCTGGTAGTCGACGATGATGAAATTGCACGGCTAACCTTAGAAGCAATGTTAGAAGAGTACTTTGATGTCACCACATTGAGTGATAGTTCTCAGGTTTTAGCGCACTGCGCTGCTGAGATACCCGATTTAATTGTACTCGACGTTAACATGCCCCATATTAGTGGCTTAGAGGTCTGTAAAGAGCTAAAACAAAGCGCTTTGCTTGAACAAGTGCCCGTGGTTTTTGTGACTGGCACCTATGACACCCAATCGCAAAATGCATGCTGGGAGGCGGGAGCCAGTGATTTTATCGGAAAACCCGTTGCGGCCTCTACGTTAATCCACCGGACGCAAAATCACCTTGAAAATAAACTGAGACTGGAAGCTCTCATTAAGCTCACTTATAAAGACTCTTTGACAGGACTTTACAATCGCCACTACTTAGATGAGGAAGTCGTGAACTCATTGCGTCAATCTATACGTGAATGTAAACCTTTTAGTGTATTGATGGTCGATATTGACCACTTTAAGCAATACAACGACCACTATGGTCACCCCCAAGGCGATGAATGCCTTAAGCTGGTTGCGCAGGTGTTGCAACAGAGCTTGCGTAGACCCCATGATGTGGCGGTACGCTTTGGCGGTGAGGAGTTCTTAGTGATCATGCCCTATACGGATGCAAGTGGTTGCGAATTTATTTGCAAGCAAATAATGAATAATTTAAGCGTAGCTAATCTTAAACATGACTATTCGCCGTCTTCGCGGGTGACCGTTAGTATTGGTGCTACAACCAGTAATCAGAACGCTGAAGTAGCCCTTGAAACACTGATAGCGGATGCAGATCAAGCCCTTTACGAGGCTAAACGAGCGGGTCGAAACCGGTATCAGTGTCTCGATTAAGTACTGCCAAGAGGGAAGAAAATTTTTCTAATTTAAGGGCTTAGTCTACACTTTGTAGCAAACTTAACGACAGGAGTCCGGTTGATGAGCTACTCTCCCACACGTCGGCGATTTTTACGTACCCTAGGTGAGGGGGCGGCGGTATCAACGCTTGCTCTCAAAGCGCCCTATGTCTTCGCAAAGAAAAAAGTCACCCTTAGGGTCATGGGCACACATGTGACCTTACAAGAAGAGCTACGCCAACGAGCGATGCGCGAGTTGGGTATTCACTTGGTGTTTTCCCCTATGGGCAGTGCGCCACTGTTACAAAAAGCAGCGGCAGATCCAAGCTCATTTGATGTATACGAGCAGTGGTCGGACTCTATTAATATTTTATGGCAAGCAGGCGCGATACAACCCATTGACGTTGATAGGTTAACTTACTGGGATGAAATTAATAACCTAACAAAAACGGGGCAACTGACTGAAAACGCAAGAGTGGGGGTAGGGGATGCGCCCAATAAAATCTTGTATGTGCAGGATGATGGCCAGTTAGGGCCGCAGGCCACAGACAAAGTTAGCTTTATGCCTTACGTGCACAATGTTGACTCTTTTGGCTATAACACTCAGCACATTGCTAAAGGTCGAGCTTATGAAACAGAGTCTTGGTCATGGCTCTTGGATGAGCAAAACAAAGGTAAAGTGGCGCTTGTCAATGCACCAACCATCGGCATTTTTGATGCCGCTTTGGCAGTGCAGGGCCAAGGACTCATGACATTTAAAGACATGGGCAATATGTCCATTGCTGAAATTGATAAGCTGTTCAGTATTTTGCTTGCTAAAAAGCGCCAAGGTCATTTCTCTGGCTTTTGGACCTCCGTACCCCAGTCGGTCGATTTTATGAAAACGAACCGAGTGCATATACAAAGCATGTTTTCGCCGGGAGTGAGTGCTTGTCGAGGGCAGGGGATCCCTGTGATCTATGCAGCGCCTAAGGAAGGCTACCGGGCATGGCATGGGGTCATGTGTTTATCAGCACACACCTCCGGAGCTGTCAAAGACGCAGCGTATGAATATATGAATTGGTGGTTATCAGGTTACCCAGGGGCCTTTATTGCACGCCAAGGCTACTATATTTCTAACCCCCAGCGTAGTCAGCCATTGATGTCCAAAGCAGAGTGGCAATATTGGTATGAGGGTCATGAAGCCAGTATGGATTTGCGTGGCACTGATGGCAAGGTATCGGTCCGGGCTGGGCAAATACGTAACGGTGGCAGTTACACAAAACGTTTTTCTAATGTTGCGGTGTGGAATACGGTGATGCCAAATTACGACTATAGTCTTGATAAATGGTATGAATTACTCAATGCGTAAGGATAGGTGGTGATTGAATTCATATCTCGCTCCGTTGCCGCAAAAATTACTTTAGCATTGACGCTGGTGGTGGTTACATTGGTTGCCAGTTACCTTGTAATGGACCGCAGGCTAAAGAGTATAGAACGCTCTGTTGATGATATTACCGAAATCAGCAACCACGCTATCGGTATTTTGCGTATTAATAAAGACATTGTTGAAATGCAACGCGATATTTCGGTATATGGGGCCTCTGGGAGTATCGCCGTATTTGAAAAAATAGAGCAAAACTACCGCAGTATTCAGCAGCGCCTTGATATACTCGATGACGCCAGTGTAGCGCCTAGCGAGCAAACCTATATTGATGCAATGAACGATTTGGTCGAGCGCTATG
Source organism: Pseudoalteromonas sp. SW0106-04 (assembly GCF_001293805.1). NCBI lineage: Bacteria > Pseudomonadati > Pseudomonadota > Gammaproteobacteria > Alteromonadales > Pseudoalteromonadaceae > Pseudoalteromonas > Pseudoalteromonas sp. SW0106-04. Next base: position 72,926 of record NZ_BCAI01000009.1, on the reverse strand, counting down.
GTAACAACCTCGCGGTGTTGACTAAACGCTACACCATCCGCAGCTCACTGATTGATGACGATTTACCAAGAATTTATCAAGGTGCCATTGACCGTCTAGAGGGCCTTAAAGAATTATCCACTAATACCGACGAGCTTCTTGCGCTCACCGAGGCAATAAACTCTTGGCACCGTTTGCACTATAACGCTCGATTGTTTTTAACAAAAAAAGATTATGCTAAGCGCCAAGAAGTCAGACAAATTATTAAGACGATTTTAGCTTTCGATCGCAATCTCAGTGCGCAGTTAGTGAATAAGTATCCAGAGTTAGTAGGCTCAATCGTGCCATTGGTAAAAGCGTATCAGAGCGCATTTAATAAAAGTGTGCAGGCCAACCGTAATTATTTCACCTTAGTTAATGTAGTGATGGCAGGAGATGCCATTGAATTTAGCGCCCTAGCGGATACATTAAGAGAGCAATCACTTGAAAGACTGCAGCAAATCAAGCATACGGCAGAGTCCAGTGTTTCGAATACAACTCAGATCCTTAATTTCTTGGGGATGTCGGCTGCACTTTATATTGTCGTTCTGGCGCTGTTTTTCCACTTTCATATTGCCAAAGCGGTGCGCAGACTGACCAATAGTTTTCGTTGTTTTTTACAAGGTGATTTATCTGCACCGATTACTGACACTGAACGCAAAGATGAAATAGGCGTCTTAGCTGGCGCTGCTAATCGTTTTCGCGAACTCAGTAAAGACTTAATTGTTGCTAAACAGGCAGCTGAGCGTACGAGCAAGGTGAAGTCAGAGTTTTTAGCCAATATGAGCCATGAAATTCGCACGCCCATGAATGGTATACTCGGTATGGCAAGGCAGCTTAGTAACACGGCATTAAGCCCAGAACAAAAACGCATGTTGGGTATGATTCGCTCTTCTGGCACGAGTTTGCTGGTGATCATTAACGATATCCTCGATTTAAGTAAAATTGAGGCTGGGAAAATTGAATTAGAATATCAGCCTGTTGAGCTTACTTCCCTTCTTGAGGAACTTCGTCACCTTTTTGCTGCGCAAACTGAGGCCAAAGGTGTTCAGTTATTTATTAGCGCAACACAGAGCGACAATAATCTTATTTTTGACGCAGATGAGACCCGGTTAAAGCAAATACTCATGAATTTGTTAGGCAATGCCGTGAAATTCACCGAAAAAGGCAGTGTGGCTTTGAATGTGACCATAAGCCAGCAAAAAGGCGATGATCTAACATTACTGTTTAGTATCTCAGATACAGGGATTGGCATAGCACCAGAGCATATCTCCTCGCTTTTTGAAGCCTTTTCTCAAGCTGATACATCCATTACTCGACGTTTTGGCGGTACGGGCCTGGGACTCACCATTACCAGCAAACTATTGGCGCTAATGGGAAGCGCTTTAAAGGTGGAAAGTGAGCTTGGCCAAGGTACGCATTTTTACTTTGAGCTCAGCACTCAAGTGAGTGCGCACAAGCAACAGACCGATGTAAGCTTGCAAGAACAGAATATCCACGAGCAAGACCTATCAACACTGAGCGTGCTGGTTGTCGAGGATAATGAGATTAATCAAGTGGTGACAGAGGCGCTACTTAATGAGTTCGGGATATCGGCTATCAGTATGGCAAGCGATGGGGAGCAGGCGATTGCCATGTGTGAGGCTGGAGCTTATGACATTATCTTTATGGACATGCAAATGCCAGTACTTGATGGCCCGCAGGCGACGCGCGTAATTAAAACGTTGCCCAGTTACGGCTCAGTCCCAGTGGTTGCGCTAACGGCCAATGTGCTATCGGCAGACCGACAACGCTGCTTTGATGCAGGGATGGATGATTTTCTTACTAAACCTATTGAGTATGAGCAATTGTCTGCGGTCTTGCGCAAGTGGTGCACTGACAGTGAACCGCTCTGTGATATAAATAATTAGCAGGGAAGTAAACATGAGCAAAGCAAAACACAGCAGTTCAAGAAAACTAAAGTCCGGCGCCTTTATATGGGCAGCGACCTTATTATTTGTACTTATTACCATTGCCACAGTGTTCATATTTGAAGGGAATGTAAAACAAAATACATTAAAGCAGATACGTGTAGACCGGGAGGAAACTGCGGAGCGACTTAAAGAAGTGGTGACTAAATCCGTTGCTAACTATAAGGCCAACCTGCGTTTTTTACATTCTACGCCGCCAATCTCTGGGTTGCCCCGAGCACATTTTAATAACGGCGTTGATGCTTATGATGGAACCACGTACACACAATGGAAAGAACGTCTCGAAACCATTTTTATCGGTTTTATGGAGAACAACCTTGCTGTAGAGCAACTACGGGTCATCGCCATAAATGCCGAAGGCAATGAATTGGTTCGTGTGCAGCGTCGTGGCGCTGCAGTGGAAGCCGTGCCGGATTATTCCTTACAGAATAAAGCGGGTGAAGGATATTTCTTACCCAGCTCACAGCTGGGGTTAAACCAAATTTACATGTCGCCGTTATCGTTAAATCGTGAATTTGGTGATATATCCTTCCCCTATAAACCTATGTTGCGTTTTGCAATACCTATTTACAGTGAGCAAGGCAAGCGGTTCGCGTTTTTGATTATGAATGTCAATGCCAACCAGCTTATCTCACAACTAGTAGAAACCACGTTTGATTATTCACATCTAGTGATCACCAGCTCTGAGGGGGATGTTATTTACCACCCCAACGAGCAGTATCGATTCACTCGTGATTTAGCTCCAGATATAACCTGGTCGTCGCTATATAGCAGGCCTATTGAGTATGAAAATACATACTTTGCAGAGCAACGCTTTTCAGAGCAACAGGGCGTGTATATCTATTCTGAAAAAGTACAAACTCGGCCTAACAATAAGTATGGGTTTGTTAACTTTAATGTACTCACTCCTGAAACCTATATTAACGGGATTATAAATGAGAAGCGGCTTTTAACTTATTCATTTTTAGCCGTGGTTGTGCTGCTCTCTTCAGTTTTAATTGTTACTTTTCATCGCAGCGCCATTCGCAGTCAATTGCTTGCGGACGCGCGTCGTGAGTCCTCAGCGATTGTGGAGGGTTCGATTGATGCCATAGTCGGTATTGATTTAAAGGGGCAAATAACGAGTATAAATCATGCTGCTGAGCAGCTGTTGGTTGTCACTAGCCAAGCTGGAATTGGTAAATATTACGAGCAACTATCGCTGTTACAAAAACTACCGGTGGAAAAGTACATTACTGATTTGCAAACATCGGAAACACAGATAAAAGATCAGTGTGAAGTGGCTATTGACGAGCGTGCTTTATATTTGGCTATTTCGGTTAGCCCCGTCGTATCTGAATCTCAAGATTTAATAGGTATCGCGCTCATTATTCGCGATATCAGTAAAGAAAAAGCGGCAGAGCTGAAAGTCAAACGCCTAAACTCTGAATTAGAGGCCAAGGTCCGACAGCGTACCCAAGCTCTCGCGCAAGCTAAAGATGAAGCTCTAAAGAATAGTGATATCAAAAGCGCATTTATTTCCAATATCAGTCACGAACTACGTACCCCTCTTAACGGTGTAATTGGCACGCTCAACATTTTAAAGCGCGAGCCACTGCCCGAGAAGGCTAAGAAATTAACCGATATGATGGAGCTAAGCGCGTCTAACTTAACGCTGCTGATAAACGATATTTTAGACTTATCAAAAATAGAAGCCGGAAAGCTCGATTTAAATGCCAAACCTTTTGACCCCGTGTCGCTATTGGAAAGCTTGGTTGAGTCCTGTGCTGCTCGTGCCTATGATAAGGGGCTGGAAGTGTTTATCGATACCCAGCAGCTGTGCTGCACGCAGGTAGTGGCCGATCCTCTTCGCTTTACGCAAATAGTGAATAACCTTATCAGTAACGCCATTAAATTCACGGAACAAGGGTATATTCGTGTCATTGCTATAGGTGATGTCATTGATGGCCAATCATATCGTTTACAAGTTAGTGTGGAAGATAGTGGTATAGGCATTAATGAGCAGGCACAATCGCAGTTATTCAAGGCATTCAGCCAAGCCGATGGCAACATTGCCGCACGCTATGGGGGAACGGGCCTGGGGTTATCTATTTGCAAGCAATTATGCCAATTAATGGCTGGTGATATAAGTGTAAGCAGCCAAGAAGGTGAAGGCAGCAGGTTTAGCTTTTATATCTCCTTGCCCCTGGAAAGTGTGAGGATGACTCAGAAAATAACTCATTTCGACCAAAAACGCAGCGCTGTGATAAGCCAGAATAAATACACGCAAGCGCATATATGTCACTTGATTGAAGGTGAAGGAGGGCTTGTTGACAATGATATAGAACAAGCACCAGGTGGTGCAGAGTACGACTTTATCTTTATTGATGGTGTAGCTTACAGTGCTGAGGAGCTAAGTAAGTTGGTCACCAAGTGGCAGCAAGACTGCCCACAAGCCCAACTTTTATTGCTACAGCAGCCGGGTACGGGATCGCCAAAAAGCCTCAGTGTTGATGTTGTTACAATCAGTAAGCCTTTGACTCACAGCGACTTGTTAAGGCTCATAGGCGCAAAAGAGGTCATACCCTTAACGCGCGGAAAAAATGAAGCTAATGAGCGCGCTGATGATATTTCTGAGGAGTTAATGCAGCGCATCAGTGGTTGTCGAGTGTTGATAGTTGATGATAATGAAATCAATGTTGAAGTGGCGTGCGGCGTATTGAATACCTTGCCAGTAGAGCTTGAAAAAGCGTATAACGGCAAACAAGCTATTGATATGTTGCAAAGCAGTGCGCGCGAGGGCAAAGCCATTAACTGTGTATTGATGGATTGTCAGATGCCTGTTCTCGACGGTTACCAAACTAGCGAGCAAATTCGTGCGGGTGTTGCCGGTTCTGAGTTTACCAATATTCCCATCATTGCGATGACGGCAAATGCCATGATGGGGGAGCGAGAGAAGTGTTTAACAGCGGGCATGAGTGATTATATTAGTAAGCCTATCAACCCAGATGAGGCACTGGAAAAAGTTCTGCACTGGGGGTTATCAAATTATGACAATCATTCTCAGCCCCAGGCAGTTGAGCAACTTAGTCATACGCAAGACTCTGAACAGCCTCTCTGGGATAGAAACGCGGCGCTCTCTCGGCTATTAAATAAAGAGGTGTTGCTAAATAAAATATGCCGACTGTTTATCAAAACCGCACCACAAAAACTGGCTCAACTGCACCAAAGCCTTAACGATGAAAATCATGAACAGGTGCGTCAAGTGGCGCATTCTCTAAAAGGCTTATGTGGCGAAATTAGTGCAACAAGATTACATCAACTACTTGCTGAGGTGGAGCACTTGGCTGGCAGTGGAACCTTAGAGGTGCAGGTCGAATTGCAAGAAATCGACACTAGCCTGCCTGAGCTTATTGCAGATATTGAGCATTATTTAGAAGGGTCTGACTAGATATTGCTGTGAAGGGCGCAAGCCCATGCATCGGCAAATGCACCTGCTATAAATAGAAGGCAGCAATGGCCTGCATATAGTTCGGTGCTGGTATCTCTTTTTTAGATGTTTTGCGCTTTTTCTAGCTCTTTAATCTTTTTATAGATTTCATCGGCCTCGTAGGTTAATTGTGAATAACCGCGAATGTTGCCGTTGCGCTGGGCATGCATGGCTTGTTCGAGTTTCTGCGCGTGTTGGCGTTCAAGTTTTTTGGTGGGATTCGATTTAAACCATGAGAACATCGGCTGACTCCTTTTTATTGTCCACACTCATACGAGGTCTAAACCCAAAGAGTTTAAAATCATCTATATTTTTCATCAGTGGCAATATTTTTCACACCATTAAGGAGCACGAATGCCCGGAAGTTACCCAGATAAAATACGTGAACTGGCGCTCTATGATGGCCGTTTTGATGCCTATCAATTAAAAGCGCAGGGCTGCGACGTGTTATTTGCTTCATACCCCGCAGGTACCACCATTGCTGCGCACACCCATGACACAGACAACCATGGGGTGATCATAAAAGGAGAATTAATACTGACGATGAATGGTAAAACGCAGCGCGTTGGTGCAGGGCAGTGGTATTGCGTACCTGCTCATGTTGAGCATGAGGCGCACTTTGAAGTGCAGACCGATGAGATTGAGTTTTGGTTTAACGCAGAAAAAGAAAAATAAATTCACCCCTTTTTGTTTCCCCCGGCGTTTTGTTGCTAAGCCCGTTTAAATGGGTGTGTTTTCAAAAGGGGATTACTATGCAACAAACGCAAACATTTCAGAATCAGCTCTTCGCTCCCAGCGCAAAAATATTGGCGTGTGTATTTCTTGGTAGTGCGGTGACCTTCGCTATTTTCTTATTTATGGTGTCTTTACTCGATGGCCCTGCCAGGGTGCCTGATGCACCGAAGGAGTATCCCATCGTCGAGATCCTCCAGCCCAAAGAGCCAACCAAGGTCATTGAGAAAGCGAAACCGGTGCCGCCTAAAGTACCACCGCGACCGCAGGAGCGTCCACAAGTAGCGGCTGAGCCTGCCTTTGAGGGTCCGGGGACAATAGCGGTTACCCCTGATGTACCCGCACCTTCGACTCAACTTGATGCTTTTCCAAGTGCGGCACAAGGCGCGGCAAGACCTTTGGTAAGAGTACCACCTCAATATCCACCGCAGGCGGCGCGCGAGGGTATCGAAGGGTTTGTGGTATTAAGATATGATATCTCCGCAACGGGGGCGGTAATGAACGCTGAGGTTATAGACAGCGAACCCAAACGTATTTTCGACCGCCATGCCTTAAAAGCACTGCGCAAGTGGAAGTTTAACCCCATGCTTAATAACGGTGGTGCGCAAGTACAGCGCAATCAACAAGTAAGGTTAGACTTTAATTTGCAGCAATAAAGGGAGAGCGGCAACTGCGGTTGCCGCACCAAGGAGTCGTTATGATAAAAGCCGCAGCGGCTTGGTTTTTAAAGCCAAAGTTACAACAAAATGAGCCGTTGAGCGATGAGCAGTTAGTGCACCAAGCACTCAAGGGGGATGCTCAGAGTAAAGCGGCGAAGCACGCGTTAATATCGCGCTTGAGCGACGATTTACTTTACTTTGTGCAAGCGCAACTAGGCAGTGTGATTGACGATACGCACACCCGTCGGCAACTGGCATTAGATATGCTGCAGGAAATATGGCTAATGTGGCTCTCGCATCCGCAGCGCTATCAAGACCAAGGTCACGGCAGTTTTAAAGCGTGGCTGTTTCGTGTCGCTCGAAATCGCGTAATTGATTATGCCCGGCGGGTTAAAGTGACGCTAGATATCGACACGGATGAAATAGCTACCATCTTGAATATAGACCATCAGCAGGTTGATAGACTCATTGCTGATGCTGAACTAGCCCAGTTATCAGCGGCCATGCAGCAGCTGCCCTTTCATCAAAAAGAGGCGCTGATGCTCCAACTCGAGGGGTTCAGCTTGGGTGAGATCGCGACCATTACTCACACCGCCAAAGAGAGTGTCAAAACCCGTTTACGCTATGCCAGAGACAAGTTGGCGATAGTACTGCAAGCAGGAGCAAAGAATGACTAAGTTAAGTGACGAGCGTTTACACCAAGCGCATCAGCGGCAAAAGCGAGAGCAGCGATTAACTGATACTGAAAAGAAGCATTTGCACCACACCTTATTTAAATCAAGGCGCATCAAGCAAGCATGGTGGATGCGAACACAGTGGCTCATGGCTTGTGCCGCTGTATTTGTGCTCGGCGCGATAAGTTGGCAGCAGTATCATGGGCCTGCACCGAGTACTTACACCTTGGCGTCTTATCAGCGTATTGAAATCTATGATTTGCAAGGCAGTGAGCAGCGCGTGCGTGTGAGTGCGGTGGTGCCCAAGGAAATTCGCAACATTGAAGATGCTGAGCGTCAATTAAGCGCGCAGTTACAGCGCCAACAACTTGCTTATGGTGCGGCAATTGAAGGTGAGTACCAGCGTATAGCGCGTGTTGTGCACCTTGATGATGATTGGCTACTTGCTGATTGCCAAGAGCAAGTGCTGCTTGCGTTGAGTGCCCCGTTATTGGCGCGTTTAAATACGCCGGCGAGGGTGCCTGAAAAGGATATGCTTATGCAGTTAGAGTTTAATATTCAAGGCCAACTCGTTGCCGTGCGTGGCGCACCGAGTCAATCATGTGGGTAGAGAGCGTGGCAAGCAGCGATGCTACTTGCCGACATTTTTATAGCGGGGTGTAGGGAACATATTTGGCCAGTTCAACCTGGAATTGTTCGACACCATCTTTGCCCTTGTACATACGCACCATCATGTAATTCATTTTGGGTGCAAACCAAGCGATTGCTTGGCGCTTATCGTTATCGTAAAGGCGCTTTACCTTAACTGTTTCTACATTGCCAATAGGTAAGGTGATGGTTTCAGTGCCGACAACCTCAAAAGCATATTCGCGACTATTACCTTTTTTATCCACTATGGGGTAGGCAAATCGCTCTTGTCCTTCAGCTAATGCTTTGCGCAGGGCTATTTGGTAAGACAGTACATCTTGATAATCTGCTTTCCAAGGGCAATCGAGCGCGTATTTAGACTCATTACTGAATACTTGTTGATTGCTGTGATCGAAGCTGATTTTGTACTCTTTATCAGGGCCTGTACCGGTGCGCTCCATGGTGTAGTAAATAGGCGTTACTTCGCCATCGGTAAATTGAAAGCGACTGGTTTCTTCACGTTCATCGGAAAAAATCATCCACTCTATATCGCTGCGGTAACTCAGTTGGTAGTGGCTATCGTCAATACGCGTGAGGGCGCGCCTTGCTTTACCGTGGCGTTCACCTTGGCGAGTGACATGGTACTCCGCGCTGTATTCAGTAAGGGCAGAGGTTGCATCGCTGGCTTGAGATTGCGCCTGTGCATCAGCGGCGAAAGAGCCGCAGCCTAACGCTGCGACCAATAAAATATTAGCTGTCCAAGTACGCGTTAAGGTCGGCACCTTGGCTAGGAAGGGTGTTGTTATCGAGCACTGCATAGTTATCTTCCATCGTCAGTCGTTGTTCGCTGAACCACTTTACTACCAACGGATAGATTATATGTTCTTGTGCATGGACCTTTTGTGCCAGCGTTTGTGCTGTGTCACCATTTTCAATGGGCACTTGGGCTTGGACAATCACAGGTCCGCCATCGAGCTCCTCGGTAACAAAGTGAACGCTAACGCCATGCACTTTATCGTTTGCATCTAGTGCGCGCTGGTGGGTGTTCAGCCCTTGATACTTAGGCAACAATGAAGGATGAATGTTCAACATTTTTCCTTTAAATTTTTGCACTAAGCTAGGGGTTAGAATACGCATAAATCCAGCTAATACAACACAGTCTGGTGAAAAACTATCAATAAGCTCACCCAGAGCCACATCGTATTCATCGCGAGAGGCAAAAGCTTTATGGTCTAGTACTTCAGCGCGGATCCCGCTATTGCGAGCGCGCTCTAGGCCATAGGCGTCGGCTTTGTTGCTGATCACCGCGCATACTTCAGCGGGAATATTTCCCGCTGCACAGGCGTCAATAATCGCTTGCAAGTTTGAGCCGCTGCCCGAAATCAATACAACGAGTCGGGCATGGGCCATTACTTACTTCCACCTAGAATTTCTACTTGCTCTTCATCAGCGCCGGCATCTTGAATTTCACCGATGTGCCATGCGTCTTCACCTGCGTCTTTCAGGATGCTTAAGCTTTGCTCTAGTTTATCGGCTGGCACAGCAATAACCATACCGACACCACAGTTAAAGGTGCGGTACATTTCGTGTGTTTCGATATTGCCGTTTTCTTGTAGCCAGTTAAATACCGCAGGCCACTGCCAGCTATCGCCTTTGATCACGGCTTTAGCTGATTGTGGTAGTACACGTGGAATATTTTCCCAGAAGCCGCCACCTGTGATGTGTGAAAGCGCATGCACATCGACTTGTTTAAGTAGTTCCAGTACCGGCTTAACATAGATACGGGTAGGTTCCAGTAGATGTTCGGCAAGAGGTTTGCCGGCAAATTCGCTGCTGGTATCTGCGCCCGACACTTCAAGTACCTTGCGGATCAGTGAATAGCCATTGGAATGAGGACCACTTGAGGCTAACGCAATGAGTTGATCGCCAGCTGCGACTTTGGTGCCATCGATAATGCCTTGTTTTTCCACCACACCAACGCAAAAGCCAGCCATGTCGTAGTCTTCACCTTCGTACATCCCTGGCATTTCTGCAGTTTCACCACCTATAAGGGCACAACCTGAAAGCTCACAGCCTGCGCCAATACCGGTGACCACATCGGCGGCGGTATCAACATCTAACTTTCCAGTGGCGTAGTAATCTAGGAAAAATAATGGCTCCGCACCTTGGACAATCAAGTCGTTGACACACATGGCCACAAGGTCAATCCCTACCGTGTCGTGCTTTTTTAGGTCGATAGCGAGGCGTAGCTTAGTGCCAACGCCGTCAGTACCAGCAACAAGAACAGGCTCTTTGTAGCCAGTGGGGAGCTGGCAGAGCGCGCCAAAGCCACCAATTCCGCCCATCACTTCAGGGCGTTTAGTCTTTTTAACAACGCCTTTAATGCGCTCAACGAGGGCGTTACCAGCGTCAATATCGACGCCAGCGTCTTTGTAGCTAAGAGACTGTTTTTGTTCGCTCACAGGTTTTCCTCAAATAAATTTAGGGGTTGCTTAGAAACGCCGGGCATTTTACAGCAAATGCCCCTTGGAGGCTAGAAAAAGGAGGACGAATGTCCTTGTTAGGCTGTGGCAACCAGCACGGCACGAAGTGGCGCTGGATACCCTTCAATGGTTTTGTTGACATCATTCGGGTCAAGGAAGTCGGCCAGCGACTCATTTTCCATCCACGACGTGCGCCGTTGCTCTGCCAATGACGTCTGATCGGTGTCAACAACGCGGATATCTTTAAAGCCGACGCGTCGCAACCACAGCTGCAATGCGTCGGTGCTTGGGATATACCACACGTTGCGCATCTTTGCATAGCGGTCTTCTGGCATCAGTACCGTGTGAATATCGCCTTCCACGACTAAGGTTTCTAACACCAGTTCACCTCCCGGGCGCAATTGCGCTCTTAGCTGTGCTAAGAAATCGATAGGGGAGCGCCGATGATAAAGCACCCCCATGGAAAATACCGTATCGAAGGCTCTTAATGCTGGTAGTTGTTCAACGCCCAAGGGCAGCAAATGCACAGCGGGATCTGGGTGATATTGTTTAATGGCTTGGAATTGACACAAAAACAAGTCACTGGGGTCGATGCCCACCACCAGTTCGGCGCCTTCACCACGCATACGCCACAGGTGGTAGCCTGAGCCGCAGCCAATATCTAGGACCTTACGATGTGATAAATCGCTGATATGGGGTAACACGCGATCCCATTTCCAGTCGCTGCGCCATTCGGTATCAATGTCGATACCAAACAGTGAAAACGGGCCTTTACGCCATGGCATAAAGCGCTTTAGTAGATGCGTTAACTGTTTACGTTCGCCGTCGCTAATGTCTTCGGCTTGGCCTATTGCGACCTGCGTACGAACATCAATGTTTGATGGCGTTAACTCAGGCAGGTTGTTCAGCACTTTTTGCCATTTTGGCATATCGCCATGACGAGCTTGGTCCTGCCAATGTTGCAACTGCCCAGGCAAGGTATTTAGCCAGTGGCTCAAATCGGTGCAGGCAATGTGTTGATAAAACTGATTAAACCATTGATTCATAACTGTTCCGTTTATTTAATTGCGACCATAGAGCAAAAGTTAAAGCACTGATACCACACTTGGGTTTGGCTAAAGCCGACATCTTGCAAGCGTTCAATGTGGGTGCTCAAGGTGTCGGTGCGCATGACATTTTCAATGGCGGTGCGCTTTTGGCTTATCTCTAATTCTGAGTAGCCATTGGCACGCTTGAAATCATGATGGAGGTCAATCAATAACTCATCGACATCGGCATTTTCGCCCTTGAGTTTTTCACTTAGCAGCAACACACCGCCGGGCTTTAGGGCGTTAAAAATGCGCGTAAGCAGGGCATGGCGTTGCTCGGGTGGAATAAATTGCATGGTGAAGTTCATCGCCACGACAGAGGCGTTTTCAAGCTTAGCATCAAGAATGTCGCCAAGCTGCACGTCAACGGGCACAGCAGAGCGAAAGCCTTGCAAATGCATGCGACAACGTTCAACCATGGCTTGAGAATTATCAATGGCGACTATTTCACAGCCACTTTGGGTGAGGTTGCGGCGCATACTTAAGGTGACGGCGCCTAGCGAGCAGCCTAAATCATACAGCCGTGTATGTGGCTGTGCGTATTTGCCGGCTAATTTACCAAGGGTGCTAACGATGGTGGCATACCCTGGTACCGAGCGTTCAATCATATCTGGGAACACCTCGACGACGTTGGCATCGAAGGTGAAATCTTTTACTTGCTGTTCAGCAGCATAAATACTGTCTTTCACTGACACTTTGCTAAGCTCTAGATAGAAACAATGACAATATTTTATCAAATTTGTTGGCGCTGTGGTGAGCTTTAGCAGCACAAATCGGCCGCATTAGGCTGCATTCGCTTTCGTTGAGTCACAAAAGGTGCCAAAAAATGTAAACAGTACTGGCTAGTTTTTCGGTTATTCAGTAAGTTAACCGCTGTAGTATGGTTTTATGCCAGTAAATAAAGATGTGAGACAGTGCATGAAAAAAAGCAAAGTAATTAGTACCGAGGATATTCTTTCCACGTTATGTCATTCGGTGACCGAGGTGTTGTCTTCTGCCAGCGGCAATAACATTAGCTATTCGGCCATGGTGCAAAAAATTACCCGCACCTGTATGCGCCCGGACATTGGCTGCTTCGTGTTATTCGATGGTGGCTTTACAGGGTTGGTGGTGACGAATTTTACCGCGCAAGCGGCGATGGAAGTCTATTCGGACTACTTGCGCAACATGGGCATGCCCGAGGAAGAGTTAGCGAAGAGCCACCTTTCTGATGATGTGTCCAATGTGCTAGGGGAGCTCATGAACCAAATTGTTGGTGATTTTACGAATAAAGTCAGAGAGCAACTGCACACTTCGATCACCCAAAACCAGCCGAAAATGATGGCCATCAACAAGCAAGTGCAAATCTCTGTGGATACCACTATGGACAGGCCTCAGGCGCGCCGTGTGACGTTTACCACACAGAACCAAAATATTTTTTACCTTGAATTGGCGATGGATAAAACGGAGTTCATCAAGCTTCATGATTTTGACATCACCGATGCGGTAGACCCTGATGACATCATTGAAAGTGCCCACGCCGATAAGCAACAAGCTGAAGAAAAAGCAAAAAAGCAGCAGGCTGAGCAGGATATCGATGACGATTTTATGGAAAACCTAGGTCTTTAATAGCCCCATACACGGCGTGTGGCTAACATGACTTGCGACCCTCTGTGACTGATGTGATGTCAGCACATGGGCCAGTGCAGCGGTGCTAAAAGAGCTGTTCCTGTTGGTGTTTTTCACCCGGGAATGGCTCAACGGCACGGTGATAATAGCCACAAAAGCGCTGCAAATCCTGGGCAAACTGGCGTGCCAGTAAAGGCGCTCCGTCGTTGTCAGCGGTGTGTAAAAACACATAAGGTGACTTGCCTTCATCTAACCACTGTTTAATCTTTGCCAACCAAGGCTGGTAATAGTGCTGATACTCATCACTTAGCGCAGCAATCACAAAACGCACCACTGGGCGTTCGCCCAAGGCCACCGCATGCACCGGTAAATGAGGTTTCTTCTGCTGTGCGTCAATAATGGCGTCATTATAGGGGGAGACTGCAAACAGCGCCCGGGTGTCCATACAAACACGATCAATATTATGTTGATGTAAAAATCGGTTCAGTGCGCGCTCGCTGTCACCTTTGGTAAAAAAATCGCGGTGGCGCACTTCCACGCTGTAGTGCAAGTCTTTGGGTAGTTGGGCAATAAAGTGCTGCAGTCGGGGGAGGTGCGTTGGCGCAAAGCTTGCTGGCAATTGCAACATCAAGCTGCCTACTTTGCTGAATAGGGGCGCCATTAGTTTAAGCCAGTGTGTGAGTTCCTCGTGCGGAGCTTGCAAGGCACTGTCGTGGCTAAAACGCTTTGGAAATTTAAAGGTAAAGCGAAAGTGCTCATCACTGCTGTGCAGCCAGCGCTTTACCACATCGGGGCTAGGATCGGCATAGAAAGTGGTGTTTCCCTCCACGGCATTAAATACTTCGCTGTAACGGGCGAGCATCTGTGATTGCTGACAGTGTTGGGCAAATAATTGTCCTTTCCACGCGGTATTAGACCACTGTGGACAACCTAGATAAAGCATGGCTAAAGCACGGTTCATAGTGATTGGCAGCTATGCTAGCACAGCTTTATGGCTTTAGGTGCTCAATAAGTATGCAACTCGGAGTTTGCTTCGTGACATTGACAGCCGTTTTTATATAATTGACGCAATTAATTTGGCCACTGCGTGCTTAAACCAATGCGCGCTTACAATTAAAACAGGAATATTATGCGCTCTATATATTGCGGACACTTAAATAAAAGTCATGTCGACCAAGAAGTTACTCTGTGTGGGTGGATCAACAAACGCCGTGATTTAGGTGGTTTGATCTTCGTCGATGTGCGTGACCGCGAAGGCTTGGTGCAGGTGGTGTTCGACCCGGAAGTCGAAGGGCTTATGGATGTGGCGAATAAACTTCGCCAAGAATTCTGTGTACAAGTCAAAGGGGTAGTCCGCGCTCGCCCTGACAGCCAAGTCAACAAAGACATGAGCACAGGGGAAGTGGAAATTCTGGGTACTGGCCTTGAGATCATTAACCGCAGCGACGCTCTCCCACTGGATTTTAACCAGCAAAACTCCGAAGAGCGCCGTCTAAAGTACCGTTACTTGGATCTTCGCCGCTTAGAGATGAGCGACCGCATTAAGTTGCGTGCCAAAGCCACAAGTTTTGTTCGCCGCTTCCTTGATTGCAATGACTTCCTCGATATTGAAACGCCGGTACTGACCAAAGCGACTCCTGAAGGAGCACGTGACTACCTTGTGCCAAGCCGTGTGCATCATGGCAGCTTCTATGCACTGCCGCAGTCGCCACAGCTGTTTAAACAACTGTTGATGATGTCTGGTTTTGATCGTTACTACCAAATCGTTAAATGTTTCCGTGATGAAGATTTGCGTGCCGACCGCCAGCCAGAGTTCACGCAAATCGATATCGAAACCTCATTTATGAGTTCAGACCAAGTTCGCGGTGTCACTGAAAAGCTGATCCGTGATATGTGGCAAGAGTTGCTGAATGTTGACTTAGGCGAGTTCCCAGTAATGGCCTATAGCGAAGCCATGCGTCGTTTTGGTTCAGACAAGCCTGACCTACGTAACCCGATGGAGCTTATTGACGTTGCTGATTTGGTTAAAGACGTTGAGTTTAAAGTGTTCTCTGGCCCTGCTAATGATGAAAAAGGCCGCGTAGCCGTACTTAGCGTGCCAGGCGGTGCGTCGTTATCACGCAAGCAAATTGATGAGTACACCAAATTTATCGGCATCTATGGCGCTAAAGGTTTAGCCTGGATGAAGGTCAATGACCGCAACGCGGGTGTGGAAGGCGTGCAATCACCGATTGCTAAATTCTTGAACGAAGAGGTGATCACCGCCTTACTTGAACGCACCAATGCGCAAACTGGCGATATCATTTTATTTGGTGCCGACTCACGCAATGTGGTCAATGAAGCCATGGGTGCGCTGCGCTTGAAAATTGGTTTAGACCTTGAGCTAACTGATTTAACTAAATGGGCGCCATTGTGGGTCGTAGACTTCCCGATGTTTGAAGAAGACGATGAAGGCAATCTACATGCTGTTCACCACCCATTTACTGCGCCAAAAGATGTCAGCCCAGAGGAGCTGGAAGCGAACCCTGCCGGTACGCTGTCTGATGCCTACGACATGGTTCTTAATGGTTACGAAGTGGGTGGTGGTTCGGTGCGTATCCACAATAATGCGATGCAACAAGCAGCGTTCCGCGTATTGGGGATCAATGAGCAAGAGCAACAAGATAAGTTCGGTTTCCTACTCGATGCGTTGAAGTATGGTACACCGCCGCACGCAGGCTTGGCGTTCGGCCTTGACCGTCTAGTGATGTTGCTTTGTGGTACAGACAATATTCGTGATGTCATTGCCTTCCCGAAAACGACGCAAGCATCTTGTTTGATGACCGATGCCCCGAGTGTGGCAAATCCCGATGCTCTGCAAGAGCTGGGTATCGGAGTGACTGTCTCTGAGAGTGAACAAAGCGAATAAGCGATAGCGATAAAAGAAGCGGCTCAGGCCGCTTTTTTTATGCTTCAGCTTTACACTGGTCATACATACAGTTACCATTTCCATAAGCGAGAATAATAATAAGGTCAGTGGGTGAGTATAATTTTGGGAATTGACCCCGGCTCGCGCTTTACCGGCTATGGTGTCGTGCAGCAGCAAGGGCATAAGTTCCATTACTTGGGCAGTGGCTGTATTAAGCTAGGTGACAACGCTTTCCCGTTGCGTCTAAAAATGATTTTCCAAGGCGTCAGCCAACTCATTGAGCAATTTAACCCTACCGCGTTTGCCATAGAGCAAGTGTTTATGGCCCACAATCCTGATTCGGCATTAAAGCTAGGACAAGCTCGGGGCGCAGCCATTGTTGCCGCGACCTTGGCCGATATTGACGTGTCAGAATACTCCGCGCGGCAAGTGAAACAAGCAGTGGTTGGGCGAGGCTCTGCGGAAAAGGCACAGGTACAACACATGGTGAAGCATATCTTGAAACTGCCAGCCACGCCGCAAGCAGATGCCGCCGACGCCTTGGCTATTGCTATGTGTCATGGCCACTCACAACAAAACTTAATAAAACTGTCCGGTCAAGCACGTAAAACCGTGCGCGGACGCTTGAGGTAACAATGATAGGACGAATTAGAGGATTGTTGGTTGAGAAGCAGCCCCCTGAGGTGTTAGTGGAAGCAGCGGGCATTGGCTATGAAATCAACCTCCCCATGAGTTGCTTTTATGCACTTCCCGAGTGTGGCGAACAGGTCACCTTGTATACCCACTTTGTGGTGCGAGAGGATGCGCAGCTGTTATTTGGGTTTAACACCAAAAACGAACGCGCCCTGTTTCGTGAATTATTAAAAGCCAATGGGGTAGGGCCTAAATTAGGCCTAGGTATTTTATCGGGGATGTCGGCAGAGCAATTTATCCATTGCGTTCATCATGGCGATGCAAGCACCTTAGTAAAGCTTCCTGGCGTTGGCAAAAAAACCGCAGAGCGGTTAGTGTTAGAAATGAAAGACAGGCTTAAAGATTGGGGTCCTGACTTATTTACCCCTCACACTGATTTGGCACCAATAGATGCGCCCAATGGCGATACTTTGGTCGCGAGTAATGCCCAAGACGATGCGGTTGCCGCACTTGAGGCTCTGGGTTATAAAAATGCTCAGGCAGTGAAGTCGGTAAAAGCAGTTGCGAAGCCAGGCATGGCCTCCGAAGAAATGATTAAGCAAGCGCTCAAAGCGATGCTATAACAGAGATACCATCATGATAGAAGCGGATCGGCTGATTGAGCCAGAGGTACAGGGTAATGAAGATGTGGTCGATAGAGCCATTCGGCCTAAGTTATTGGCCGACTATCACGGCCAACCTCATGTTAAACAGCAGATGGATATTTTTATCGAGGCTGCACGCTCACGTAGCGAGGCCTTAGATCATCTCCTTATATTTGGTCCCCCTGGGTTAGGTAAAACCACGTTAGCCAATATTGTTGCTAATGAACTCAATGTGAGTATTAAAACGACTTCCGGTCCGGTGTTGGAAAAAGCCGGCGATCTCGCCGCCTTACTGACAAACTTAGAAGCTCATGATGTGCTGTTTATCGACGAAATTCATCGCATGAGCCCGCATGTTGAGGAAATACTCTATCCAGCCATGGAAGACTATCAACTCGATATCATGATTGGTGAAGGCCCCGCAGCGCGCTCGATTAAACTTGATTTACCGCCATTTACTTTAATTGGTGCTACGACCCGTGCAGGCTCATTAACCTCTCCGCTGCGCGATCGTTTCGGTATTGTGCAACGTTTGGAGTTTTATTCTGTTGCCGACCTTGCTGCCATTGTCAAACGCTCCGCCGATCATCTTGGTTTAGCCGTTGACGAGCAGGGCGCTTTAGAAGTCGCCAAGCGCTCGCGAGGGACTCCCCGCATAGCTAACCGGTTACTGCGCCGAGTGCGAGATTTTGCTGAAGTTAAAGGTGATGGTCGCGTATGCATTGATATTGCCGCACAAGCGCTCGATATGGTCGATGTAGACAAAAGCGGTTTTGATTATATGGACCGTAAATACTTGTTAGCGATTATAGAAAAGTTTATGGGCGGGCCGGTGGGGCTGGATAATCTCGCAGCAGCCATCGGCGAGGAAAAAGAAACCATAGAAGATGTGATTGAACCCTATCTAATACAGCAAGGCTTTATCCAGCGTACGCCGCGAGGACGGATTGTATCAGATCATGCCTATGCGCATTTTGGTCTCAGTAAAACAACAGACTAACCTTGGCACACCATGCCGAGCGTTTTGGCTCGGCCCAACCTGCCTCATTCTCTTCCCAATATACCCAAGTCTAGGTCGACGTTACTAAGCTGACCGCCTCATAAAGCTTATTAAAAGCAGAGTAATTCACAACAGATTAAGCTGTGCTTGGTATCTTATTGCAGGCAAAAAAAAGCCCGCTAACAAAGCGGGCAAAACAACAAGTTGAAGGAAGTAAATCCAAATAAGCCAAGTGAATGAGCAACGCTAAAGTTAATCAATCAATGGCCGAGGTGGGGAATCAGAAACCACCTCTTGAACTGTGCATAAGAGCTCAATTGGTTGCGCTAGCTCAGTACAGGGTGAATATTACGGACTAAATGGGCTCTAATCAAACTAGAAAAATTATATTTTTCGGATAAAAAAATCTAATATTGAATAGTTTTTTAATATGGTATTTTTCATCGTAAAGTATGGGGTTATGTTTTCTTTATATTGATATTAAAGGGAAATATTATTTGTGTGTTTTTTTTGTTCTATTAGATTTACTAGTTTCTAACGTGTAGATATTTTGGCAAATGAAAGCTTATGCGCACAAAGTGCATAAAACGCAATTAATTTGAACTTTTGTTAGGGTTTTAGAGCCCAATAATGGCGTGTACTTTTTTACATCGCATCATTAATTAGGTGTTTAACTTGGGTTTGTAGCAATTCGTGGCAAGGCCATTGTCAGCGCTACAACGACTGGTTACACTAGTGCTCATTGTGTCGTGCTCAAAGACACGTGGAAGTTGTAAACTGCGCCTCAGGAGAAAAGACGTGGATTCTGGATTAAATTTTATTGATCTTATTTTAAAAGCCAGCTTTTTAGTACAGCTGGTGATGCTTACCTTAGTAGCTCTGTCGGTAATATCGTGGGCCATCATCATTCAGCGTCGTAAAACCTTGGGCCATGCGCTTAGTAGCGCCAAGAAATTCGAATCGCGTTTTTGGTCAGGTGTTGATTTGTCGAAGCTCTACAGTGAGATTTCGGCGCGTGGCAATAAAAGTGAAGGATTAGAAGCGTTATTTACCTCAGGCTTCAAAGAGTTTGCACGACACAAAAAGAATAATGTTCATTCTGCGGGTATGGTCACCGAAGGCGCACATCGTGCGATGCGTGTGGCACTTTCTCGTGAGATTGAGAAACTTGAAACAAGCTTGTCCTTTCTTGCAACCATAGGTTCAATCAGCCCTTACATTGGCTTGTTTGGTACCGTGTGGGGGATCATGACTGCCTTTATCGCCCTCGGTGAA
Organism: Pseudoalteromonas sp. SW0106-04; assembly: GCF_001293805.1. Lineage (NCBI taxonomy): Bacteria > Pseudomonadati > Pseudomonadota > Gammaproteobacteria > Alteromonadales > Pseudoalteromonadaceae > Pseudoalteromonas > Pseudoalteromonas sp. SW0106-04. The sequence goes on along the minus strand of NZ_BCAI01000009.1, from coordinate 53,138 downwards.
GTAAAGCAAGCAACACTGCAAATGGTCGCCCCAGGTATCGCCGAGGCCTTGATTGCTACTGCAATGGGCTTGTTTGCAGCCATCCCTGCGGTTATTGCGTACAACCGCTTTGCCAACAAAGTTGAGAAAATAGAGTCGCATTACGCCAACTTCATGGAAGAGTTTTCCAATATTCTTCATCGCCAAGCGATCACCCAAGAGGTAAAGTCGAATGTATCAGCGTAAGAAACGTCGTCCGGTCGCAGAGATCAACGTTGTTCCTTACATCGACGTGATGTTGGTGCTGCTGATAATCTTTATGGCTACAGCACCCCTTATCACCCACGGGGTCAAAGTTGATTTGCCAAAGATGGAAAAATCCGAGCTGGTGGAAACTAAAGATGCACCGCCGATTATTGCCTCTATTGACGCCGACGGTAAGTACTATGTGAGTGTGGGTACCGACCCCGAAGCGCCGATGGAAGCGGTGGATGTTGCCGCTGTCATCAAACTCAAGTTAGAGCAAAACCCCGATACTCCAGTGATGATTAAAGGGTCAGGCCGCGTCAGTTATCAAGAAGTACTGCTATTAATGGACTTTTTGAAAAACGCCGGGGTACCCGAGGTGGGCTTAATGACGGAGTCGTTTGAGGATTAGCATGCAGCAGTATAAAACGCCACTTCTCATTTCCCTCGCTTTACACCTTGCGCTTATCGGTGCTTTGGTGGGCGTGGGTTTATTTCGTGATTCAACACCTGAAATCATGAAAGTGACTCTAAATACACCGAGTAATGAAGATACGCCAGAGCAAGCTGTTAGCGCCGTGTCTGTTGATCAAAAACAAGTGGAGCAACGCCTCGCTGATCTTAAGCAAAAAGAGGAAGCCAAAAGACGTGCCGAGCAACAGCGTATTAAAGAGTTGGAGGATCGCGCCGCCGCCGCCCGCAAACAGCGTGAGGCCGAAGCCGAGCAGATCAAAAAATTAGAGCGGCAGCGCCAAGCCAAAGAGCGTGAACGTAAACAGGCTGAGGCCGAAGCGAAACGTGCTCGAGAGCAAGAACGTAAAGAGCGCGAAAAAGCACGTAAAGCCCAGCAGGAAAAAGAAAAGGCAGAGCAAGCGGCTAAAGCGGCTGCTGAAAAACGTCGCAAGGAAGAAGAAGCGGCGCGCAAGGCCGAAGCTGAACGTAAACGCAAAGAGCAAGAAGCTGCCCGCAAGGCTGAAGAAGCAAGACAAAAAGCGCTGGCTGAGCAACTGCTGCAAGAGCAATTGGCTGCCGAGCAAGCGGCACGCTCGAAAGCGCGTCGACAGCAAGTGATGTCAGAAGTGGATAAATACCGCGCCCTGATCGGCCAACGCATTCAGCAAAACTTGCTATTAGATCAGAGCTACCGTGGTAAAGAGTGTCGATTGAACATTAAATTGGCATTCAACGGCTTGGTCACCAGTGTCAGTTCACTCGGTGGCGACCAGCAAGTCTGTGAAGCTGCGGTTCGTGCAGTGCGCCGTGCTGATACCTTACCGGTCTCCAAAGATCGTGATGTATTTGAAAAATTAAAAGATATTAACTTAACGGTTAAACCAGAGTTTTAGGGGAACACCATGGTAAAGATGTGCCGATACCTGTTTATTTCCATGCTAGCTAGCGTCAGTCTATGGGCTAATGCGGCCTTGGAAATTGTTATTACTGAAGGGGTCGACAGTGCCCGACCTATCGCTGTGGTGCCGTTTGCCTACGAAGGCACCGGTGAAATGCCGATGCGCATTAGTGAAGTGGTCGCCGCTGACTTGCGTCGCAGTGGTAAGTTTAAGCCTATCGCCAGCATTAACATGCCACAGCGCCCAAGTACTGATGCTGATGTAGACTACAGTGCCTGGGTTCAAGAAGGGGTGGAAGCCATTGTTGTTGGTCGTGTACAGCAACAAAATGGCGGCCGATACCTGGTCAGTTACGAGCTAATCGACGTGCTCCGTGGGCAAATAACCGGTGGCGAGACACGCATTCTCAACAACGGTAAGTTAATCAAAAGCCAAGACCATGTACTTGATGCTCGGGAAACGGTCATCACGGCGCAAAACTTCCGCCGTTACGGTCACCGTATTAGCGATGTCGTATACGAGGCGTTAACGGGCGAGCGCGGCGCATTTTTAACTAAAATTGCCTACGTCATTGTACGTGATCAGGATGATAAGCCTTATCAGCTTGTTGTGGCGGATTACGATGGCTATAACGAGCAGGTACTACTGCGCTCTAAAGAGCCACTGATGTCACCCTCATGGTCACCTGATGGCAATAAACTGGCTTATGTCACCTTTGAAAATCGTCAAAGTCAGATCTATATCCAAGATATTTACACAGGCCAGCGACAGTTAGTCACCAGCCACCCAGGTATCAACGGTGCCCCGCAATTTTCACCTGATGGCACGAAATTGGCTATGGTGCTATCAAAAGACCGTACCGGTGCTACTGAACTTTATTTGTACGACTTACAAACAAAGCAAGAGCGTCGTTTAACTCGCCACCGTAGTATCGATACCGAACCAACCTGGCATCCAAACGGCAAAGAGCTCCTGTTTACCTCGGAAAGGGGTGGTAATGCCCAGATTTATAAGTTAAATTTAGATTCAGGCCGAGTGAAACGCATGACGTTCGACGGTGATATGAATTTAAATGGCTCAGTTACGCCCGATGGCAAGCACTTAGTGATGGTAAATCGGACGCTGGGCCGTTATCACATTGCTAAGAAGGATCTTGAATCAGGCAACTTCCAAGTACTTACACGTACACGTTTGGATGAGTCGCCGAGCGTGGCGCCCAATGGCTCCATGATTATTTACAGCACGATGCATAACAACAAAAATGTATTGGCTTTGGTTTCAATGGATGGCCGTTTTAAAGCGCGTTTACCCGTACTTGATGGACAAGTAAAAGCGCCAGCTTGGTCACCGTTTTTATAATTCGCTCAGGGTATAGTCAGCTTTGGACGCATAAACTTGAATTTTATGTAAATTGCTTACTATATTAAGACAAATTGAAAATCAGGTGCTGGTTTCACTTTTTGATAATAGGAATCTACTCAATGCAACTTAAAAAAATAGTTAAAGGTCTGCTTATTGCAGTGCCAGTTATGACGCTAGCGGCATGTAGTTCTTCATCTAGCCAAGATGAAGGCCAAGCCAACGAGACAAATCAAGTTGAAACCCAAACAACTGATACGGTTGAAGTGGAAACAGTAAAACGCGAGAAAACAGCAGAAGAGAAGCTGCGCGAAAAGTATGAAGCGCTTCGTCAACAGCAAATCATTTACTTTGATTTTGACAAGGCAACCATTCAGAGCAAGTATGCTGAATTGCTACAAGCTCACGCTCAGTTCCTAACGCAGAACCCTTCTGTAAAAGTACTTATCGAAGGCCACGCAGATGAGCGTGGTACGCCAGAGTACAACATTGCACTAGGTGAAAGCCGTGGTCAGTCTGTAGAAAAATACCTACAGAGCCTAGGTGTTAACCCTAACCAAATGTCTGTTGTTAGCTACGGTGAAGAGAAGCCGATGGTTAAAGCGCGTAACGAAGAAGCGTTCGCCAAAAACCGCCGTGCAGTCTTGGTATACTAAAATTTAAAAGAGTAACAATGAAGCCGAAAATTATTTTGGCAGCCTTACTCATGAGCGGGAGCACCCAAGTTTGGGCTGCTCCCGCTCCTGTTTCAGAGGCCTCTGCCAGTGAATCAAGTGTCGAAAAACGTTTAAGCCGCTTAGAGCAAATGATGCAAACGCGTAATTTGCTTCAAGCCGATCTACAACAGCAACTGGATCTGTTGCAAGATGAAGTGAGTCAGTTGCGTGGCGTCACTGAAGAGCATAGCTACAAACTAGAAAAGGTGCTGCAACGTCAACGCGAGCTATATCAAGAAATAGAAAACCGTGTTAGCGCCGCTTATTCGCAGCAGCAACAGCCAAGCTATGATGATGGTTACAGTACGTCGAGTGCCGCGACCACCAGTGATAGCGCTGCCAACAGTGCCGCGCCGATGAGTAGCAACCTGTCGGAAAATGAAGCGTATGACAAAGCGGTCAAGCTGATCATGCAGGACAAGCGCTACGATGCAGCTATTCCTGAGTTTCAAGCATTTCTGCAAACCTATCCAGAGTCAGTATACGTGCCGAACGCACATTATTGGTTAGGTCAACTTTTGACGATTAAAGGTGATACGAGCGGCGCCAAGGGCCACTTCGAAACCGTGGTGAATCAATATACTGATTCTAATAAGCGTGCCGATGCGATGCTTAAGTTGGGTACCTTGGAACAACAGCAAGGTCAAGTCGCCAAAGCGAAGCAATTGTTTAATAAAGTGATTGCTGAGTACCCTAACACCACAGCTGCTAAATTAGCGACCGAGCGTGTTAGTAAGTTGTAGCAGATTTTGCTAAGTGTTTGCTTTTAGACCGCAGGCTGTTTAAAGCGGTCTAAAATTAGGCAACTAAGCGGAAAAACTAAAAAAAACCGAGCATTTGTATTGCACTTGGTTTTTAAATAAGTATTATAAGCGCCCGCAGCAGACGATAACCCCTCGGGGATAACGCTGCGCAAATAACGACAAAATGGGTCATTAGCTCAGTTGGTAGAGCAGTGGACTTTTAATCCATTGGTCGATGGTTCGAATCCATCATGACCCACCATTTTTCGTTATCCAGGCATTGCCTGCTCAAGAAGCAAGCAAGGTGTTGGGTCATTAGCTCAGTTGGTAGAGCAGTGGACTTTTAATCCATTGGTCGATGGTTCGAATCCATCATGACCCACCATTTTATATAAAGCCTACTATCTAGCGATTTATTCGCAATGATGGGTCATTAGCTCAGTTGGTAGAGCAGTGGACTTTTAATCCATTGGTCGATGGTTCGAATCCATCATGACCCACCACTTTACATCATCAGCTACATGCGTAGCGCACTTTCTCATATTGAAAGACACCAGTTATGGGTCATTAGCTCAGTTGGTAGAGCAGTGGACTTTTAATCCATTGGTCGATGGTTCGAATCCATCATGACCCACCATTGCCTTTTCTCATTATTACCCCAACTTCTTATAATTAAGCGCACAAGAATCTAGTCGTAGCGCAGACCTTTGCTTCTTTTTAGCGTCATAGTTTCGTATAATTACGGCAATACTTTTGCAATGTAGATGTAGTTTGACCAGTATGGGTATTAGCGAGAATATCATGCCGGAGGATTATATTTTTCCTCCTAAGCCAGCTCCTCTTTCTGATGAGCAGAAACAGCAGCACAAGGCGCGCATTAAACAATTACTGCAAGAAAAAAATGCAGTGTTAGTGGCGCACTATTATACCGATCCAGAGATCCAGGCCCTAGCAGAGGAGACCGGCGGCTGCGTGGCAGACTCGTTGGAGATGGCTCGCTTCGGCGCGCGCCAAGAGAACGCTGATATGATCATCGTTGCGGGTGTGCGGTTTATGGGTGAGACAGCGAAGATCTTAACTCCAGAAAAAACCGTGGTCATGCCTACCCTAGAGGCAACTTGTTCATTGGATGTGGGTTGTCCAATTGATGAGTTTAGCCGCTTTTGCGATCAGCATCCTGAGCGTAAAGTAGTCGTGTATGCGAATACTTCAACGGCTGTGAAAGCGCGCGCTGATTGGATCGTTACTTCATCGTGTGCGTTAGAAATCGTTGAGCATTTAGATAGCGAAGGCGAGAAGATCATTTGGGGCCCAGATAAGCATCTAGGTAGCTACATTCAAAATCAGACCGGCGCTGATATGATCATGTGGAATGGTGCATGTATTGTTCATGATGAGTTTAAGACTAAAGCGCTCAAAGATATGAAAGCGCTGCACCCTGATGCAGCGGTCTTGGTGCATCCTGAGTCACCTGCTGAGATAGTTGAACTTGCTGATGCCGTAGGCTCCACGAGTCAGCTTATAAAAGCGGCACAAACCATGGATAACAAGAAGTTTATTGTTGCCACCGATCGCGGTATTTTCTATAAAATGCAGCAGCTGTGCCCAGAGAAAGAGTTTTTTGAAGCGCCGACCGCAGGTGAGGGCGCAACGTGTAAAAGTTGTGCCCACTGCCCGTGGATGGCCATGAACGGTCTCAAAGCCATAGAGGAAGCGCTCATTGATCCGCAAGGCAAAGAGGTGTTTGTGGACATGGAACTGCGCCAAGGCGCACTGCGCTCGCTTAATCGCATGCTAGACTTCACCGCCGCCATGGCACGCTAACGGTGTTTTACTAACCAGTTGATTTGGTTTTGTTAAAAACACCTTGCAACCCCGGCAGTGATTGCATAGTATATGCGGCGCTGCCAAGGCAGCGAAAAGTGCGGAGAGGTGGCTGAGTGGCTGAAGGCGCACGACTGGAACTCGTGTATACGTTAATAGCGTATCGAGGGTTCGAATCCCTCCCTCTCCGCCATTAATTCAACACAAAAACGCCCAGCATTATGCTGGGCGTTTTTGTTTCAGTGTCCGGCCGCAAGCTTATTCCCATCCATCAACCTCCACTTTGTAGGTAAGGCTTTTAGCCTTACCTACAAAGTTTAGTCAGGCTAAAGCCCGACCTACAGAGAGGTTGTGTTGTAGGCAAGGCATTGGCCTTGCGATTGTCAGGCTAAAGCCCGACCTACAGGGGGGGTTGTAGGCAAGGCAATGGCCTTGCGGTTGTCAGGCTCAAGCCTGACCTACAGAGAGGTTGTGTTATAGGCAAGGCATTGGCCTTGCGATTGTCAGGTTAAAGCCCGACCTACAGGGGTTGTTTGTAGGCAAGGCATTGGCCTTGCGGTTGTCAGGCTCAAGCCCGACCTACAGGACTGTGTTGTAGACAATGCATTGGCCTTGCGGTTGCCAGGCTCAAGCCAAACCCATAGGAGTTGTTTGTAGACAATGCATTGGCCTTGCGGTTGTCAGGCTAAAGCCAAACCCATAGGGGTTGTTTGTAGACAAGGCATTGGCCTTGCGGTTGCCAGGCTCAAGCCAAACCCATAGGATTGTGTTGTGGGCAAGGCATTGGCCTTGCTGTTGTCAGGCTCAAGCCAGACCTACAGGGAGGTTGTGTTATGGGCAAGGCATTGGGCTTGCGATTGTCCGACTCAAGCCCCAACCGACAGAGATACTTGCGCATTGCTGCTTGCGTTACTATTCCCTACTCACACTTTATTTGCTGCTCACCGAGGTGATATACGTTATTAACGGCGACATAGCCACCAGAGAGAATGGCGGTGGCGGGCAGAAGTATCGGCGTGAGTAATATCCCAGAGAGAGAATAATAAGTGTTTGTCTCTTCAGCTACGTTAACAATGCGTAAAGTCTTCTTATCTGACGAGAGCTCACACTTGCGCTCTACATAAGGGGTATCGCTGGGCATCACAACGCAGGCGCTACAGATGATACACAGCGTGGCTACAACGAGTGATTTAAGGTATTGCATCGTAGTCCCTTCGCTTAAGCTAGTTCATCGGCGACTTCAGCTATTTTTTGCCGTAACCATACGTGGCTGACGTCGCGATGTAATAGCGGCGACCAAATCATATCCAACTCAAAAGGCGCGATGGGGAAAGGCGGCTCTAAAATGGTGAGCCCGGGATCGTCTTTGTAAATTTTTGCGGCTTTGGAGGGCAAGGTAGCAATGAGATTTTGCTCCTTGGCCAAATGAATAGCGACGTGGTAATTACGGGTAAAGGTGGCGATATTTCGATGCTTACCAAAGTGTGCTAAGGCTTCGTCCACCCACCCGAGTTTTTGCACATCCTCTGGGTCCATGCCCACACCCACACCAAAACCGGTTTTGCTGACCCAAATATGGCGGGCATGAAGATAGCTGTCGAGGTTAAAGTTATTTAAAATCGGGTTGTCTGATTTGACCAAACACGAGAAGCTGTCTTTCCAGATACGTTTATGATGAAACGATTGAGGCAGTTTTTCAAAACGGTTAAGCGCCATATCAACCTTGCCATTTTCAACATCATGAAAGGTCACATCACTGGGCGTAAGAATATCCAAAGTGGTATCCGGGGCTTCCTCATGTAACTTACTCAGTAATCGTGGAGCCAAGGTACTGGCTGCATAGTCACTGGCCATCATGCGAAACACACGCTTACTGCTTTGCGGCTCAAAGTCGCGATTCGGTGCAAGCGTTTCCTCTAACGTCATGAGCACGCCACGGATCACGGGTTGCAGCTCCAGTGCGCGCTCAGTGGGAACCATGCCCTCACTGGTGCGCACCAGCAGCGGATCATTAAGCAGATTTCGTAAGCGTTTTAAACCATTACTCATTGCCGGCTGAGTAATACTCAACTGATTCGCGGCCTTTGTTACATTGCATTCGCGAAGCAAAGTATCAAGATAGACGAGTAGGTTTAAATCAATCTTATTTATATTCATTACTTGCTGCCATTTTTATTATTTATGCCTAGTGTAGCTTAAAGGTGGCTAAGAAAACACACTACCAATGATGTATAAAGCGTTGGCACTGTGGGTAGGGATAAACCTGCTTATACTCACCTTGAGTGATTTTAGCTTGTGCTTGGCGCCAGTAGGCGGGGTCGAGAAGCTCAGGGTGAGTGGCCAGTAGTGCTTGTTTGTGCACCGGGTTGGGTAATACAAAGGTGCTTAGCTGCTCGGGGAACACATCGTTAGGTGCGACCGACAAAGTGCTTTCTTCGCCGCAGGCATCGTCATGGCCAAGCTCGCGAAACTGCATATCGGTGAGGTACTGCACTTCGTCATAGTCATAAAATACCACTCGGCGATGTTTCGTCACGCCAAAGTTCTTTAATAACATATCACCGGGAAAGATATTGGCGGCAATCATATCTTTGAGTGCTTGGCCGTATTCATCAATGGCTTGTGCGGCTTTAGTACTATCCACTTCTTGCAAGTATAAGTTCAACGGCGTCATACGGCGCTCAATATACAAATGCTTGATGATGAGCATGTCGCCTTCAATACGAATAGAGTTGGCAATACTCGCCTTAAACACCTCAAGTAGTGGCGCGCTAAAGCAGCTCAAAGGTAAAGCAACATCTGAATATTCCAAGGTGTCCGCCATGCGGCCAACACGGTCATGACGCTTAACCAACTGGTAGCGCTCGAGCACTGTTTTACGGCCAAAGGGTTTACTTGAGCCAAAGCGATCACGAATTACTTTAAACACATAGGGAAACGAGGGCAGGGTAAATACCATCATCACCATGCCGGGGGTGCCGGCGGCCAATTCAAACTGCTCATGAGCGTGACCCATATGCTCGAGTAACTCGCGGTAGAATTCTGTCTTACCTTGCTTATGAAAGCCAATGGCATTGTAGAGCTCGGCTTTGGTTTTACCGGGCATCAACTGATTGAGAAAGTGTACCAGCGCCGAAGGAGCATGAGTTTGCACCATAAAATAAGCACGGGCAAAGCCAAAAATGACCCGCATTTGCGACGACCGAGTCAGCAAGGCATCAATATACAGGCCCTTGTCACCATCATGAAGCACGGCGATGACAAAAGGTTGCGTGCCCGTTTGCGAAACCACACGGCCAACAATATAGGCGGCCTGGCCGCGATAAAAGGGCGCTTGTAAAATATCAAAGCGCATTTGGTAACTTTGCACATGAGTCTCGGGCGCTTGCTTGATAAAGGCTTTCACTAATAAACGAATGTCTCTATCGAGATTGGCAAACGCACAGCCAAATTCAAATTGCGTAATGATTTTGCGAATAGTCGGCTTAAGCCCCTCGGTGACCGGAAAATAACTACGATATTCGGCTTCCACTGGGAGCGCGGGAGCATCGGCAAGCGTGGCTTGCACAAAGATAAAGTTATTATGGTAATACTTGCGATGGAACAAGCGACAAAATACCGAGTTATAAAAGGTTTCGGCCAGCTCTGCTTGGGGGTGAAAAGTGAGGAAAGCGCGGTAACATTCTTTGGTTTGGGTCCATAAACTAGCCTGTTCAGCCGGGTCACCGACGCAATCGCGAAGCTGCGCTACAGTCTCATTCACGCGTTTGTCGTAGTAACTAATACGCTTACTGGCGATGGCGCGCATTTGGCTCCAATCGCGCTCAGCAAAAGCCGCAGGAGCCTGAACTGTTATTGATTGAAACAACTGATAGTGATGGTGAAAGCCATCAAGAATGCGTTGCGCTACGGCCTGTGCTTGCACTGGGATCCCTCTTAGAGTAGAAGCTCTAAACTAGACTATGCCAAGGGCAAGCTATGGTGCAAGCCTTATTGATATTTTTTTAACGACTTTTCTAATTGCGCCAAACGCTTTTCCGTTTGCTTAATGCGTTCGTTGTAGCGCTGCTCAATCCCCTTGATGTTAGCATTAACTTCTTTTTTCAGGGCTTTACGCTCATCATCAGACATTAAGCGTTCTAAACGCTGCTCTTCGGCGAGTGTTTTAGCGCTACGTTCACGTTTTAAAATAACCAGCCGGTGTTTAGTCGAACGTAACTGCAGTTCGATATTATCTCGGCGCTGTTCTAGCTGTAGCTCGGTAAGTTGCTTCGAAAAGTTGTTATCAAGCGGCTTAATTTCGACATTAGAGTGACGTACTTCATGCTCTTGTGCTTGCTCATCACAGGGAAACTGGCTAAACGTCGTGCCATTTTTTGTCTCGCATTTATAGTAAACGGTATTAGCCGTAGCCTGTGTAGCGGCGGCCGCACACATTGCCAAGGCAGTGGCAATAACTCTTTTCTTTGTCACTTTGATACCTCTGATCAGACCTCATTCATTTTTTAATATAGATGAACTAAAAATGAATGTCACTAAAGCAATACTAAGGTATGAAAAAGGTTCAATCAGTCACGCCCAGCAGTACCTACTGAGCGTTGAATTTCTTCAGCTGTTTTAAGCCTTGAATAAGGAAGGGAATATCAAGCTGTTGATCAACGCCAAAGCCCTCGGTGGCGGAAATATGTTTATAACTACCGTCGCTGTTGAGCAGCGTAATGCGGTCTTTACGCATGGCAATAAATACGCCCTGCGAGTAATTGATATTCGCCATGGCGTCGGTGTGAGTTAGGCTGTTAGCGATAAGGGCGGCGCGAGCTAACTCATCGCAGCCCCAATATTCGCTAAGCACTGTGGCGATAATATCTTGTGGCTGGGCAATGAGCGTACTCTGTTGTAGCTGAGGGTCATTGCTCCATAGCTGTGAAATAGCGGTGATACGAGAAGGGTGCTCAGCCTCCAGAGCAAAGGCAAACACCTTACGTTGGCCATCTAGTGGTGCGGTATTATCCTGATCGATGCGCACTCGAGGCGAGGGATCGCTGTGGATAAAACGGTAGGCATCGATATTGGTATCGAAGGTGATAGGCGTGCGGCGCCACAGAGGGTCAATACTGTCTTTAGTGAGACTCTGACGATAGTAGCTAGGCAGCCCATACACTAAATTGAACAACGCATCTTGCTTGGCAACCGGGTGTAGTAGCTTTGCTGCAGGTTGCAGTGCAGGGTTTGCAGCGACAAACTCGGCTAGTTGCTGGGTGGACGAGAACACTCGAATATCGACTTGCGGCGCATCGGCGTCAAGTTCACAGCTCGGTAAGGTTGCGGGCATGACAAAACTAACAGTTGGGCCATTAACATTGACCTGGCGTGCTTGCTCATATTGCTCAAGATCTAATAAATCGTTTTTTGCCAGTAGCGACTTGGCTGTTGTCGGATAAGACAGGGGTAACATATTGTCTTGTTTAGTAATATCAAACTCTAGTGCAGCGTCCGCCCAAATATGAATACTGTGGCTTAGCGCAAAACACAGCACCAACGAAGCGGAGATATATCGGCCAAAACGAAGTCGTTTTAACTGCGCTAGGTGGTGCCAAGCATAATTACTTATCAGCAACTGATAGGCGAGTATCATCAAAATTAGGGCGCTCACCAGCAAGGTCGACAACGCGGGCGTGTTGGTTACGTTGCGCCAAAATAACGATAAGATCTCCCCAAGTGCACTGTAATTTAGATGATACCCGAGGTTGTAATACACGAACGCATCGACCGCCAGTAGCGTCATACCTGCCGTGGCAAGTACCGAGGCCATACCGCGAATATGTCTGGGATAGGGGAAGATAAGTGACAATGGGAAAATAGTCAGCACAAAGGCTAAAAAGGTAATAAAGGCGGTGTGGCTGAGCCACGTAACCACCATATAAACACTGCCAATAGCTGTTGTTGGGGCGGCATCAGCAAAGAGGTAGGCAAGGCTAATAACCAGCGCAAGACCAATATTCGCCAAGGTAAACCAATGGCCCCAAGCAAGAAGCTGACTCGCTTTTGAGGCGAATTGATTTTGCGCAGATAAGTTCATTACCTTACTTTACCGAGTCGGCAAGGGCGTTGGCAAAGTTTTGTGCAACTGAGGCCCTTTTTGCTTCGGGCACATGCTCTTTAATAATATGCGTGATAGTATTGCCCAAACACATCAGGCTTAAATCTACCGGCGCCTTCTTTTCGGCAAGGACAGCAACTAGCTGGTCGACAAGTTGTTCTACTTCTTCATTAGTATATTTAGATAACGCTGGCATCGGTGGATTTCATACTGATTATATATTCTTGTATTTTAACACCGCAGGAGTGAAAAACAAAGATGAGCACTGAGGTTAAAAAGCTGGTTGTGCACTACGTCGACAAAGAAGACGACAGTACCCAAATTCATTTGCGCAACGACGAAATGCCAATTAATGATCGTGTAAACGTGTTTATTGAACAGCTCCACCATGCTTATAACGGCAAACCTGGAAAAGGCTTTTGCGCCTTCAGCCCTGAGAAAAGCAGTGTGGTTGCCAGCAGTATGCAAAGTTATCGAAATAACGAGTTGGGATTTTGGCAGGTTACCGAGCAAGCGGCGAGTGTGCTAAAAGAAGAGCTCGATAAATACGCTTTCAATGAAAGTGGTTATTTAGTTTTTTGCCATTATCAATATGTTGCCAGTGACTATATTTTAATCGCGCTTATTAATATTAAAGAGCATTATACTATTACCTCCGAGCTTGATTTGGCGGCGTCTCGCCATTTAGATATTACCCGCATGCAATTGGCAGCGCGTATTGACCTTGCCGCGTGGGATACACAGCCCGAGGATAATCGCTATATCTCCTTTATTAAAGGTCGCGCAGGGCGCAAAGTAGCCGACTTCTTTTTAGACTTTTTAGGGTGCGAAGAGGGCATTGATCCGAAGCAGCAAAGTCGCTCTATGCTTAGCGCCGTAGAAGATTACTTAAGCGAGCAAGAGCTAGATAAAGAAGAAAAAGATGAGCGCCGTCGCGAGGTGTTTGACTACTGTAGCGACAGAATCAGTAGTGGTGAAGATGCCAACATTGAAGACATAGGGCGCGCTATCAGCAAAGATGATGAGCAAAGCTTTAACAGCTTTTACGAGCAGCAAAGCTATGATTTGGCTGAATCTTTCCCGGTGGATAAAAAGACCGTAACCGGCATGGTTAAACTCTCGGGCATGGGTGGCGGCGTGAGCGTGGGGTTTGAGCGCAAGCATCTAGGCGAGCGAGTGATTTATGATCCAGTCAACGACACCTTGACTATCAAGGGCGTGCCGCCAAATTTAAAAGATCAACTCGATCAGCTCGCTGATGAGTCTTAGTACTATACAGTGGGGTTAACGTCCACTGGTAACTAAGCGTTATAGAGATACAAAAAAGCCGCTGTGAAAACAGCGGCTTTTTTTATGATGGTACAAGCGCCTTAGTCGTTGACTGTCTGTGCTTGATGCTCATCTTGGTGTGTAGCGTGTGCCACCTTGGTGTCAGTGGACACTGTCTTCGGCGTTGCTGCATCGGCGTAAGCATGGCTTACAGGTGCAACCGAACCAGGCTTCAATGTGCTGCTTTGAAGCGTCATACGCGCTTCGCTTGGCATGGCTTTCGGCACTTCAGAAGTAGCCACCAATGCTACCGCTTGTGGTTGTGTCGCAGGCGCACTGGCATGACCTAAAGTTTTGCTTACAGCGGGTGTTATCGCTCGCTGCGGCTCAGGTGCAGGCTCAGGCTCAGCTGAAGGCTCTGCCGTTTCTTGCTCAACTACGGCTGCGGGTGCAGGTTCAGCTGACGGCTTATCTTCTGGCTCTGATGGTGCTTGCTGTTTCGCTTCGTTAGACGCGGATGCTTCAGCGGCCTCAGGCTGCTGTGCTGATTCTCCGGATTCTACTTCAGTAACGCTTTGCTCAGGTTGTGCCTCGGCTGCTGGCTCATCAGTGTCAATGATTTGCTCAGCGGCGGGAGCGGTCTCTTCTTGCACGGCCGCGACCGGAGTTGCTTCAGCTTCTATAGCCGGGGCTTGCTCAGCGGTCTCTTGCGTACCGTTAGCAGGCGCTGTTTCTGCTGCTGCGTTGTCTGCTGCTGCAGTCGTTTTTGTATCGTCGTTCACTTGCTTTGGCGTGTCATCGCTTGGTTGTTGCGACTGCTCAGCCATGGCTTGATCTGCGACGGGTACAAATGCCGGTGAATCACTGTCACCTTCTTGCTTATCACGACGGCGGCGTTGACCAGCTGCGCGTAAGTGACGTGGTGAACGGCGAGTACGGGTACGACCCTCTTTTTCACCTTCACCTTGCTCATTACTCTGCGTTTGCTCGTCAGTGGTTTGCGGTGCTTCGTCAAGCGATGCTTTCTTTGCAGCCACATCATTGTGCTTTTGCGCAGTTTCTTGCTGCTTTTGCTCTTTACCTTGTGTTGGCTTAGTTGGCTTATCCGCCTTCTCAAGTGCCTTTTCTGGCTGAGCTACAGCTGCTTGCTGCTCAGGGTTTTCAACAGCAGCAGCTGGCTTTTCTTCGCTTGCAGTGTTGTTCTGAGTGTTTTCTACACGTACTTTTTTACGCAGGTTGCGACGTTGGCGACGCTGCTTTGGCTTCGCTTGCTGTTGCTCGTCGCTTTGCGCGTCTTTGGCAGTGTTCGCAATATCTTTGCTTTCTTGCTCGTTGGTGGTGTTGTTGTCGTTGCGGTTATCGCGACGACGGTTTTGACCGCCACGACGACGCTTATTGCGATTACCACCGCGTTCGCCACCGCGCTCGTTTCGATTATTGCTTTCTTCAGCCTTATCTTTATCTTGCTCAGCAACTTCGGCGTTTTGCGTGCGCGGACTTTTTGGCTTATTGCGCGATTGGTTATTACGACGACGCTGGTTATTGCGGCGACGATCACCACCGCCACGACGCTCGTTATTGCTCTGTTGTTTGCGTTGCTTATCTTGCTCTGGCTGCTCTTGCTCATCACTAAACAAGCTCTTCAACCATTGCCCGATACGGCTTAGTAAACCTGGCTCTTCTGTGGCTTTGGGTTGCGCTTTAGGGGCGCTCACTGGCGCCGGGTCCTTCGGCATAACCACACCCTTAAGCACTGGCTCTTCGCGCTTCGGTGCGACAGGTGCGCGTGAGTATTCGACTGCTTCCGCCTCAGGCTCAGCAATCTGCTCGTAGCTAGCCGCTTCTAAGGTTTCATCTTTACGTAAACGCACTACTTCATAGTGAGGTGTTTCCATGTGTTGATTTGGAATGATCACTACATCACAGTTATGACGTTTTTCGATTCGTTGTACGCTGCGGCGTTTTTCATTTAACAGGTAAGCACCGACGGCAACAGGGACCTGGGCATTCACTTGTGAGGTGTTGTCTTTGATTGCTTCTTCTTCAATCAAGCGCAAAATTGAAAGCGCAATGGATTCGTTTGAGCGGATAGTGCCTTGGCCACTACAGCGTGGGCAGGTGCCTTGGCTCGCTTCACCAAGAGAAGGGCGCAAACGTTGACGCGACATTTCCAACAGGCCAAAACGTGAAATCTTACCGATTTGCACGCGGGCACGGTCTTGGCGTGCAGCGTCTTTAAGGCGGTTTTCTACTTCACGTTGGTGACGTGGAGGAGTCATATCGATAAAGTCGATTACGATCAGACCACCAAGATCACGCAGGCGCAGTTGGCGGGCGATTTCATCGGCTGCTTCTAAGTTGGTGTTCAAGGCCGTTTCTTCGATATCACTGCCTTTGGTTGCCTTTGACGAGTTGATATCAATAGACGTCAGGGCTTCAGTTGGGTCAATAACGATTGAACCACCTGATGGTAAGCGCACTTCACGCTGGAACGCTGACTCAATTTGGCTTTCGATTTGGTAATGAGTGAACAAAGGCACATCGTTTTGATACAACTTTACACGGCTCATGAAGTCAGGGCGGAAGCGCTCAATATGCGCTTTGGCTTCTTCAAATACCTTTGGCTTATCAATTAGGATTTCACCAATATCACGGCGTAAGTAATCACGAATAGCGCGGAAAATCACGTTGCTTTCTTGGTGAATCAAGAAAGGGGCTTTATCGCTATCAGCTGCTTCTTTGATTGCTTGCCAGTGAACCAGCAGGGCCTTAAGGTCATAGTCAAGCTCTTCGAATGATTTACCAACACCAGCTGTGCGGACAATCAACCCCATACCTTTAGGCAAATCTAAGCGGCTAAGTGCGTCTTTTAATTCGGCACGCTCTTCACCTTCGATGCGACGAGAAATACCGCCGGCGCGAGGGTTATTCGGCATCAGTACAAGGTAGCTACCAGCAACACTAATAAAGGTAGTCAGAGCCGCGCCTTTTTGACCACGTTCTTCCTTATCAACCTGAACAATGACTTCTTGACCTTCTTTGATCACGTCTTTGATGTTTGGGCGACCGTTGAAGGTATAACCGCTAGGGAAGTATGTACGAGCGATTTCTTTTAGAGGTAAGAAACCGTGGCGTTCGGCGCCATAATCAACAAAAGCGGCTTCAAGTGAAGGTTCGATGCGGGTAATTTTACCCTTGTAAATATTGGCTTTTTTTTGTTCGTGTCCAGGGCTTTCGATATCTAAATCATACAGGCGCTGGCCATCAACCAGTGCAACGCGCATTTCTTCTTGCTGCGTCGCATTGATTAGCATACGTTTCATATTGTTACTCTTAAATTCTGTGCATAGTGCCCGACCACTTAGGTCTTTCGGCGCTCTTATTTTTGTCTTCGGTGCAGTCTCACGACTGGGCTTTTAACGCAAAAGCTTAACGTTCTAGTTTCACCTTGTGTTGCAACTGGCGATAAAAATAGCGGCCAAAAGGGCCTTATTTGCCACGCTCAATGCGTGGACTTTACGCAGTGCAGTTTATCTTCAACAAGATGACTGTGTCGTTTTTACCGATACACCTTCACGGTGGTCGATAGCATTATGTTCATTGTCTACATTAGTGGTATTTGCCCTAAGCATGTGCTTAATCAAAGCAAAAACCCATCGTTTTATTGTTCGTTTCCGCTTGCCCTTTTGGGCGCTTGCCACTTGCGGTCGCAGCCAGCGAAGCAATCTATTACGCGCATTGCTTGCTACTGCCGTCACGTGGGTTCTGGGTGATAAAAGCTGTGGAAATACGAGCTCGAATCTGTATGATCGCTTTCCCAGAATGTGTTTCACGCAAGTTTGGCCTAAGCCAATGGCAACGTAAACAACTACCGCTTAACGGTGGTTTTACGTGCTTGGATTATCCCATTAAAACCGCTGCGTTAGCAACTAAATTATGACTCAAATCAGTGATTAGGCAATGAAAGACTCCATAGGCACTCAGGTAAGCTTTGTAACAGTCGATGAAGACTACAGCGGACAGCGCATCGACAACTTTTTGATTACCAAACTAAAAGGGGTGCCCAAAAGCGCGGTATACCGTATTTTGCGCAAAGGCGAAGTGCGGGTGAACAAAAAGCGGGTGAAGCCGGTGTATAAGCTGCAAAGCGGCGATACTGTGCGCATTCCGCCGATAAAAATTGCCGAGCGTCCTGAGCAGCAGGTACCTACTAATCTTGATAAAGTGAGCAAGCTCGAAGACGCTATTTTATTCGAAGATAAGTACCTTATTGTCATCAATAAACCCGCAGGTATGGCGGTGCATGGTGGCAGCGGCTTAAGTTTTGGCTTGATTGAGGCGTTACGAGCGCTGCGTCCGCAGGAGAAGAGCCTGGAATTAGTGCACCGCTTAGACCGTGACACCTCCGGGTGTTTATTGATTGCTAAAAAACGCGCGGTGTTAAAAGGCTTGCATGAGCAACTGCGAGAAAAAACCATGGAGAAAAACTATTGGGCGCTGGTTGCCGGACAATGGGATGCTAAGGTGCGCAATGTGACTGAGCCGCTCAATAAAAATACGCTGCAATCCGGTGAGCGGGTGGTGCGGGTTGACCATGAACGGGGTAAAGCGTCCCATACTCGTTTTCGCGTGCTCGAGCGTTTTGAACAGTGCTCCTTGGTACAGGCATCGCCTGTGACCGGGCGGACCCACCAAATCCGCGTGCACACCCAGTGCAAAGGCCACCCGATTGCCTGTGATGATAAATATGGCGAGCAAGTATTTGATACCGCGATGCGCGAATCAGGCCTGAACCGCTTGTTCTTGCACGCTCGCGAGCTGCGTTTTATTCATCCTAAAACGGAAACCACTTTGGCACTTGAAGCACCGTTAGACAAGGCATTAACGCATTGCTTGGAGAAGTTACGTCGTGCTTAATAGCAAAGAGCTTATTATTTTTGATTGGGACGGCACGGTGATGGACTCGGTAGGCAAAATAGTTGCCACCCTGCAAGGCGCTGCGCGTCATTTTAGCGTGCCAGAACCCACTGATGAGGCGGCCAAGAATATTATCGGGTTGAGCTTAGAAACCGCGATTGCCACGTTATTTCCCGAGCACAGTCAACTCCACACCGACCTGGTGGCGCGCTACAAACATCACTATGTGTATGAAGATAATACGCCAACGCCACTTTTTGCTGAGGTTGAAACGACCCTTGCAGCGCTTAAGAGCCAGGGTTATCGGCTGGCGGTGGCAACGGGTAAAAGCCGCAAGGGGTTAGACCGTTTACTCGCTGAGTCTCAGTTGGCTGATTACTTTGAGTGTACGCGCACCAGTTGTGAGGCTCATTCAAAACCACACCCCGATATGCTCGAGCAAATTTTAACAATGTGTGATGTCAGTGCCGATAAAGCACTGATGATTGGGGATACGCAAATTGATATGCAACTGGCGGCCAATGCCAAGGTCGATGCCGTGGGAGTTACCTTCGGGGTGCATAATGCCGCGCAGTTGCAACAGTTTTCCCCCGTTGCAACCGTCGATCATTTCAGCGAGTTGCGCACGTTATTACAGCGCTAGCGGGTCAATTTGCCAATTCAGTAGCATGGTGTTGAGTTGCAACAGCGGTAGCCCTATCAGGCTATTAGCGTCATTCCCTTGCATGCGAGCAAATAAACAAATCCCTAAGCCTTCGCTTTTAAAGCTGCCTGCACAATTAAGCGGTTGCTCTTTAGCAATGTAATTGGCAATTTGCTGCTCGCTTAGGGTGCGAAACTGCACCGTAAAAGGTTCGACAACTACTTGGGTCTTATCCGTTTCTAAATCAAGCAATGCCAGCGAAGTTAAAAAAGTGACTTCATCGCCACTAAAGCGCGCCAGTTGTTGCTGAGCTCGAGCAACCGTATGCGGTTTTCCTAAAATGTCGCCTTGATGCACAGCGACCTGATCAGAGCCTATTACGATGCCTTTGTTATAGTGTTGGTGTGCGGCATTGGCTTTGGCGAGGGCGAGGCGGCGCACTAATACTTCAGGGGCTTCATTGTGTTCAGGTGTTTCATCAATATCTGGGGAAAAATGAGTGAATTCTGGGATAATTTTTTTTAATAATTGCTGCCGAAACGGCGAACTAGAGGCTAAGATAAAAGCTAATTTCATGGCCCGATCATCGATTTGTTAAACATCGACCTTAGAATACGGCGCAATCGGGCGAAAAACAAAAGGAAAGTCGAATTTTATTTTGACTCTACTAGCAACTATCTATATGATGCAGCCCCTATGCAAAAGGTGAAGATTCCCGTCACCCTTGACCCGGGCAGGGCCGCAACACGCAAGTTAGAATATGACGGCGTGATTCGGCTTGAAGAACTTTCTCGATTCGAGCAAGTTGTGCTGGACTCAAGTGGTGAGATAGCGGTACATGTTCATTGCAAACATGACGAGCAAGGTTTAACGGTGCTGTCGGGGTCGATTAAGACCACGGTGACACTAACCTGTCAGCGTTGCAATGAAGAGTTTAGGTTGGATTTGGATCAACACTTTGCTTATACGCCAGTTGGCATAGGTGCAGAGTCTGGTGATCTTCCGGATTACTATGATGTCGTGGAGCTAGATGAGAACGGCGAAGTCAACCTTCGGAAATTAGTGGAAGATGAGTTGATATTGGCTATTCCTATCGTGCCTATGCATGACGAAGCATCTTGTCGATACTCTGAAGAAGCGAAAAGCTTTGGAGAGATCGAGGCAGAAGATGAAAAACCAAATCCATTTGAAATTTTGAAACAACTTAAGAAAGATTCTTAGGAGAAGGCTAATGGCGGTACAAAAAAGCAAAAAGTCTCGTGCAAGACGTGGTATGCGTCGTTCACACGATGCGATCAGTGGTCCAGCTCTAACAGTTGATAAAGTGACTGGTGAAACTCACCGTCGTCACCACGTCACTGCAGACGGCTACTACAAAGGCGTTAAAGTAGTTTCTAAGTAAGAGATTGCTTTATGCAACGCAGTCTAACCATTGCGTTAGATATGATGGGGGGCGATTACGGCCCCCGTTCATCTATCCCCGCCGCAGTTGAAGCGGTTCATCTACACCCAACACTTACCCTGATCCTCTGCGGTAATGAGCAGTTATTACAAGAGCAGCTTTCTCAGCTCGATGCACTGCAACATCCACGATTAAAAATTCAGCACTGCACGCAAATCGTCACCAATGCTGACGAGCCAGCTTCTGCGCTGCGTAATAAAAAAGACGCATCAATGCGTATCGCCCTCGATTTAGTCAAGCAAGGTAAAGCACAGGCTTGTGTTAGTTCAGGGAATACCGGCGCATTATTTGCTATGGCCCATTATGTGCTAAAAATGCTGCCTGGTATTAAACGCCCAGCGCTGATCTCATCGGTGCCCACTGAGACCAAAAAACCGGTTTATTTACTTGATTTAGGCGCTAACGTTCACTGTGATGCCCATACTTTGTACCAATTTGGCATTATGGGATCGGTGGTTGCTCGGGAGTCACAAGATATCGAGCACCCCCGTGTGAGCTTGCTTAATATCGGTTCGGAAGACATTAAAGGTCATGAAGGCATTAAAGAAGCGGCGCAGATGATGCAAAAGAACCCCGCGCTTAATTACACTGGTTACAGCGAGGGCAGTGATATTTTTAGCGGCAAGTCAGATGTGATCGTGTGTGAAGGATTCGTTGGTAACGTGGCGCTCAAAACCTGCGAAGGCATTGCTAAATTGATTATGCACAAGATGACGCGTGCATTGAAAAAGCATTTGCTTTATCGCGGTTTGGCGCTAATTCTTATGCCTGTCATAAAAAAAATATATAAAAAGGTGAACCCCGACCAGTATAACGGTGCATCTTTGGTAGGATTGCGCGGTATAGTGGTTAAAAGTCACGGAAATGCCTCAGCGAGTGCATTTCTTGCGGCAATTAATGAGGCTGTAAGGGAAGTGCAACGACAGTTGCCAGAGAAGATACAAACGGCCTTTGCAGAGCATGAACCCATGCAAGACGCGAGTTAAGCGCTGCGCCAACCTCCCTCCTCATTAACTGCCTGCCAATATTCGCGAACATCGCTAAAACAAACGAAAAGAGCAGCATATGTCTGAAAAAATCGCAATTTTATTTCCAGGTCAAGGCTCCCAGAGCGTTGGTATGTTAACCGAGCTATTGGCTGAGTCGAGCACTGTGCAAGAGACCTTCCGTGAAGCGTCTGATGCCCTTGGCTATGATTTGGCTGACTTGGTACTTAATGGTCCACAAGACAAGCTAAACGAAACCCATCGTACGCAACCAGCACTCCTGTGTGCATCAGTGGCTATTTTCCGCCATTGGCAACAGCAAACAGATCAAGGGCACGAGTTGGTGCTTGCTGGGCACAGTCTAGGCGAGTATTCAGCGCTGGTGTGTGCTGGGGTATTAAGCCTGGCCGATGGCGTGAAACTTGTAGAAAAGCGCGGCCAATACATGCAGCAGGCGGTTCCTGCTGGCGTCGGCTCAATGGCTGCGATTATTGGTTTAGATGATGATGCAATTGCCAAAGCGTGTGCCCAGAGCGCGCAAGATCAAGTGGTTGCGCCGGTGAATTATAACTCACCAGGCCAAGTGGTGATTGCCGGTAACAAAGAAGCCGTAGAGCGCGCCAGTGAAGCCTGTAAAGAGGCCGGAGCGAAACGTGCATTGCCACTTGCTGTGAGTGTGCCATCGCATTGTGAGTTGATGAAGCCAGCGGCAGAGCAATTAAAGGCTGATTTAGATGCGTTGGCGTTGCAAGCACCTAAATACAGTGTCATTAACAATGTTGATGTCAGTGCCGAGCAAGATATTGAAGCAATCAAAGATGCCTTGGTCCGCCAGCTGTATTCACCTGTACGTTGGACTGAAACCATGCAAGCGATTGCAAAACAGGGCGTGACACAAGCGTATGAATTTGGCCCAGGTAAAGTGCTTACAGGGCTGGTGAAACGAATTGATAAATCAGTTGCATGCAGTGCAGTGAATGATATCGCCAGCATTGATGCAGCGAAATAAAAGAGAACAATGATGGCAAATTTATTTTCCTTAGAAGGCAAAGTTGTATTAGTAACGGGCGCCAGCCGAGGTATCGGTAAAGCGGTCGCTGAATTACTCGTAGAGCAGGGCGCCACGGTTGCCGGCACCGCGACCAGCGACAACGGTGCAGAAAAAATTTCTACATACTTAGGTGAAAACGGTAAAGGCTACAAGCTAAATGTCACGGACAGTGATTCTATTGCTGACACGTTAGCAGCCATTAAAGCTGATTTCGGCGATCTTGATGTGCTTGTTAATAATGCCGGTATCACCCGCGATAACCTCTTAATGCGCATGAAAGACGATGAGTGGCAGGATATTATCGACACCAACTTGTCGGCTATTTATCGTTTATCGAAAGCAGTGTTGCGGCCAATGATGAAGAAAAAGTCAGGGCGTATTATTAACATCGGCTCGGTTGTTGGCACCATGGGTAATGCTGGGCAAGCAAACTATGCCGCTGCCAAAGCGGGTGTTATCGGTTTTTCAAAGTCTTTAGCCCGTGAAGTGGCTTCGCGCGGCATTACCGTAAACGTTGTGGCTCCAGGTTTTATTCAAACAGATATGACTGATGAGCTGACTGATGAGCAAAAAGCGGCTACGCTTGCCAATGTACCGGCAGGACGTTTGGGACACCCGTCTGAGATTGCCGCTGCGGTTTGTTATTTAGCCTCTGATGCCGGCGCATACGTTTCTGGTGAAACTTTGCATGTAAATGGCGCAATGTACATGGTGTAAAGGCTAAAACAGCCGTAAAAAGGTCGCAAAAACTCGGCTCAAAACGTTGAAGTTTTTGTGATCTTGCTTTAAACATACTTGAAATCGCTGTGAAAATGGGCGATAAAAGGGCAACTTTTGAATCTTAGAGGTTTGACCAGCCAAAAAACTCTGGGCAAATCCTTGAATCAGACAAATATGCTGCGTAAACTACGCCGCAATCTGAAAAATAACGCAATAGCGTTTAAATAAAGGAAAGAAGAATGAGCGACATCCAAGAACGCGTAAAGAAAATCATCGTTGAGCAGCTAGGTGTTAAAGAAGAAGAAGTAAAGCTTGAAGCGTCTTTCGTTGACGATCTAGGTGCGGACTCTCTTGATACTGTTGAGCTAGTAATGGCGCTAGAAGAAGAATTCGATACTGAGATCCCAGACGAAGAAGCTGAGAAGATCACTACAGTTCAAGCAGCTATCGATTACGTTACAGCTCACGCTGAGTAATCAACGCATTTCTATTTAAGGGCAGCATTCAGCTGCCCTTAGTCTATCTGAGACTCCCATCACATATTCCCTTTTGGAGGACACCGTGGCTAAACGTCGAGTCGTAGTGACTGGCTTAGGTATGCTAACGCCGCTGGGTAACGATGTAGCGTCTACCTGGCAAGGCTTATTAAATGGACAAAGTGGCATTGGCCCTATCACCCATTTTGATACAACAGATTTTGGCACCAAGTTCGCCGGTTTAATTAAAGATTTTGATGCCACTGATTACATGGCAAAAAAAGATACCAAGAAAATGGATTTATTTATCCAATATGGTATCGCTGCAGGCCTTCAGGCGTTGGACGATTCTGGCTTAGAAATCACCGAACAAAATGCTGATCGCGTTGGTGTAGCTGTAGGTTCTGGTATTGGTGGCTTGTCTCTGATTGAAGAAAACCACGAAAAGCTGCTAAATGTAGGCCCGCGTAAACTGTCGCCTTTTTATGTGCCATCGACCATTATTAATATGATCTCTGGCCATCTATCAATTATGAAAGGTCTGCGTGGACCGAATATCTCCATTGTTACCGCCTGTACGACTGGTTTGCACAATATTGGTCATGCAGCGCGTATGATTGCCTATGGCGATGCTGATGCCATGCTTGCCGGTGGTGCTGAAAAAGCATCCACGCCAATGGGTATGGGCGGCTTTAGCGCCGCACGAGCGCTCTCCACTCGCAACGACGACCCGCAAGCGGCGTCACGTCCGTGGGATAAAGACCGCGATGGTTTTGTACTCTCTGATGGTGCAGGTGTGATTGTGCTTGAAGAGTATGAACATGCTAAAGCGCGAGGCGCTAATATTTATGCTGAGCTCGTCGGTTTTGGTATGAGCGGCGACGCTTTCCATATGACTTCGCCGCCAGCGGATGGTGCTGGTGCTGGTTTATCAATGGCTAATGCTATAAAAGATGCAGCCGTGAACCCAGAACAAGTGGGTTATATCAATGCGCACGGAACGTCGACCCCAGCAGGTGATAAGGCAGAGACCCAAGCCGTGAAAAATGTCTTTGGTGATGCCGCCAATAAAGTCATGGTCGGCTCTTCGAAATCGATGATGGGCCACCTTCTAGGTGCGGCGGGTTCTGTCGAATCAATCATCACTATCCTATCGCTGCGCGACCAGCAGGTGTCACCGACCATTAATTTGGATAACCCGGACGAGGGCTGTGATCTTGATTACATTGCCCATACTGCGCGAGATGCAAAACTTGATTATGCGCTGTGTAACTCGTTTGGCTTTGGTGGTACTAACGGTTCATTGTTATTCAAAAAAGTATAAAGTGAATCCCTAGTCACGGCATAGACCGCACTAGGGCGATACTGGTACTATAAGCTCGGTTATGACCGAGCTTTTTTATATGGATAAAACAATAATAAACGGCCAAGTGGCCACTTCTTTAAGTATCAATGATCGTGGGTTGAATTATGGTGATGGTTTTTTTACCACCGCTAAGGTCAGCCAGCGTGAGGTTGAACTGTGGCCTTTACATATTGCTCGGTTGCAACAGTGTGCAACCCGCTTAGGCTTCCCTGAATTAGACATAGCTGCCCTCGAAGTAGATGTAGATGCTTTAATAGCAATAGCCCCAAGCGATGACTATGTTCTTAAAATAGTGTACACACGCGGCAGTGGCGGGCGTGGTTACGCTCCACCAACAGATGCCCACATCCAGCGTATTGTGCGCTTAATGCCATACCCCACTCAGTATCAAACATTGGCAGAGACCGGCTTGAGCTTGTCGATTGCGCAGACCCGTTTAGCACAGCAACCGCTGTTAGCAGGATTGAAAACGCTTAACCGTTTAGAGCAAGTATTGGTGAAGCAAGAAGCCGCAAAAGCATCCAGTGATGATATGCTAGTACTTGATACAACTGATAATGTTATTGAGACTTCCAGCGCTAATTTGTTGCTGTATCAACAAGGCCAGTGGTTTACTCCAAAACTCGACCAAGCGGGAGTAAAAGGGGTGTATTTAACGCATTTAAGCCAACATTTAGCTGTGCGCGAGCAACGTGTAAACTTGGCTACACTCTTCAGTGTGGATGCCTTGTATTGTTGTAACAGTTTGATGGGAGTGATCCCTATAAAGCGCTTGGCACATCACGACTACAATGTAGATATTAGTAAAAGCGTGCTCACCAAAGCACTGAATAATAAGGGATTGGGTTAATGTTACGGGTAGTCATATCGGTGTTGTTGTTAGCCATTGTTGCGACGGCAACGGGTTACTATCAAATTAAACAAGCTATGGTGGCACCACTGCATTTACCTGAATCTCAGTTGGTGGAGGTACACAGTGGCACCGGGTTCAATCAACTGTGCCGCCAGTGGCAGCAAAAGCAATGGCTTGATAGCTGCTGGCGATTCCAAGTATTAGCCAAGCTTGACCCCACGTTAACTGATCTTAAAGCCGGACTTTATCAGCTCAATCCGGGCACTGCACTTGCCGCATTTAGACAAATTAGCCAAGGCAAAGAGCACCAGTTTAGCTTCACCATTATTGAAGGCGATAACCTGCGCCAGGTGCTAAGTCGACTTCAGCGCGCTCCCTATATAGAAAAGCCGTTGCATTGGGGCGACGAATTTCTTGGAAAGCCGCTGGATGAGCAGCTGGAAGGGCGTTTTTTTCCCGATACGTATCATTATCATGGCGGAGACCATGCCGTGCAGGTGCTGACTCGCGCCTATCGTAAAATGGAAAGTGAATTAGACCAAGCGTGGCAGCAACGTAGTAGCAGTTCGCCACTCAATAGTGCTGATGAGGCATTAATTTTAGCCTCAATTATAGAGAAAGAAACCGGTGTCGCTGGGGAGCGGGCGTTAATTGCATCGGTGTTTGTTAACCGTCTTAACAAAGGCATGCGCTTGCAGACTGATCCTACGGTTATCTATGGTATTGGCCCTGAATTCGATGGCAATATTACCCGCGCCCATCTACGTGAAAAAACGCCATATAATACCTATCGTATTGATGGCTTGCCGCCTACGCCCATTGCCATGCCGTCAAAAGCGGCCTTATTGGCAGCGGTGCAACCGCAACAATCAGACTATTATTATTTTGTCGCCAAGGGCGATGGCAGTCATCAGTTTTCTAAACGGCTTGAAGATCATAACCGAGCCGTACGTCAGTATCAGTTAAAGAGTCGAAATGACAGCTAAGTTTATTGTAATTGAAGGCCTTGAGGGGTCGGGAAAGTCGACGGCAATGAAAATTTGCGCCGACACTTTGGCGCGCGCCAACATTGACTATATTACTACCCGCGAGCCCGGTGGCACGCCCGTGGCTGAGCAGCTGCGCACTATTGTTAAACATGCAGAGAAAGAATCCATTAGTACGCAAACCGAGTTACTATTGATGTACGCTGCACGCTCGCAGCTATTGGAAAATGTGATTCGCCCGGCGCTTGCCAGTGGCCAATGGGTGCTTGGCGATCGTCACGATTTATCATCACAGGCTTATCAAGGTGGCGGTCGACAAATTTCTTGTGAAGTGATGAACTTCCTTAGCCAGTATGTACTGGCCGATACTCGCCCTGATCTTACTGTGTATTTAGACATCGAACCTGCTTTAGGTCTGGCTCGTGCTCGAGGCCGAGGTGAGTTAGATCGCATCGAGCGTGAAGACTTAAGTTTTTTTGAACGAACACGCGCGCGCTATCTTGAACTTGCTGAACAGGATGAACGCATTGTTGTTATTGATGCCTCTCAAGCAATTGAAAAAGTGCATCAGGATATTGAGCACACGCTCTGTGAGTTTATAGCGAGACGATAATGTACCCATGGTTAAGTGCTATTGGGCAACAGTATGCCCGCCAGTTTGCGCAAGGGCGTTTGCACCACGCACATTTACTCTACGGTCCACAGGGCGTTGGTAAAAGGGCACTTGCTGAGTATTTAAGTGAGGCGCTGTTATGCCACCATAATGAGGGTATGCACCCCTGTGGACAATGCAAAAGCTGTCAGCTCAACCAAGCAGGCACACACCCAGATAGCTTAGTGTTGAGCGATGAGGGGGCCTCTATCGGGGTCGACAGTGTCCGTGCCATTAGTGATTTCGTGCATCACAGTGCGCAGCAAGGCGGGGCTAAATGTATCATTGTCCCTGAGGCTCAACGCATGACGGTGGCGGCCAGTAATGCTTTGTTAAAAACGTTGGAGGAGCCTAACGCACACTGTTACCTGTGGCTATTAAGTTCAGACAGTGCCACGTTGCCGGCAACGATTCTAAGCCGCTGTGCTAAGCAACACGTATATGTGGATGATGAGCATGCAGTGCAGCAGTGGTTAACTCACCATGCGGCGATGGCAATGGCAAGCGCCTTTGCAAAGCATTTTATCTCGCAACCTTTGTTACTAAAGCACTGGCAAGATAATGACGAGCTAGAGCAAATTCAAACCTTGTATCAGGCAGTTAGCCAGCTACAAAATAGCACAGATGGGCACAAGTTAGTTGATATTTTGACGCAAAACTCACAATATATTGCTATCTTTAGGCTGTTTGTCAGCCAATTTTTATTGCAACAGTCTCAAAAAGGGGCCAGTTTTGCGTCGCTGCAACGTTGTGAACAGCAATTGCAACGCTTTAGTGAAACGTTAACACAGACCTCAGGACTGAATATTACTTTGGCGGTGTCGCAGTTGCTGCGCACCCTAAGACGAGAATTCCAATAATAAAGGAGCCAATGTGCAAGAGCTACTTGTAGAATTAGACGATTTGGATGAGTTGTATCGTTGTTATATGCCTTATATAAAAAGTGGCGGCTTGTTCGTGCGCACCAACATGAATTACGAAATGGGCCAATCGCTGGCGCTACGCGTTACCTTGCCAGACTCGCTCGAAGACGATGTGGTCACTGGGAAAGTCGTGTGGGTGACGCCTATTGGCGCGCAGAGCTCTAACCCCCCGGGTATCGGCATCGGTTTTATCGACGATAAGACGCATGTGCGCGACAAGATCGAAAAAATGCTCGGCACTATGTTAAACTCCGGCAATCCAACGTACACCATGTAAGGCCCAAGGCCTTACATCAACCAAGCAGTATTTCATGATTGTAGATTCGCATTGCCACCTCGATAAACTTGACTTTGATAAGCTAGACACCGACTTAGACGGTGTTTTACAACAGGCGCGAGAGCGTGATGTTGAACACTTTTTGTGTGTTAACGTGACCTTGGATAAATTTCCACAAATGCTAGAGACGATCGCTCCTTACGGCGATGTATCGGCATCTTGTGGGGTGCATCCATTGGACCAAAAAGACGCGCTCAATATTGACCAGCTCCGACAATTGGCTGCCAGTGATAAGGTCGTTGCCGTTGGTGAAACTGGACTTGATTACTATTACAGTGCTGAAACCAAGCCAGTACAACTAGAGAGTTTTGTCGGCCACATTGATGTCGCCAACGAGTTAGATAAACCGCTTATTATTCACACTCGAGATGCGCGCGAGGACACCATTAACCTCATGCGCGAACACCACGCTGAACGCTGTGGTGGCGTGTTGCATTGCTTTACTGAAGATTACGACATGGCAAAAAAAGCCATGGATTTGGGCTTTTATATCTCTATCTCCGGAATTGTGACATTTCGCAATGCTGAGCAGTTACGTGATGTCGTTAAGCAAATTCCGCTCGACAGGTTACTGATTGAGACCGACTCGCCTTATTTGGCACCGGTGCCGCATCGTGGGAAAACCAATCAGCCTGCGTATGTGCAGGATGTAGCCTACTTTATTGCTGAGCTTAAAGGCATCAGTTATAAAGAGCTGGCAACGGCCACTACAGACAACTTTTATCGCTTGTTCAACCGTATTCCTCGGCGTTAATTAGGGTAGGGCCGGCGCAATGACATCGTTCCCAGTGTTGCTTTTAGGCCCTGTGGTGCGCCGCGCTGAGAAGCAGCAAATCCGCATCCAGCTGGCGACCTCCCAGGCGTTAGAGCCAGTGTTTAAGCTTCATCAGCACCCCAGTGAGCAACACACCGAAACACTGCGCCTGGGAGAGCATTTATACCTCCATAACTGTACCCTTACGCCAGTGAATGGCGCATTTAGTACCGGTATCCACCTCGCTTACAGCCTGTATTTTGGTACTGAAGCCCATGATTTGAGTGATTATTGTTACGCTGATACCCGGGCGCCAAGTGTACTTATCCCGGAGCAACTGCGCTCTGTGCTTCATGGCTCGTGCCGCAACCCTCATCACTACAGTGAAGATGCCCTCGTGCAGGGCGATAAGTTAATGCAGCAAAGTCATAGTAATGCCGAGAAAAGACCCCAGCTGTTGCTCCTTAGCGGCGATCAAATTTATGCTGACGACGTGGCTGGGCCGATGCTGCTGGCTATCCACCAGCTGATTGAGCGTCTCGGCATTTATCGCGAGGGTGAGCAGCTGATAGCGCTCAGCCAACAAGTACAAGATGACTTGTATAATCGTGCTTGTAAATTGCCCCATACGCCATGGCAAAAGCGCTCGAAGTGGCAATTAGGCTATTGGCTGCGCCGCGACGAGCCGCACTTTAGTAGTGTCAAAAGTGCCAACCACTTAGTGCATTTTGAAGAATTCATAGCGCTTTATCTATTGAGCTTGGGAGCACCGTGTTGGCAACTAATCGACACCGAGCAACTTCAACTCAGTGACAGTCACCCCCATTACCAAGCCTTCCAACAAGAGCGCACCCACGTGCTTGATTTTGCAGCCTCGCAGCCTTATGCGGCGCGGCTATTTGCTCATGTGTCGAGTTTGATGATTTTTGACGACCATGATGTGACTGATGATTGGAACCTTACCGCAAATTGGGAGCAAGCGGTGTATACCCACCCGGCTAGCCGTGCGATTATCGGCAACGCCATGCTCAGCTATGCGTTGTTTCAGGGTTGGGGGAACTGCGCCAGTGACACGCCATGGCCATTCTTTGAGGCATTGAAAAAAGCCCGAGGGGATGGCTTTTGGCATTTAGCGCCACTGTATAAGCCATTATTAAACTACGACTATTGGCACTATGAATTGCCAACTAGCCCTAAGGTTGTGGTACTTGACACGCGCACCCACCGCTGGCGTAACGAACAAGATTTTGACGAACCTTCAGGGCTATTAGATTGGCAGCGACTACTGGAGTTGGAGAACAGTCTTCAGGGCTCGGAGCAAGTATTACTGGTATCGCCTGCGCCGGTATTTGGGGTTAAGTCCATTGAAGCTATTCAAGCAGTGTTTACTCTGTGTAATCAGCCGCTAGTGGTGGATTGTGAAAACTGGATGGCACATGAGGGATCAGCTAAAAAGCTGCTGAATATTTTCCGCCGTTTAGATACGCCCCAGGAAACCATTATTCTCTCTGGCGACGTTCATTATTCGTTTTGTTTTTCGGTGCGGGCGCGTTTCTCCGAACGAGAAAACCGCATTTGGCAACTAACCGCTAGCGGCATTAAAAACGAATTTCCACGAAAGCTGATTAACGTGCTCGACAAGCTTGATTCGATTTTGTACTCACCACGAAGCCCACTGAATTTATTCACTAAACGCTGGCAAATGAAAGTTGATAAACACGACACCACCTCTGGGCCACAAAAGCATTTGGTCAGTCATGCAGCGATTAGTCTTGTGGAGCTAGAGCACGGCAAATTGTGTCGTTATCGACTGTTACACAGTGACAACAGTGTCACCGAATATGAGCTAGATTAGCCCTTAGCTACGCTGTAGGCACTGAATGATGCTTTGCGCCAAAACTAAGCTGGTTTGCGGTAAAGTGCTGAGAGAGTTTGCTAGTGGTTGATAGTTTTCGTCGCTGTTATTACAGGTATCTAGAAGAGTGAGCTTGGGCGCTGCAGCAGAATAGCTGCGCTGCTGTAAAAATGCGTAACTGTCTGAGTCTTTGCTGTATTTGGGCGCCACTTGCGCGTGCATTTGTGCATCAATACTGCGCTCAACCAAAATTGGAGGGATCACACCGATAAGACCAAATAGACCAAATGCGTACACTGTGTTTATTATTTTATCCTTCATCGCTATTTTCCTCTGTGTTTGTAAAGTTTTCGCGGACATTGAAATTTTTATCAATAAATGTCGCTAAATAGCGACATTTTTCGCCTTTGCACGGTTAAGTATCAAAAACAGTGCCAACTTAGTTCAACGTGTTCTATTCGCGCTGATAATAGTGTGAAAGCTCCTGTTTGGGAGCTGGATAAAGGGGCAAAAGCCCGGTCTTCGAATGTGCTGGTGAAAAGGCCAGCAAAGTGCAAACATAGATTGGTGATGGACGCATTTCATTCGCTGAAGATGGTCAACCAGAGACTAAAGCACAAGTGATGCGCTTTGAAAATGGTGAAACAGTGGTGCAGGGAGATATGAGTATTGTGCTCAACAATGCCGTGGCGTTAGCAGGTAAAGTGACGTTTAACTTTAAGTGATTGGCAACGCCTTGACTAAGGTGTACGCATGCTCGCAGCATTAGTGCGAGCGATAAGACAATATAACTATCTGAGCTGGCTGAGGACATGGTCATAACTGACTACCCCCGGCCAACAAAAGTATGACCACAGGGATAGGCAAACGCGCGAGGGTTCACACCTAAATGTTTCTTAAAAGAGTGGTTAGCCTCTTTAATGTCGTTTTCTAACCAGACTAGGGTGGTCTGCTCTAGAGACAGGCCTTTTTTACGCAGCCATTCAAAGTTACCTGAGCATAAATGGTGGCTTGTGTGATTGCCTAATTCATGGCCATTGTTAATTGCCGTTTGCCACTGCGCTAAGCGCTCAGCAATGGGCTCAGGTTAGGCATAGAAAGTCGCTTTTACTTGGTATTTGTCTAAAATGGCCATGCCATATCAACTTGAGAGTGGCGACCATCATCAAAACTTAGACTAATGGCATTGGGCTTCCCATTGAGGTAGCTAAACCCGCTATAAAGACCGTTTGGTTGAACTTGGGCTTTTGCTTTTGCGTCACTCATTCCCAGTGCAGTACTCAGCATAGTAGTTACCAACAAAACTCCTCGCAAAACCATAATAACTCACTCCCTATCAGAACCTTATGCCACTATATTAAAGGAGAGTGAGCACGGCTAGAGGAAAAGGGTAAAGCAAAAATTTCATGTTCGCAGCGCCTTGTTGGGAGATAGGCACACCGTATTATTGCTCAGACAAGGAGTAGAATGCCAAGGGCAGCTAGAAATGCCCAATCAACCGAAGGTTAATTAGAATTTCTTTAACTTTCAATGTGTTAAAATTGGCTTTTAAAGAAGCAGGAGGCGAAAAAATGCCCAGGACGAATCCGCATTGTCCTGGGCCTAGGGGAATGGCTCATGATGAGCCGTGCGCTAACTAATAAACTTTACACATTCATTCGGGAGAAGCGAAAGTTCTTATAATTGTAGCTAACGCCGGGCGAAAATGGAAATAAAAACCTAGTATTAAATTACTATAAAAAACAACTTATTAACTAAACCCTGTAAATACTTGTAAAAAACTGGTCAGTGTTTCTTAACCGTTTATTACCAAGTTATACCCAAGTTATTAACTGCCCATCCATCACTAAATCGCGGGCCAGCGCATTCTTAATTTTCTGCCCTTGCCATTTACCTAAGCCTACGGGCGCGCCGTTAAGCGTGAGGATCACCTCACCTTTGTGCTTGCTCGGCTCATCTAAGCGGATATCCTGACCGTGAAAGTACTGCTGAGCTTGCTGTGGGTTTAGCGCCATGGTATTGCGCGTTGCATACTGGCCTAAACAGGTTGCGAACTCATGCTCTAGCCGCACCCCATTTCTGTGGGTGGTGCCTATCTGAATACCAATGCGCGAGTATTTAATGGCTGTAAATAATTGCTCATCGTCGATGTCGGGGAACAACCATACTTCCTTATCGCGTTGCATCAGTCGGCCAGCTAATTTATCCATGGCAAATTGTTGCTGCACATATTGCTGCAGTTGCTGTTGGGCCTTTTTCTCCATTGCCGTAAAAGGGAAGCGACCTTTCTTGGTTTTCGGCGTACAGCTGCTTTGACTGCCCAATTTTTTAAAGCGGGCGATAAAGAAGCCTTCACTATCGAAAAGCTGTGGCCACACATGTAAATAGCCTTGCTCAGTGCAAGCTTCATTGGCATCAGGGAACAGCCCATGCAAGGGGTCAATCTCGATAAGCCCTGGAAATTGGGCGAGCAAATACTCGCATACCGCATGATTTTCTACCGGGGTCAGTGTACAGGTAGAATAAACTAGTGTACCGCCGGGTTTTAAAGCATGAAATGCGCTTTTGATCAGCGTTTTTTGCACGTCGCTAATATCAATATTGGATTGCAGTGACCAGTTCTTTAATGCGTCTGGGTCTTTGCGCACGGTGCCTTCACCGGAGCATGGTGCATCGAGCAAAATGGCATCAAAGCTTTCCTGCATATAATCGCCAAAAACGGCACCATCAAAGTGCGATAAGCCAACATTGCGAGCGCCCACTCGTTTGAGTGTGGCACTGAGTGCTTTTAGCCGTGATGATGACAGTTCGTTGGCCACCAGCAAGCCTTGGTTATCTAATAGCGCCACTAGCTGCGAGGTTTTACTGCCTGGTGCCGCTGCCATATCGAGCACCGTTTCAGCGCCTTCAAGGGCATCGGCTAGGGCCATCGGCGGCAACATGGAGCTGGCCTCTTGCACATAAATACAGCCGCTTAAGTGAATGTCGGTGCGGCCAATGGGCAATGCCTGTTCTTCCTCTTGCGGGCGAGTGAGCCAAAATCCCTCAGGGCACCATGGAATAGCAGTAATGTGCCACTGTTTGTCGGCGCAATAATCGCGAAATGCTGCCACCGACATTTTTAATGTATTCACCCGTACCGCACGTTTCAGCGGGCGCTGGCAGGCAGCAACGAAGTCTTGTAATTGCAAGTGTTCGGGGAGGTAGGACGCAACGTCGTCCAAAAAGGCATCGGGAATATAAGTATGCTTATCCATCGCGATTTTAACTACAGCGGCTGTGACGGTGAGCTATAGTTTATCGCATCCGCTTTGGCATTGCTTTGCTTTTTAAGCTGTCGACACTTTTATGTAATAAAGCGAGTTTACAGTGTGTATAACGCTATAAACTGTGTTTATGTCGACAATTAGAGGTAGAGGTTATTGACAATTACCGGCATCGATCCCATAGTACAGGCCTAGATTGTCGACAATTTCGAGAAAAGCCGTGAGCGAACAGCTGCATTCACATCAACCTATTACTACTGCTGCCGATCAAGTGTTTGTTGATCTGCGCCGCGCTATTGTCGAGGGCGATATTGAGCAGGGCTCAAAAATATCCGAGCCCGAGCTGGCCAAACGCTTTGGGGTGTCACGTGCCACCCTGCGCGATGCTCTTAATCGCCTAGAGGCCTGTAATCTGGTCGAGCGCAAAGCCAACGTCGGTTGTCGCGTGGTGGCGCTTACGCCGGAGCGGTTAATTGAAGTGTATCAGGTACGCGCCGCACTCGAGGGGCTAGCCTGTCGCCTTGCCGCCGAAAACATGGCTGATGAAGAAATTGCCTCGCTGAAAGGCTTATTGAATAAACACCTTAACGAGCAACGTGTTAAAGAAGGTGAATCCTATTACCAAGAGGCGGGTGACTTGGATTTCCATTATCGCATTATTAAAGGCTCTAAAAACGAGCATTTATTCAACTTGTTATACAACGACCTATATCAGTTGATCCGCATGTATCGGGTGCAAATGGGAATGACAGGGCCACGGGTATCCAAAGCCTTCGACGAACACCTTGCCATTATTAATGCCATTGACAATCGCGATGGTGAGCTTGCCGAGTTGCTGATGAAACGTCATATCAGCTACTCCATGAATAATATTGAAAATAAGTTTAACGCGGCCCACTCAGGGTAACCGCGCATCTAACAGGAGAACCCCATGTCCGCAGGAAAGAAATTTAGACAAGCATTGGCGGCAAACAAGCCGTTGCAAGTAGTGGGCACCATCAATGCTTACTGCGCCATTATGGCCAAACAACTGGGTCATCAGGCAATTTACCTCTCAGGTGGTGGCGTAGCCAACGCCTCTTATGGGTTGCCCGATTTGGGCATGACCTCATTGAACGACGTAATTGCCGATGTGCAACGTATTACTTCGGCCTGTGACTTACCTCTGTTGGTCGATATCGATACCGGTTGGGGCGGCGCATTCAATATCGCTAAAACTATTCGCGATATGGAAAAAGCCGGGGCCGCAGCGGTGCATATGGAAGATCAGGTGGCGCAAAAGCGCTGTGGTCACCGCCCGAATAAAGAAATCGTCTCAGTTGACGAGATGGTTGATCGCATTAAAGCCGCCGTTGATGCGCGCACCGACCCTGACTTTTTCATTATGGCGCGCACCGACTCGTTTGCTCAAGAAGGTCTAGAGGCCGCCATTGAACGGGCAAAAGCCTATGTGGCCGCCGGTGCCGATGGCATATTCGCAGAAGCGGTGCAAACCGAGGAGCACTATCGCGCCTTTGCTGAGGCCCTTGATGTGCCGATTCTCGCCAATATTACCGAGTTTGGTAAAACCGAGCTTTGGAATCGCAAAGAGCTAGGCGAGTGGGGCGTGGATATGGTGCTTTACCCGCTGTCGGCGTTCCGTGCCATGAATAAAGCGGCGGAGAATGTGTATAAATCAATTCTTGAAAATGGCGACCAAAAAGCGGTACTAGATGAGATGCAAACACGCATGGATCTGTACGATTATTTGGGCTATCACGAATACGAGAAAAAGCTCGACGCCTTGTTTGCCGAAGGCAAAAACAAGTAACGCATTGACAGTTTCAACAGGAAAAAATTCAGGAGCAAGAAAATGGTAGATAAAGCATTAGGTGGCGCAGGCTTGCGCGGACAAGTGGCCGGCGAAACGGCGTTGTGTACAGTAGGTAAAAGTGGCTCAGGGCTGACCTATCGTGGTTACGATATCAGTGAGCTGGCTGACAAGGTGCAATTTGAAGAAGTGGCGTATTTATTATCGCGCGGCGAGTTGCCAAACCAAGGCCAGCTGGTTGAATACAAAGCCAAACTAAAGTCGCTACGGGGCCTACCGCAACCACTGAAAAGCGTGTTAGAGACCATCCCTAAAGATGCACACCCGATGGACGTGATGCGTACCGGCTGTTCTATGCTTGGTAACCTAGAAACCGAAAGTGATTTTGCCAATGCTGATGATGCTATCGACCGCATGGTGGCTATTTTCCCAAGCATTATCTGTTATTGGTATCGCTTTACCCATGACGGTGTGCGTATTGACGTAGAAACCGATGATGACACTGTGGGGGCGCACTTCTTACATCTGTTACATGACAAAGCGCCATCACAACTGTTTGCCGACGTAATGAATGTGTCGTTGATCCTTTATGCTGAGCATGAATTTAACGCCTCAACCTTTACCGCTCGTGTGTGTGCTTCAACCTTGTCAGACATTCATTCATGCGTAACCGGCGCCATTGGCTCATTGCGTGGTCCACTGCATGGCGGTGCCAATGAAGCGGCGATGGATATGATTGAAGGTTTTAAAGACGCCGAACACGCCGAGCAAGAGTTAATGGGCATGTTGGCACGAAAAGACAAAATCATGGGCTTTGGCCACGCCATTTATCGTGAGAGTGACCCTCGCAATGTGATCATCAAGAAATACTCAGAGCGCTTGGCGAAAGAGGTGGGCGATGATGTGCTTTACCCCGTGTCGGTGCGCTGTGAAGAAGTAATGTGGCGCGAGAAAAAGCTGTTCTGTAATGCCGATTTCTTCCATGCTTCGGCGTATCACTTTATGGGCATCCCTACTAAGCTATTCACGCCTATTTTCGTGATGAGTCGCGTTACTGGCTGGACTGCTCATGTTAAAGAGCAGCGTGCCAATAACCGTATTATCCGTCCAAGCGCCGAATACACTGGCCCGGATTCTCGTCCCGTGCCCGCGATGAGCGAGCGCTAAGCACCGTTTCTTTATGGCAGCCCTTGGGCTGCCTTTTTCTGCAATGTAGAGCGAATTATGAATTCTTTATACCGTAAGCCGCTGCCCAACTCGGATCTGATTTACTACGATACCCAAGAGGCGGTGGATGCCATTGAGCCGGGGGCTTATGCCAAGCTCCCTTACACCTCTAAAGTTCTGGCTGAGAACCTTGTGCGCCGCTGCGAACCAGCGCAGTTAACCGCAAGCTTAGAGCAACTTATTTACCGTAAACGCGATTTGGATTTTCCTTGGTACCCAGCTCGGGTGGTGTGTCACGATATTTTGGGGCAAACCGCGCTGGTGGATTTAGCCGGTTTGCGTGACGCTATCGCCGCGAAAGGCGGCGATCCGGCCAAGGTTAACCCTGTGGTGCCAACCCAGCTGATCGTTGACCATTCACTGGCGGTGGAACATGCAGGGTTTGAAGAGGATGCCTTTGAGAAAAACCGCGCCATTGAAGACCGTCGCAACGAAGATCGCTTCCACTTTATTAACTGGACCAAAACAGCGTTCAAAAACGTCGATGTGATCCCTCCGGGCAACGGCATTATGCACCAGATTAACCTGGAGAAGATGTCGCCGGTGATCCAAGCCCGTGATGGGGTTGCCTTTCCAGATACCCTAGTGGGCACCGATAGCCATACCCCGCATGTGGACGCGTTAGGCGTTATTGCCGTGGGCGTTGGCGGCCTAGAAGCCGAAAGCGTGATGCTCGGGCGAGCTTCTTATATGCGCTTGCCTGATATTGTGGGTGTGGAGCTAACCGGTAAGCCCCAACCGGGCATTACCGCAACCGATATTGTTCTGGCGCTAACCGAGTTTTTACGTCAGCAGCGTGTTGTTTCAAGCTACTTAGAGTTTTTCGGCGAGGGTGCAAGCCACCTTACTTTGGGCGATCGCGCCACTATTTCCAACATGACACCAGAATATGGTGCCACGGCGGCAATGTTCTATATCGATGAGCAAACCATTGATTACCTTAAACTCACCGGTCGTGATGACGAGCAGGTACAGTTAGTTGAGCAGTACGCGAAACACACAGGCCTGTGGGCAGATGCGATGACCCAAGCTCAGTATGAGCGGGTATTGCGTTTTGATTTAAGTGCCGTGGGTCGCAACTTAGCTGGGCCATCAAACCCTCATGCTCGCCTTGCGACCGCCGATTTGCAAGCACGAGGCATAGCCAAAGAAGTTGAGCAACAGCCTGGGTTAATGCCCGATGGAGCGGTGATCATTGCCGCCATCACTAGTTGTACCAATACCTCAAACCCACGTAATGTGATAGCCGCCGGCTTGTTGGCGCGTAATGCCAACAAACACGGCTTAATGCGTAAGCCTTGGGTGAAAACCTCACTGGCGCCGGGCTCTAAAGCGGTAAAACTCTATCTTGAAGAAGCCAATCTACTGCCGGAGTTGGAGCAGTTAGGTTTTGGTGTGGTTGGTTTTGCCTGTACATCCTGTAACGGTATGAGTGGCGCACTCGACCCGCAAATTCAAAAAGAAGTGGTGGAGCGAGATCTGTACGCCACAGCGGTGCTCTCAGGGAATCGTAACTTTGATGGTCGTATTCATCCCTACGCTAAGCAAGCGTTTTTAGCATCACCGCCTTTGGTGGTCGCCTACGCCATTGCCGGTACCATTCGCTTTGATATTGAAAAGGATATTTTAGGTCACGATAGCGATGGCAATGCCATTACCTTAAAAGACCTATGGCCAAGCGATGAAGAAATCGATGCGGTGATTGCCAAAAGCGTCAAGCCGGAGCATTTCCGTCAGGTCTATGAGCCGATGTTCGATTTAAGTGTCGACTATGGCGAGAAAAACGACCCGCTCTATCAGTGGCGAGAAAAAAGCACCTACATTCGTCGTCCGCCTTACTGGGAAGGCGCGTTGGCAGCAGAGCGTACACTCACGGATCTGCGCCCTTTAGCGGTATTAGGGGATAACATCACCACCGATCACCTGTCGCCATCAAACGCCATCCTCGCCAGCAGTGCGGCAGGGGAATATTTAGCGTCGATGGGGGTGCCCGAGGAAGACTTTAACTCTTATGCCACGCACCGTGGTGACCACCTAACCGCTCAGCGGGCGACCTTTGCTAACCCAAGACTACGCAATGAAATGGCCGTGGTAGACGGGGAAGTGCAAGAGGGCTCACTGACGCGTTTAGAGCCGCAAGGCGAAGTCATGCGTATGTGGGAAGCAATAGAAACCTACATGCAGCGCAAACAGCCGCTGATTATCGTTGCCGGTGCTGATTATGGTCAGGGCTCATCACGAGACTGGGCCGCCAAAGGTGTACGCTTAGCGGGTGTGGAAGTGATCTTAGCCGAAGGCTTTGAGCGCATTCACCGTACCAACCTGATTGGTATGGGTGTGTTGCCGCTGGAGTTCAGTGCCGGTGAAAATCGCAAGACCTTGGCCCTTGATGGCAGCGAAACCTACAGTGTGGTGGGTGAGCCAGCACCGGGAGCCAGTCTTGAAGTGCGTATTACCCGTGCCAACGGCGACGAGCTCACTATCACCAGCAAATGCCGTCTCGATACCCAGGAAGAGCTGTCGATTTACAGCGCCGGCGGGGTATTGCAGCGCTTTGCGAAGGATTTCCTCGAGGCCACCACCTAGCAACAACAGGTGGGCTACGGCCCACCTTGACTGAGGTAGATAAATGTCACAACAAATAAAAATACCGGCCACATACATGCGCGGCGGTACCAGCAAAGGGGTGTTTTTCGCTCTCGATGATTTACCTGAGCCAGCGCAACAACCCGGACCTTATCGTGATGCCTTGTTGCTCCGTGTTATCGGCAGTCCCGACCCCTATGGCAAACACACCGATGGCATGGGTGGGGCGACATCCAGCACCAGTAAAACGGTGATCCTTTCAAAAAGCACGCAAGCCGAGCACGATGTTGACTATTTGTTTGGTCAAGTGGCCATAGATAAAGCATTCATCGATTGGAGCGGTAATTGCGGCAATTTAACCGCAGCGGTGGGCGCGTTTGCCATCAATAATGGCCTAGTCGATAACCACCGAATTCCTGAAAACGGCATCGCCGAGGTGCGTATTTGGCAGGCCAATATTGAAAAAACCATTGTTGCCCATGTACCCATGCAAGACGGGTTAGTGCAAGAGTTGGGTGATTTTGAGCTCGATGGCGTTACTTTTCCCGCCGCAGAGGTCAAAATTGATTTTATCTCGCCGGTGGGTGAGGGCGCAGTGCTGCCAACGGGTAACGCAGTGGATAGTCTAGCGGTGCCGGGCGAAGGGGAGCTTAAAGCCAGCTTTATCAATGCTGGGATCCCCACCATTTTCGTTAATGCCGAGGCGCTGGGCTATCGTGGTAATGAATTGCAAGAACACATTAATGGCGACCCTGAGGCGCTGGCTCGTTTTGAGCGTATCCGTGCCTATGGCGCCTTAAAAATGGGGCTTATCAAGGATATTGACGAGGCGCAAGCGCGTCAGCATACACCGAAAATTGCTATGGTGGCACCGCCGAGCGATTATACCGCTTCCAGCGGTAAAGCAATCAATGGCGATGACATTGATGTGCAAGTACGCGCTTTATCAATGGGCAAATTACACCATGCGATGATGGGCACCGCCGCCGTAGCCATTGCTACTGCCGCTGCGATACCCGGCACCTTAGTGAATATTGCCGCCGGTGGGCAAACGCGAAACGGCGTGACCTTCGGACACCCCTCAGGGACTTTGCAGGTGGGAGCGAAGGTGACGATGCAATCCCAAGATTGTGACGTGCACAGCGTCAGCATGAGCCGCAGCGCGCGACGACTGATGGCAGGCTGGGTTTACGTTCCTGAACCGCAATCGTGACACTCAACTAAACCGAGCACCTTGAGGGTTGCTCGGTTTTTTTGTACCCAGAGCTGATCTCTGCTACCGTAACTGCCGTACTGAAAAATAGTCAATAAAGCTTTGCTATCAAGCGATTATGGCTAATTCTGTTGCTTTTTTGGGTTTTATTTAATAATCTGAATGATAGCTATTAACATTACGGAGAAAGGTATGTTTAAATCTCTCACTGCCATTGCGGCTTTGTTCTTTTCGTCAATGACCTTTGCCAATTGCGAATTTACCATCGAAGGTAACGACGCAATGCAATTCAATAAAAAATCAATGGAAGTCCCTAAAAGCTGTGAAACAGTTAAAGTCACGCTTAAGCACACAGGTAAGATCCCTAAGAAATCAATGGGTCATAACTGGGTGCTAACCACTAAAGGTGACATGCAGGCTGTAGCCAGTGCCGGTATGGGCGCGGGCTTAGATAACAACTACCTGCCTGCAGGTGATGAGCGCATTATTGCTGCTACCGACATCATTGGCGGCGGTGAGCAAACCACGGTGGAATTTTCTACCAAAGATATGAGTGCTGACGGCGAGTATATGTTTTTCTGCTCGTTCCCGGGTCACTCAGCGTTAATGAAAGGCACTTTCAAGCTTATCTAACGCCGAACAAGCCGAGCACCTGCTCGGCTTTTCTATGTTTTCCCCGCCTTTACCTTTCGCGCTTGTTATTTTGTGCAATATAAGCACTCGGCGCTTGCCCGTAGTACCGCTTAAAGCTGCGGCTGAAATGACTAATACTATTGAATCCACAGGCAAAGCAAGTTTCGGTGACTGCTTTAGAGCGCTCTAGCATTAAACCTGCATGTTCTAAACGGCGCTTAAGAATGTAAGCATGGGGACTCATGCCCAAATGGCGGCGAAACTCACTAAAGAATTTGCTGCGGCTCATACAGGCGAGACGAGCAAGGGTATCCACATCGGGTGGGGCGGCAATATGCTGCTCAATGTGGCTTAAGACTTGATGAAGAGCGGTTGCCTGCGGGTCGTGTAAAGCGCAGCGCAATAATGCGTGATGATCTTGTTCGCGCAGTAGCCGCACAATTAGCTCGGTGGTTGCCAGCTCAATCAGTAAGGCTCTATCGCTTTTATTTTCTGTAAATGCCCCGGCCAAGCGCTGGTAGATGGCCTCGGTGGTGGTGCTATGGGTAAGCTGCAAGGTTGCAGGTTGCTGCTCATGATAGCTGCACTGGGCGCTTAGTGACATTTGCTCGGCCACATTGGCGATGCGCTCGGCGTCGACTTCAAGGGTCAGGCAACGGGTTGGACGCTCTAGGGTCGCTAATGGAAAGTCGATGTGCACCTGCTCATCGGCGGCGATAACAAAGCTTTGCCCTGGGGTGAAATCCCGCGCCTGCTGTAAGCTTTGGTGATGCATTACCTTTTTACCCTCGACCATGGCACAAAACATCAACTCATCGGTGCGAAAGGGGACTTGTTCACAGCGCTCAAAGGTTTCATACATGCACAATTGAATGCCAGGCGCATTCACGACACTGCGATGGTCAATAAGAGTGTGGACGCTGTCGAAAGCGCTGGGGTTGCCATATAACATGTTTAATTCCTTTGCTTTGTGCTTGCTCTAGCATGGCTAAAAAATGGACATTTAGTCAAGCGCTTTGGATGTAAAGACAACCGCTTCACGGGCAAAGTTGTGTAGTTTTGCAGTGATGCAACAACAAGGACAATAACGATGATATACGCAAATCCTAATACTCCCGGTGCGGTGGTTGATTTTAAGCCGCAATATGAGAACTACATTGGTGGCAAGTGGGTAAGCCCGGTGCAAGGTCGGTATTTTGATAACACCACACCGGTGACTGGGGAGGTTATTTGTAAAATCCCGCAATCGTGTGCAAAAGACATTGAACTGGCCTTGGATGCGGCGCACCAA
The DNA here is from genome assembly GCF_001293805.1 of Pseudoalteromonas sp. SW0106-04. Classification (NCBI taxonomy): domain Bacteria; kingdom Pseudomonadati; phylum Pseudomonadota; class Gammaproteobacteria; order Alteromonadales; family Pseudoalteromonadaceae; genus Pseudoalteromonas; species Pseudoalteromonas sp. SW0106-04. The sequence continues at coordinate 9,543 of NZ_BCAI01000009.1, read as the reverse complement.
GCACAGCAATCATGGGGCAAAACATCGGTGACAGAGCGCAGCAACTTATTGCTGGCGATTGCTCAGCGGGTGCAAGAGCACAGCGAGCAGCTGGCCGTTGCTGAAACCTGGGATAACGGTAAAGCAGTGCGCGAGACGCTGAATGCCGATATTCCCCTGGTGGCCGATCACTTTCGTTATTTTGCCGGCTGTATTCGCGCTCAAGAGGGCAGTATTGGTGATTTAGATGAGCATACCGTGGCCTATCATTTTTACGAGCCTTTAGGGGTGGTTGGGCAAATTATTCCCTGGAATTTTCCGTTGTTGATGGCGGCGTGGAAACTAGCACCGGCACTGGCGGCAGGGAACAGTGTGGTGCTCAAACCGGCGGAGCAAACCCCAGTATCCATTTTGAAATTTATCGAACTCATTGGCGATATTTTGCCTGCGGGGGTACTTAATGTGGTCAATGGCTATGGCGCCGAAGCGGGTCAGGCATTGGCCAGCAGCACGCGCATTGCAAAAATTGCCTTTACTGGCTCGACCCCGGTGGGAGCGCATATTCTTAAGTGTGCCGCCGAGAATATCATTCCCTCCACGGTGGAGTTAGGCGGTAAATCTCCCAATGTCTATTTTGCCGATGTATTGAACCAAAGTGATGAATTTATCGATAAGTGCGTTGAAGGCGCTGTGCTGGCTTTTTTCAATCAAGGGGAAGTGTGTACTTGTCCATCGCGGTTATTAGTACAAGAGAGTATGTACGACGAATTTATCGCCCGGGTGATTGCCCGCACCAAGCAAATTAAACGCGGTAATCCGCTCGATACCGACACCATGGTTGGCGCTCAAGCTTCACAGCAGCAATTCGATAAAATCATGAGTTACTTTAGCATCGGCAAAGAGGAAGGTGCCGAAGTGCTTATCGGCGGTGACGCCGAACGCTTCGACAATGAGCTTAATAATGGTTTTTATATTCAGCCGACCTTACTCAAAGGGCACAATCAAATGCGGGTGTTCCGCGAGGAAATCTTTGGTCCTGTGGTCAGTGTCACTACCTTTAAGGACGAACAAGAAGCGATTGCCATTGCCAACGATACCGAATTTGGGTTGGGCGCAGGGCTTTGGACGCGGGATATGAATCGTGCCTATCGGGTTGGCCGAGCCATTGAAGCGGGTCGGGTGTGGACCAATTGTTATCATCATTATCCTGCCCATGCCGCGTTTGGCGGTTATAAAAAATCGGGTGTTGGCCGCGAAACGCATAAGATGATGCTTGAGCACTATCAGCAAACCAAAAACCTACTGGTTAGCTACAGTGATAATGCCTTAGGGTTTTTCTAACTCACCATCACCCATAACGTCTTGATATATTTCCTTGGCAAGACAACAAAAAAGGGCAGGTAACCCCTGCCCATAACTGACTCATAGTGCGCTATCAGTGCACCTTATTTGGTTTTGAGTAACCATTCGCTTAGTAGCCTGACCCCGTAGCCGGTGCCGCCTACATTCACTTCACCGTCAGCCTTGCTCGCTAACGCATTACCGGCAATATCGAGGTGAACCCAGCGAGTGTCTCCAGCAAAGTGTTGTAAGAATGAAGCCGCCGTGGTTGCTCCCGGGCCTCCTGAGCCGATGTTTTGAATATCAGCAATGTCTGACTTTAACTTGTCTTTATAGCCTAAAGGTAAGCGCCATACTTGCTCGTTCACCGCTTTGCCTGCTGCCGTTAATTCGCTGACTAATTGCTCGTCATCAGAGAAAATTGCGCTATAGCGATTGCCTACGGCGCGTACTTTTGAGCCAGTGAGTGTGGCTACATCCACCATAATCTGCGGCTTAAACTGGCTGCGCGCATACCACATGGCATCGCTGAGCACTAACCGGCCCTCGGCATCGGTATTGAGTACCTCGACACTTAAGCCTTCAGCGGTGCGCAGGATGTCTCCCGGCGCTATGGCGGTTTCAGACACCATGTTGGCGGCCATGCCCATTACGGCAACGACATTAACGTCGGCTTTGCTCAGCGCCATGGCTTTCACGGTACCTAGCACCGCCGCAGCACCGGCCATGTCGGATTTCATCCGCGCGATTGAAGCGCCGGTTTTAATGCTATAGCCGCCCGAATCAAAGGTAATGCCTTTACCAACCAAAGCAATGGGTGCGTCATCGCTGCCTTGGTAATGTGCAACCACCAGTCGAGCACCGTCTTTGCTACCTCGGCCAACGCCTTCCAACGCCCCCATGCCGAGAGCTTTAATCTGCTCAGGCCCCAATACCTCGACTTTAACACCGAGCTCGCGTAGTTGCTGGGCTGCTTGTGCAAACTCTACAGGGGTTAAGGCGCTCGGCACCTCGGAGGTGAGGTCACGGGCTAAAAATACACCTTGCTCGATATGACTTAAGGCTTGATATGCCTGCTCAGCGCGCGCTTGATCAGCAACATCAAAGTGATAGCTTAGCGTCGTCTTTGCTGCATCGCTTTGTTTATAAGTGTCGAAGCTGTGGTCGCGTAGGTTAACGCCATGGGCAAATTGAGCCGCTAATTCGGTATTAGATAGCTGCCCATTGATAGTGGCAAAATCGATGTTTGCCGTCGTTACCTTCATGCCCTCAAGCAGGCCATGCACGTTGCCACCGAGTTTGGCGGTACGCGCTGCATCAAGCTCATCCTGAGCGCCAAGGCCGACGACAACGACGCGTTCATAGTTTGAGTCTACAGGGGCTAGAAGCTGTACATGCTTATTATACTCGCCGTTAAACTGGGCGGTTTTGAGTGCTTTTTGTAATTGTTGTTGCGCTTGTGGTGATAATACTGAGGTATTGAGTGGTTGGTCTTGCTCTTGCAGCAACACCAAAGTGCCGTTACTTGCTAATTCGTTCTGGAATTGGATATCGGCTCCATGGCTGCTGGCTGCAACCATGGCTAACGACAATGCACTGAGTTTAAGGTACGACATAGACTTTCCCTTTAATACGTTAAATCGCTGCCTTTTTACCTTATTTCAGTGCATTTGATAACAGTTTGTCGTTCAATCGCGGGTTTCTGCCGACTAACGCCCTGATTGTGAGCGGCGCTCATGCTTCTTGCGCTGCAACCAGCGTCGGCGCGCGAAACGGCGCATGTTAGCAATTTGGTCGGTTTCATCCAAAATAGCTTGGCCAATAATGGTTTCTATGATGTCCTCTAAGGTGATTAAACCTTGCCATGAGCCGTATTCATCATACACCAAGCACATGTGTTGCTGCTCTTCAATTAACTGGCTTAACAAGTGTTCCACGCTGATGTTATTGGCAACCACTTTAGCCTTACGCGCCAGTTCGATAGCGTATTCTTTGTCGCCGGTGGCAATTAAATCACTTTTAAACAACACCCCATGTGGGGCTTCATCGTCATCAAGCAGTGGGAAGCGAGAAAACTGGCTCTTGATTACTTTTTCACGCACCTCACTAAGATGGGCATCGGGTTTGAGCGTTTCACATACAATGCGCGGCGTCATAATATCGCGCACCTTGATGGTATGAAGGTCTAGAATGTTGGCGATAGCGCGGTGCTCACTGTCATCAATACTATTTATTTCTGCTCCCAGTGATGCCAAGGCTTTTAACTCGACGCGCAAATCTTCCTCAGTGGCGCTGCCGCCGAGCAGTCGAGTGATTCTGTCTGATATCCAAATAAATGGTTTGAGTACCCATATTAAAAAGTTGAGCAGTGGAGGCATGGCCACCGCAATTTGCGGCCAGAACCGCGCACCGAGGGTTTTCGGGATGATCTCCGAGAGCAATAAAATAAGAATGGTCATCACCGCTGAGGCAATGCCTAAGTAACCATTCCCAAACACCACGGTGACTTGCGCACCGACACCCGCAGCGCCGACGGTGTGGGCTACCGTGTTTAAGGTAAGAATGGCAGCCAAAGGTTGGTCGATGCGATCTTTTAAGCGCTTGAGTTGGGTGTAGCGCTGTGGATGTTCAAGCTTTTGCTTGGCGATAAAGCTGGGGGTGATGGATAGCAATGCTGCTTCAAGAACAGAACAAATAAACGACACGGCGATAGATAGCACCGCGAAAGTGATAAGTAATATCATGGTTGCTCTGGGCAATCCTTCTTAGTTAGTTGAAAAATGCTATACGCAAAGCATGTATATTGAGGTCAAAAACAATAGATCAAGCGCGACCTTATGACAATATAGCAATCAAAATAACGCGGGCTAAAACTTATGTTCAGCCCGCGTTTGGGATTAGCCTGCCAGCTTGGCTTGGGTGCTATGAATAACCCAATATGCCCCGGTTATTACTGCAAGTGTGGGCAGCGCTAATTTGGCAAAATGAACCATCAGCGGCTGCTCAAGGTGTGTGAATACGCTTAGCAAACCATACAGTGTGATGAGCATTGCCAAGGCCAGGGCATTGCGTAAACCTTGGCTTTTAGTCATGTAGGTCACCAACATCCCCGTCAATATGCATGCACTGGCGCCAAAGGTTAAGGTCAGTGCAGTTAAACTCATATCTTGGCTTGCTAAGCTTTGCGCCTGAGCCATATCCACTCCTTCTGGCAGCCAAACTTGGATTGCTACGGCACTGGCGATTGCAGTAACCAGCAGATATGCTAAAAAAGCCAGTATTACAGATTTTATTACTAATTTATCGTTGAACATGGTGCTCTCCTTTTTGTTAATTGAATCAGTTAGCAAGGAGTGCAGGGCATGAACTTATAAGTCGAATTTAAACACCTGATTGCGCCAACCGCGATAACAAATAACCGCAATAGATACTAATAAAGAGACAGCAACGGTATCCTTAAGTAGGGTCATGGTCTGTTGGTCAATGCTGCCACTTTGAAAAGCGGAGTATATCCCCCAAAAACCAAAACAATTTGCCGCAATCACTGCCAGCAGCCCAATCAAGTATTTTACGCGCAGGTGTTGCGGTGCAGGTAAAGGTTGAGGAGGTATAGGCTGTGATGGTGGCACAGGTGCCTCGGTATTGCGCGTTGTCGGTTGCGCAGCCAGTAATTGCTGGCAATCTAAATCAAGAGCGGCAGCAATGCTTTTAATGGACTCCCCTGAGGCCACGCCTTTGGCTTCTATTCTTTGTACTGTGCGTAAGCTCAATCCGGCTATCTCGGCAAGCTGCTCTTGTGATAGGCAACGTTTATCTCGTTGGTTTTTAATTTCTGTAGTATTGACGTTCATTTTCATTGTTGTGGTCTCCTTGCTGACTGAGCCTTAAAATTAGCAAGTGACCCGCTCCTACTGTACGTTAGCGATGTTATCTACCCGACACTTTTACGACACTCAAGCGCCAGCGCCTGTTGTTAGTGGCTTTAACAAGCCTTGCATGCAATTTAAACAAATGCAACTTGGCGGTAAACATACGGGTTGCTCGATCGTTTTTTCGGCTTTTTTCGTACTAAGTCATAGTTTTAGGATCACAATTAACGCGCAAATGAGTAAAGATAAAGCAGTGCCCACTTCCAAGTTCTCCCGAGCCTTACGGTTTGGTTCATTGGCTGGGAGAGTAGCCAGCAATGTTGCCTATGGCGGCTTAAAATCCATGGTCACAGGGCAAAATAAAAGCACCAAAGAGTTAGTGTTAAACAGTAAAAATATTGAACAATTGGCGCAGCAGTTAGCGCATTTGCGTGGTGCGGCGATGAAACTCGGTCAGTTATTGTCGATGGACGCCGGCGAGCTATTAAGTCCAGAGCTCAGTGCGCTATTGTCGCGGTTGCGTAACAAAGCCACACCCATGCCACATAAGCAGCTGACCCAAACCTTAAAGCAGCAATGGGGAGCACATTGGCTAGACGGTTTGGCTAATTTTGAGCTGCGTCCTTTCGCTGCGGCATCCATCGGACAGGTTCACCGTGCATACACTGATAGCGGCACAAAGTTAGCCGTGAAAGTGCAATACCCTGGGGTCGCCAAAAGCATTGAAAGCGATGTGGATAATGTCGTGAGATTGCTTAAGCTCACTGGTTTACTACCAAAAGGGTTGGACATTGACGAGCTAATTGCCGAGGCGAAAGCTCAGCTGCTTAATGAAGCGGACTACACCCTAGAGGCCCATTACATGAATCAGTACCAAGAAAAGCTGGGGCCAAGTGCACACTTTGTGGTGCCAAAAGCGCAGAGCGAGCTGTGCACTGCGCAGATTTTAGCCATGGAATTCGTTGAGGGCGAGGCCATTGAACAGGCGCTTACCTGTACGCAAGAAGAGCGCAATCGTTTAGTGATGCATTTACTCACCCTGTTTATGCATGAGCTCTTTGACTTTCGCTTAATGCAAACCGACCCCAACTTTGCCAATTACTTGTATCAGCGCGACACCGGTCGTATTGTACTGCTCGATTTTGGTGCGACCCGCGCTATTAGTGAGCCCATTAGCCGGGGATATTGGCAGCTTATTCAGGGCGCCATAACAGGCGATCGCGGTGTCATGGCACAAGCGGCCCGTGATATCGGTTATTTTAGTGATGATGTGGATAAAGGCTATGAGCATAACGTGCTCGATATTTTTGCTTTGGCCTGTGAACCGCTAACGGCAGACGGTGAGTACGACTTTGCCAGCAGTGATTTGGCTGCGAGAATCAAGCAAAAAGGCTTGACGATGAGCAGTCGCGAACAGCAATGGCACAGCCCCCCTGTGGATGCACTGTTTATTCACCGCAAACTCGCTGGGCTATTCTTAATTGCAGCTAAGTTGCAGGCGAAGGTCAATGTCAGCGATATTTTGGCTAACTTCAATGGTAAGACACGGTAGGCTTTAGCTGCAAATTTTGCTGTAATAGGGCCAAGGGAATGACATTATTGCAAGGAAGAACGAATGGGTTTTAAAGTAAACCATTACGCCGCAAAAACGATCAATCGCACCTTTAGTACTGATTGGGAAACACTCATCATCGAGTTGATCATTGGCGGCATCTGCGCGTATTGGCGGTCGTTGGCTATCAAGCAAATTTACTACTGGTGTTTGGCCCCGCAGGGCTCATTAGCGCCATTTGCTTTTTGGGCATTACCTATAACCTATACCAGTATTGGCAGGATAAGCGCCACTCGGCGAAAGGTGATTAGAGAGGCTGTAGGCTCAAGGTAATTCGACGTTAGACTATCCAATGATGAGCGAGTAGGTTTTCCAGAGCAAAAGTAACCATGAGCGATACGCCTAGCAAAAGAGCATTTGTCGTTGCTCGAACCAACCAGGGGGCTTCTGTATAGGAGAGCCTCTTGGGGGTTGATACTAATGCCAGTGCACCCATCAAGCCAAACCATGGAGTGAAAAACACAATTAGCTGCCATTTGATCAGGGAGACCGCTAAATCATGCAGCGCACCACTGAACAAAAACGTAATCCACACAGCTAACGCCTTAGGTAAGTAGATATTAAGAGGGCGCATAATATAACGCGACAAGTAATAGCCCCAGATGGGGTTCCAGTAATGCCAAAAGGTTGCGAACGAGCCTGCTCCAAAGGCGCGATAAAGCATATTCCTCAATGAGTGCGTTGCCCCCATGGGCACGCCATTTGTTCTTTTTACATATTGACGAAGTGACAGCATAAAGGCCTTTATCATAGAGATGATGAACATAGCCACGTACAAAGCGGGCTTGTGTGAACTAACGTCAGCTCACAACCGATTAGATCAAACTTATCATCAGTGCTGCTATGTGCCAATTTTAACTATTGGTATAGTCAATTTTACGAGTTCGGCTATACTCCTGCTATCTCCAGCTCAACACACATACCAACATAGCCCTTAGACTAAGTGAAAACTGGTGAACAGGTACTGGGATTAAGCGGTTTATATTGTTTCTGAGCCCAGTTTAAGGGAAGTGGACAATAGGCCTCCATTCCACCGTATTTGGACTTCCAGTTGTAATAGATTGCACTACTGATACCGTGTTGACGGCACACTTCCTCAACCTTCTTACCCGCGTCGACTTCTTGTAATTCTGCGATGATCTGAGATTCTGTATCGCGTGATTTTTTCATAGTCGTCTCCCGCATTAAGCATTACAGAAAACTCTAATTATGTCTGTCTCAGCTTAGGGGAAGTGGACATTATCAAACGATACAGAAATAGGTGAATTGGGTGCTGAAGAGCGGCAAAAACAGGTTAAAAAAGCAGTGCAGAACTACCGCAAAAATGTGTAAGAAGAACCTGATTGTAAGCAAGTATCGCCGATGCTAACTGAAGATGATAAAACAGCATGGCGCTTACAAAGTGCAATGTTCCTGATATAAATAATCAGGGTGAGGCGCTGAGTAAGGCGTTGTCAGTGTATGTGGAACTGAAAGGGTATAAAGGTGAAACGGAAAGCTAACCCCTTGTTAAAATTGATGACGGTTGCGATAGCGCTATAAGTATTTTATGCGGCTGGCGGTGGCAACAGTCCGTCTGTACCGACCCTTTTTGACGCCGATAACGGTGGCGGAGCACAGCCTGGCAGTCCCAAACGCTAGACGGACTACGTGCAAGCGCATTGATTTGGTGAGATAGAGCGTGTTTTACCGGACCGGACGCGAGTAGACTGCCTGACACGCTCGCCATTGAATACGACTGGGGCAAAAGTGGGCCTAAGCACTGGCGCAAGCTTTGTACTATTCGGCTATAACAGGCAAAAGACCGGGAGTTGTATTGATCACCAACCCCCGCACCAAGAAGCGCCTCGAATCCGCTATAAAAGCGCATGAGTCAACTGCCGATCAATAGGAGCCGTCACAGAAAAGCTTCCAAACTGAAATAAGGGGCGAGCGCCCCTTATTAGTCCTCAAAAAATAGAGATTGGCTGACCGAGATACAGAGAGGCTATAGTGATGCAAGTAGCACATATAACCCCAACTGTTTTTCGATTCATTACGATGATTAGCTTCATCTGAACCTCACAGGTTAATGGTTAAATATAATTGACCAATAAAGAGCCGCGATGTTATCCTTTGAGCGCTTAAACTACATAGGATGTCTTGGCTTTACGGTCAAAACCTCCAACACTGAAGCCTGAGCTAATGCTCGGGCTTTTTGTTGTTGTGAGAATTATACATCGCTCAAATATTGTCCGCAAGTAAACTTAACTCTAACTATATGTATTTAAAGGATTTAATAAAGATAACCTGCTCTATCCCAGTTAAATTTAACCCACTATGCCGCCAGCATAACGTGTTGAAAAACCACCAAAACTTGAGGCGCTGTGTTTGTTGGCAATATCGGAATAGCTGTTAATGTAAGATTGAGTGCAACAATACTAATCCACCTCAAACCAGTCCGACGAACCAGAAAAACCCTCTTGCCGTGCTCGCTATCTTGCGGAATCTGCGTCCAAAAAGAATAAACCCAAAGCGGAAACTGGCAGGCCAAGCCACCAAGTAAAGTTAGTGCCTAGCGCTAGGCCTATGATCATAACCAACAGCATGCGATGATGTGCATGATGACTTACACATTAGAAATAGTTATCAACTAAAATTGGATTTTATGCCATTTTTAGAAATTTATTTTACTACTGAATTACTACCGTAATTTAAGCATTACAGGATCAAAAAAGGGTAAGTTATTGATAGGGTAAGGAG
>NZ_BCAI01000008.1:0-193947 GCF_001293805.1 Pseudoalteromonas sp. SW0106-04 | reverse complement strand
AGTCTAGCCTCTTGATTTTCGCTCATATACATAGGCAATTGGGGGTTACATTTAGCTACTGCTAATCTATCAATCAAGCTGTCTTTCATAGAGTCTCAACAGTAGGTTTTATTATGCCTGATAGTGAGATATTTGGGAGGTCAGTGTTCAATCAAAGTCGGTTCTAAATACAATGACCTTGATAAGTTATTTTGAACTTTGTTAAAGCCTGAGATCAATCGCTACAATTTTCTAGTGCAGCAGGAATGAACGAAGTTGAGCGCAATTTGAATTTTTGCAGATATTAAAATTTTTTATATTAACTAGAGCTACATGACGCTGAGCTAGCAGGCAGTGGCATAGCGGCATAATCGCAAGGGCGACTACGTTAGCACACCCATGTCACGCGCAGTGTTATAAATGGTAAGTGTCTTTCTTCGATTTAATCCTTCTGGATTTTTGTGTCTTTCAATATCCTCTGCTCCAGCGTTAGCTGGGCAGCCACACAACTCACATTTATCCAAATTTGGCTCGTTGCCAGCCTGACAGGCTTGGCAAGTCCATCTATATCCTGACATTTTTCTCTATGCTCAAAAGGAAGCTAACGCTGTGATAATCAGCAGGCCGCGCGTAGCGTGGCCTGTCCGGTTGAGCCGCGAAGGGGCCAAATTCATCGTCTTGCTAAATTTTTACCCCTAAACAGATCGCAATCGCCGCCAATGCAGCCTTCTCTTCCTTGCTAATCTTGCTGCCAAAACCGAAGAAACCACCCGAGGCTTCAGCAATCTGTTTACCAATTATGAATAATGAAATCTTAAATTGATTCGCACTATCCTCAGATAGGTTTGCTTCAACTATAGATTTTAGTGATTCAAGCTCAGCGATATAGTCTAATTGCTTAGTAGCCATTTCTCCGATTATCTCAGGAATCTGTGTAATAACGTTCGTTACAATCCTATTAATCAATGGATTCTGCAGAAACTCAGGATTAGAAAGCACCTTCATAAATGCTAAGACTTCTTTCTTGTCTACCTTTCCATCTGCCGCAGCAACAAGGAAAAATATCAGAAATGGAGCTTGCTTCAGCTTTTCAAAATCTTCGGTGGAGAATTCAGTATTCTCTGCCCCAGACGCTGAATTACTGACTCCCGCTTGATCTTCATACTTATCAGCCCAAATCTTTCCACCCTCTGGGTGCGATTCTAAGCCATTGAAGAAAGCATCAGAGATCCATTCGTAATCCTCAGCTTTAAAACCAGTTGCTTCTGTAATTTTAAGCCTGTGGACTGCAAACCCCTTTTCATGGCCTGCGTTCCTATACGGAATCATGAACTGCGCCTTTTTGGACGAGTCATTCGCAAAGGCCACATCAACAATTAAGCAATCGGTTTTACCAGAATCTAGAGTTACAAGAGCATCTTTGATAAATACACCACCTTTATGGTCACTATCTAACTCGTTGATCTTTTTATCACCGATTGACATCGCCTCCGCTGACCCCATCGCGAGCCTTTCCATATTCTCGCTTCCGTCAGACTTCAAGAAACCAACAATCGGAATCAATGTCTCGCCACTTGATACACTCCAAATTGCATGGGATGCAAAATTACCTGCCATAGTTAATACGTTTTTCATTTAATACTCCTTTATTTAAAGAATCGTGAAAGCTTAACGTCATACATAAGAGGCTTACAGCGAAGCTGGGCGTCCCAATGAGCGAAGCGAACGATTTTGATGTGCTTGTTATATTGCATTGTAAACCATTGGCTCACAAGGCTTTGGTCTATATTCACAATACCAATATTCAATGGTTACAATTTGAGCGATAGCTTGCTCTTTAGGTACTTGAGTAAATAAACCATTCTTTAATACATAAAATAGCTCATTTTCATTAGCTGCTACTTTAAGTTGATTCCATTGACCAGCACCAACCAAGTTTGAATTGTGATTGAAGCGATATTGTATAGTTGCATCCTCGGCTAATGTAATTGAACTATAGGCTCCAAAATATAGCTTACTATCAATGCCGTTAACTATTACTTGTTGGTGCGCACTTGGATCTTGGTATGCAGCAGGAGATATTAGATATACGATTGTACTTTCGGTACTAGGAAGAATAGGAAATTGATATTCAGCTGATTTGGATTTTAAAATTTCAGCAGGGATTCCGACGCAAGATATTAGCGCCGAAGCGACTAAAATAATGATTAGATTACGCATAGCTCTCCTTGCAATATAACGCCCTAATAATGGGCGGATAATGCTTGGCTAAAATTAGCGAGGAACGAGCGTCAGCCAAGCATTAGACGTCCATTCATTAATGCGCTTATTAGATGTTTTTAAATCTTTGCATTAGATATATACCACCTGCAATTGTACCAAATGGAACACTCAACAGAATAATAATGGACACAGGCAATGCAAATTTGTGAACGGCCTCATTTTGTTTTAAGAGATACACACCACAGAGCAAAGCTAAAAAATTAATAGCCAACAATGTATTAATTAGCAAAAAAATTGAAACTGGTAAGGATTGAACGCTAGAAAGTTGAGTTACACCAAATATATAAGAACATAAAGATGCTAAAACTGCGCATGCTCCATAAATGGTAAATGCGATACCTGAAACCTTAAATTGATTATCCATAATTTTAATTTATCTCCATCCTAAAGAAACACCTAACGTCCCAGCGAGCGGTTACAGTGGTTTGTTATGCATGGCCAAACTTCAAAAGAGCCATGAATGCAAAAAGTGATAAAGCACTGCCAATCATGTAAAACCTGGCTTGCTTGTAACTATTAGGATTGTCTGTTTTGTTGAACATCCGCACCAAACCTGAGCAAAATGCTTGTAGGCTGGCAGTGGATATTTTCCTTTCTAAAACGATCATTCCTAGATTGGCAGCAAAGAATATAAACAGTATTAATAATATTACTGTTGAGATAATTACTGATGTACTTTCAATATTTACCAATCCCAATCCCAATCCCAATCCCAATCCTTTCTATGCATAACGCCGCGCTCACCGGAAAACTTGGAGCGCAGCGGAAAATTTATCCGTGTGCAGCGCCTTGTTAAAGCTCATCCTGATTTTGCACTTTATTAACTAACTCTGACAACTCATCATAGTTTTCATACCAAATGATATTGAGCCCTAGTTCACTAAAAAGCTCTTCCTTCATCGCATGGTGGCTATCTAGGAACTTTTGTACAACTGTTTTTCTAGACGATACTACTTTCTTTTTTTGTTCAAATGCGAACTCTTCGTAGCTCATGCGCTTCATCAATGCATAATGCTTAGAAGAACCGCTCTTTCTAGCTGATATTTCTAAGAGTCTTCTTAAATTCGGATCTGTCAATGAGAGACCAGCCATCAAACACGTTTGATCTCGTAACTGGCTGAGTTGAACTAGATTTGACCAGTGATATGGATCGAGAAAAACCTCGTGATAACCTTCTTCTGAAAAAACAAACGTTGCCTCTCCTAAATTATCATATCCATTTTTATTTCTCGGTAAAAAGCCATGAACATGATAAACAGGTAAATCATCATTTGAGTAGCGACCGACTTCTCTATAAATACTTTTGTGTTGAACTTGATACTTTTTGAGCTCTATCTCGAAAAGATCGTCAAAATTGTATGTAACTACAGTGTTTACTTTCGGGCCGCTTCTTCTAGGGATACACATTTGAGCTAAAGCAGCTAAAAGTGGTGATGTTTTTGAACCACGTTTATCATAGAGCCTATAAAGTGTTTTAGTCACTTCATCGAGGAAAGGCTCAATATCCCCTACTGTTGAATCAACAATTCCTCGACGTAAATATCTTGCTGTCATTAGTGGTGATGGGTCGTCTATATCTCTAAGTCGCTTAACTAAGTCATCAACTTCTTCGTCTCTTGCATCAATTCCTGTGTCTAGTTGTTTAGCTACTAAATTTACGAATAACGAATCTAGTAGAGAAGTCCAGTCTGGCATTCCTGCAGCTATTGACACTCCGGCTCCAAGAAACAAAGACATATTGTTATTTTTGTATGCCTCACTGAGTCTGAAAAGTCGTTCGTTACGAATTTCTTTCTATTCTGTTTCACTTTGACGATAGCTTACCGCTCGCTTTAGTGTTGCTGTAGATAAGTTGCTTGATACTTTAGCAAAGAAATCAATATTGGATTTAGATATTTGGTTTAGTCTTCTTTGATCCCAAATTTCTAGCTCTTTATTTTTGCATATAGAACTCCAATCTCTCTTAATTGATTCTATTTTTGATTCTGATAGCTCTTCAGCAAAAATAATAAGAGCGCTGTTAAATTTATTGCTCTTATTCATCACCTGGCTTAGGTGGAAATAAACTCGCTCAATACGATCTGAACGATAAGCCCCTAATACCTCTATCAACGTTTCGCCAGAGAGATTATCTATTCCATCGGGTGCTATAGCATCTGGGATGTATGACCGACTTTCAGTGAGCCTTATTCTAGTTCTTTCTACTGAAAGCGATTTTTGCTGCTCTGCAAGATAGAATGACAATAGCTCTAAGGTATATGCCTCGATCTGAGACATATACTTCGCTCCATACTTGTTTTTTTGATTTAGAAGTTCGTTTAGTTTCATTCTTAATTACTTCGATACTTGAGAGCTTTAACGCCCGCCTAAGAGGCGGAAAATGCTTGGCTAAAATTAGCGAAGAATGAGCGCAAGCCAAGCATTTTGCGTCCATTTTTTAAGGCGCTTGTTAGAAGCTGCCTCTTCGGTGCTCTTTTGAAGGATCATGAGGCTGGACATTACCACCTTGTGTGGCTTTATTTATGTAGCCCAAATCTGTTTCAATCTCTACTTGAACCAAGTAAGGTTTACCTAATGCTGAGCGCCAGTAGTGATACTTTTCTTGATACTCTTGATTAAAACTAAACTTCGCAGAAACTGACTTAACCCATTCCCTTGGAATCTGATGCGCAGCAAGCATTCGATTCACCTCAGACTTCATCGATTGGCACATATCAACCAATACAGGTGAGACAATATCGCTTTTACAATCTATTAAGTTTAGAGTGAGCGAATCAACGCCATGCTCTTGTGCAAGTAGAAATAACTGACCCACGGCCCAATAGCCGAGATAGTCATTATTTCGACCACTCAATAATTCAGAGAGATTGTTCACAACCCCTTTTAGTTCTCTACGACGAGGCATAAATTCTCATAGGCTTCTAACGCCTCAAGCAGGGGCGCAGCTTTGCTGCGTCCCTTGCCTTGACTTGTTAAGTTGCTTTGCCCTTTTTTTATCTCTAACCCACAAGACCGAGCCATTTGTTTTCTTCATTTCAAACAGATCAATCGCTTGGAATAAATCACTTAATTTCTTGAAGCCATAATTTCGTTGATCAAAGGATGCGTGATTAGATATGTGAGTACCAATTGGCCCTAACATTGCCCAACCACCGTCCTCTTCTACTGCTTCTATTGCCTGTCTAAGCAAGTTCATTAGCTTGGTGTCACTCTTTATATTCTTAGTCTGCTTCTGGACAGGAAGCTCTTTTTCGCGGTCCTCATCGAGATAAAGAAATCGAGAACAACTATTTACGAAAGCCAATGGCGCTTTACGTTCACCAAAACCAATTACAAACTTGCCATCGGCTAATGAGCGAGTTACCAATGGAGTAAAGTCACAATCTGACGACACAAGACAAATGACGTCAATGTTTTTTGTGTACAGTACATCCATTACATCTATGACTAATGCCATGTCAGTGGCATTTTTACCTTTTGTAAGATCAAACTGTTGAATAGGCTGAATTGCAAACTCGTGAAGTACATCTTCCCAAGGCTTCAAATTCTGATTTTTCCAATTACCGTATGCCTTTCGTATATTGACCACGCCATAACGAGCCAACTCAGAAAGAACCTTATCTACCTTTTGAGCCGGAGCATTATCAGCATCAATGAATACTGCAATCTTTTCTTTATCCTTCACGGATGCCTCCTTGCAACTTAACAGTGTATTAGCGTGCATTTCGGGTTAAGCCAGAAACTTGAATGATAAACACTTAGTTGCACACTTAATATTTTTCCATGAATTCATAAAGTTACCAGAGTAGACTCGTAATGTCTAAATAGAATAGGGTGGTGGGAAACGAGCATTGAGATATCCGAGCCTAACAATGGCACGGTATGTAAAATAGTAACTTTAATATTTTCAGTGCTTTAGCCTGATTTTCTACTTATTCGAGCCAAAAGCTGTTCTGTATAATGAGCCTCATTTTGACCTTAGTGGACAACTTCGCTTATTCCAAATTCACATGCTGATGCGCATTACCACTGAGCGACTCCGAAAAGCCAAGTAGCGCAGCTGTTCTGGCTTTTGGCTATTATGCACTCATGGCACAACAGCGTGTATGCTTAGCAGGTTTGCCACGCGCCGTCACAAAAGCGTTCAATCTGGCCATCGTCGTCCCAGCGCATTAAGTTGAGCCAACGGTTATCAACCAAGCTTTTAACGCTTTCGTGGCGCGCATAAATAGACTCAATAGGCTTTCGTGGCGCGGCGATGTACACGCTCAAACGCAGTGGCTCGTGCATCCAGCGTTCGCCATTGTGGATAGATTGCATCGCCAGGCCAATACGTAAGTCGCCGCCGTTACCCTCAAAGATCCCTATGTTACCGCCTACTGCATTGTGCAATACCTTATTGCCACTGCCGTATTTGTAGTTATCGGTGACCGATGCGGTATATTGGCTGTTGATCCAATTGGTTACTATCATTGGCGCCGTCATAATAAGCTCTAAAGTGCGAAAGGCTTCATCATGTTGCCAGTGGTAATCGTGTAAAAAGCTACGCCCTTGCAGGTTCGCATTGCGTGTCCAGCTACGCGGTGCGACGATAAAGGCGGCATTATTCGCCAGCCCCCATTCCGGGCGCACTTGCGACCAGTCGCCAGCGCGGTTTAAATAGGCTTTGTCGATGTCTTTATCGCTTTGCTCTTTAAGCTCAGGGGCAATATTGATCAGCCGTTCGCGCTGAGCTGTATTCGTGGCGTTATCGAGCCACTGACGGCTTTGCTTGTCCAATTCGCTATCAAAAATCTGAATATGGTCGGTGGTGGTGTTATGCAGCGCGGCAACAAACTCGGTGACGCTAGGAATCGTGATCCCTTTGCTTGCCACCTGTTCACGTACTTTTTCGTCATTCAATAATTGCGCTAACACACGCACATTCACCTCGCCGCTTTGTCCGCCACAGGCGCCGCACTCAAGGCCGGCAGCGTGAAGGTTATTGGTGGTGTGGCTGCCGTGACCCACTAACAACACCTTGGGCGCATACCGCTGTATGCCCATGGCTTTGAGTACGCCGTAGGCGAACTCAGCTTGTTGCGCCAAGCTTAGATTATGGTCGTCCTTATGCAGTTGCCACTCAATGTGCTCATTGTGTGCGGCTTTTTTGGCACGTTTAAATGAGTTTTTCAGCATTTTCAGGGCGTACATCCAGCCTGCGGATTCCACCATCGAAAATGACGACGGCGCCGCCTTTGACCAGCCTTGCCAATGAGCACTGAAGTGGCGTTTGAGTTTTGCACCTTTAGGCGCCTGGGCTTCACTTACTTTGATAACAGGTTTAAGCAGTCCCGGAAGTTGCGGGCGTTTGAGCGCGCTGTCTGCTGGTTGATATTCCAGCGGTAAGCCAAAAAAGCCTGCAAAGCCAAAAGTATGAATATGCTCACTTTGTGCCTCTAAGGCACGGCGCATCACTTCTGAACGCACATCAATACAAAAAACAGCTTGTAGCGCACTTTCGCTAGGGGGAGCAGGCTCTGCTGCTTTGAGTGTGGCGTGCAAGTTTTGTTGGTAATTAACCTCTAACGCTTTGGCCCACACCCACAATGGTTTTTGCGCAGCTTTAAACGCTTGCGTACGTTCAGGAAGATGCTGTTTTTCACATTGCCATTGCTCATGCAAAACTGCGAACGTGCTGGCGTGTTGCGCTTTCAAATAGCGCCAAATGACTACATCCCAAGCCATGCGGATCGCCAGCAGTTGCAGCATGTCGTCCTGCGGCTGTTGGTATAGCCTGCCTTGCCAGCGAATGTAGGCCACCCATGAGGCCCAGCCGTTTATATCGAGCAATAAGGCATGGGCATAGGGCTCAAGCATATCATCATCAAGCTCTAATAAGCGCAGGCTTTGCGATAGTAGCTCATCAGCCGTTTCCGGTAGTTGCTGAAAATATTCATGTAAACCAGCTTCATCCATGACGATACTGATGCCTTTGTCAGCGCGAATAACACTGAGCCAGTGTCGGTATAGATCTGGCATTGACGAGACATCGTCACGGTACAGCATCGGCCTTAACTTTTGGTAATGAGCAGCGCAAAACTGACTGATCTGATGGACTATTTCATCCCGCCACGCCATTTTGTGGGCCGGGCGGTGAGCGTCTAGTAAATCGGCGATATTGTGCCAATGCTGTTGTGGCAGCGCGATTTCCAAAGCACTGTGTAGTTGCTCGGGGGTGAAGTCATAGCCTAATTGACTGTTGGCCATGGCCAAATGCGCATCGGTGATGTCGCCATCGGCCCAGCGCTGGCGATAATACGCACGAGGCATGAGCAAGTCGACATTGGCCAAAGTTGCCAGCCGGGCAGCCACATCTTCAATGGCAAGGCCGCGCATTTCCCAAAACGGATTAACCGCTATCATCTGATCTAACGGCCAGTTCGGCGCTATGTATTGGCATGCTTGAGTAATAGCTTGTTGCTGCGTGCTGCTCAAGCTAAATAGCGGTGAAGGCGAGGGTTGCTGAGCGCTCATTAAAAGTTCTCCTTAGCTGAACTGGCGGACGAGTGTGAGGCAGTTTTAGCATTTTGCCGGGTGGGTAAGCGCGTAGGCCATATTCTCAGAGTGAGTCGAGTCAGCCATTCATCTAAGTATAAACCTGCGAACAAGATAGCCGAGAGTGCTTGCACTCTAGGTTTATGGTTTTGATAGCGTAAAACATAACTGCAACACATCAGGCTGACAATCAGTAATAAGGTCCACAGATCGGCAGCACTCAAGGGCGCCTCTCGCCAGTTACTTGCGGGCACAGCAACCGCAAACAGCGATTTAAGGGCTGCATAACAGCTAGCCAGAGCCAAAGCTAACAGCGCCATGGTGACAAAGTGGCCGTTGGTGATAAGTCCACGACGAGTGGCAATAAGCACACTCAAGGCGAGGGCAACCAACGCCCATACACTGATGGCGCCGTAGTAACCGCTAAAATGGTATACCAAAGCTACGGCAATGCAGGAGAACACGCCACTGGCAAGCCAGTCTTTGCCATTGGGTGAGCGCCCTGGTGACAGCCGCCGAGCGATATCTTCTTGCACGGCGCTGCCTGAATTTAAAAATGCGTGTGCTTTGTAGGCTGAGTGGGTCACTAGGTGCAGCAGGGCGAGCTCAAACAGCCCTAATGCGCACTCAACCAGCATTAATCCCATTTGTGCACTAGTGGACCACGCCAAGCGTACCTTCACGCTTACCCGAGTGGTCATCACAAGGGCGCTGATCACTGTGGTGAGTCCGGCAACGATAAGTACTAACCATTGTCCCACGGTGGCTTGCATAAATAGGGGCGCGAAGATGATTAACAAAAAGCCGCCTAGGTTGATAACCCCAGCATGCAAAAGCGCACTAACCGGGGTCGGAGCTTCAACTACTTGCATCAGCCAACCGTGAATGGGTAGCTGTGCACACTTAATCAAGGCCGCTAGGGCAATAAAAAACCCGGCGCAGTGTTCGGTAAGTGTCAATGGCACCGTGTTGTTAACATAAGAAGCGGTAATTTCATTGATTAACAAGCTATCGTGATGCCAATAAAGCAGAGCAAAGGCCACTAACAGCGAGGTTTCTGCGCAGCGTGCCACAATAAACTTTTTATGGGCAGCCATCACCGCACGCGGTCTGTCAGGATAGAACATCAGCAATCTGTGGAGGGCGAGGCTAATGGCCACCCAGCCCAGCCAAAACAGCACAAGGTGGTTACTAATTACCACTAAGGAGACCGCACTTAAGGTCGCGATTAAGCGTCGCCAAAATAAGTTGATTCGCTGCTCACCGGCCATGTAATTGCGGCAAAACTTTATTAATATCAAACTCATGAAAAGGATAAGACCAAGGACGATTAAGCGCGCTGGGGACACTGTTAACACGCTAAGGGGAGTGGCATCAAATTGGCTGTAAAGCACCGCTGTAGCGGCGAAAATTAAGCCAAGTAGGGAGATAAGGCGAAACGCTCCTTTGCCATTGTTGGCACGCTTCTGCGTCCCTATATACCAAGAACTTAGCGCCAAGCTCACAGGAATAAAGGCCAGTAAAACAGAAATTAACATGTCACTCATCGATGGCTCCTTGGTTGAGTGCAGCTAGTATGGCAAAGATGCAAAAGTAAAAAAAATATATATAATTTAACGAACCGTTCTGTTTTGTATAAGTATAATGAATCGACTCAACTATCATCACCTGTATTACTTCTGGCGTGTTGCGCGTTTGGGAAACCTAACCCAAGCAGCGCAGGAGTTGCATGTATCGCAATCAGCGTTATCGGTACAAATTAAGCAGCTCGAACAATCAATGGCAATTAAGTTGTTCGCTCGCCAAGGTCGCAACCTTGTGTTAACCGATATGGGTAAGCGGGTATTGGCCTATGCCGATGATATATTTTATAAAGGTGAAGAGCTCTCGTCGTTTTTATTAAAAGGAGTACAGCAAGAGAAACAGCATTTGTCGATTGGTGTGCTTAATACCTTATCGCGGAACTTTATCGAGGGCTTTATTACCCCACTACTGAATCACCAAGATGTGAGCTTTTCTTTGACTGCGCGGCGCATGGAGGGATTGCTCAATGGCTTGATTGATCATGAACTGGATGTGGTGCTAACCAATCGCGCTATCAGCCCAAACCATCAAGACGATCTCTGGCAGAGCCGGTTGCTATCCCGTCAAGCCTTGGCGATAGTCGGGCCGCCGAGCACTAAAATAGACAGTGATTTTCCCTTGGGGTACGAGCAGGTGCAGTGGGTGGTGCCGAGCGAAAACTCAGAAATTCGTGACTCTTTTAACGCCTTATGCGCGCGATGGCAGTACAAACCCGATATTAAAGCACAGGCAAATGATATGGCGATGCTTCGTTTATTGGCACGGGACAGCGGTGCGCTGGCGGTGCTACCACCGGTGGTGGTAAAAGATGAAATAGAGCAAGGCATATTGTGTCAGTATCAAAGTCTGCCAGATGCTTACGAGCACTTTTACGCCATCACCGCACAGCGCAAATTTATGCCCGATGCCCTCGCTCAGCTATTTGAGCAGGTTGCGGTGATCCCCTAACGATCCCGACCGCCGCTATAACCGCGATAATCTCTCACTCATAAGAGAATTGACTAAGTATATAAGTATTTTGTGTATATTTAATATTGTATACAATATGTAAAAGCGATATGGTGTGTTCGCCTTGAGCAATAAAACAACAACATCAAACAGGATAAAACCATGGCAACAGCATCAAAGCGCCGCTCCCGCAAGGGCATGCAGGCATCGTTAAATCGTCTTTTTCAAGTTAGTACCTTGGCCCTTGCAGTAGCCAGCGCCACGCCTGCAATGGCGGTGGATGGCAGCAGTATCGTTAAAGGCACCATAGTAAGCAGCGCCGGTGAAGATATTACCCGTGCCACCATCACTTTAGTGCATATCAGCAAGGGGTTAACTTATGAAGTCCGCACCGACGCCGATGGCGAGTACATTTTGCGGAACGTGCCGGTGGGCACTTACAACGTCACCATAAGCAAAGAGGGCTATCAAAACGTCATTGAGCAAGGCGTGAAAGTAAGCATTGGTCAATCCATCATCTTAGATGCGCAAATGCTACAGGCCGGTGCGCAGCCCATGGAGCGCATTGCTGTTACCGGGGCTGCCATTCGCCGTGTCGATTTAGGTTCATCGACTTCTGGGTTAACTTTCTCTGATGAGGAAATCAAGGTGATGCCCTTGCAAAGTGGTTTTGAAAGTATCGCTTTACTGGCACCAGGCACCGCCGCTGCTGGTGGCAGCAGTTTTAATGGCGCATCTAGCTTTGGCGGCGCATCCTCTGCGGAAAATGGCTATTACTTTAATGGGTTGAATGTAACCAGCATTCGCACTGGGCTCGGCTCTATTCGCCTGCCTTGGGAGGCTATTTCGCAAACCCAGGTCAAAACCGGGGGGATCAACCCTGAATTTGGCGGCGCAATGGGGGGGATTGTCAATGCAGTGTCCAAATCCGGTGACAATGACTTTAGCGCTGGCGCCGAGGTGCGCTGGGAGGGGGATAGCCTGCGCTCCCAGCATGACTCAATTTATCAAAGTAATGGCACCATCAGCACCAATACCCAGCGCAGTGCCTACGACTTTAGTGAGCTGCAAGTATGGGCCAGTGGCGCCCTGATTGAGGACACCTTATTTGCCTATGCTTTGTTTAATCCGCGCCGCGAAAGCTCAGAGGGCGCAGGGCAAACAACCTTTAGTGATTTCTCCCGCGATGAAGACCGCTGGTTCAGCAAGTTAGATTGGTTTATTAATGAAGACCACGCCGTTGGCTTTTCAGCGATGAACAACAAGCGCGAATGGGAAACGGACACCTACGGCTACAACTGGCAGCAAGATAGCATTGGCGATCAGCAGGGAGTGACGGCACCGGGGGAGGACGGCGGCAACATGTATAGCCTGTCGTACAATGGCTACCTCAGTGATTATTTTTCTGTGTCGGCGGTAGCCGGGCGCGTTACCGAGAATGTTGAAAATGTGGTTGCTTCAACTAACCCGGGAGTTTGGGACGAACGCGATGGTTTTATTACGCTTTCCGAGCACACCAATGCCAATGTCTCGGCAGAGGAATATACCCGAGACCAACTGCGGCTAGATTTTAACTGGGACTTAGCCGCCCATGCGCTGCAGTTTGGCGTTGATTACACCAAGGTCGAGGTGGATTACTTCTCCGGACAAAATGGCGAAGGTGATGCCATGGGCTGGTGGACCATTGCCACCGCTGCAGACAATGATATTTCCGGTGCCGCCGCTGGTGAAGATTATATTGAGCGACGAGTACGCACTCGGGCCGTTGATTCCGATACCAGTGCGTTGGCGTTTTACATTAACGACTCATGGCAGGTCAGCGAGCAGCTGGTGCTGAATTTAGGCTTGCGCTATAGCCAATTTGAAAACACCGTCAGTGACGGGCGCGCCTATGTTGATATCGACAACCAGATAGCGCCGCGCCTGCAAGCCATATATGACTTATGGGGCGATGGCAGTGCCAAGGTCTATGCCACGTATGGGCGTTATTTCCAGCCCGTGTCGGCGAATATGAACATTACCCAAGGTTCGGCATCGGTGGAATGGTTTGAATACTTTGAGCTCGACGAGCTCAATGGCTCGGGCGAACCTATCTTACTTGCGGATGGCTCTCCTAGTCGGGGCGCGATGTTACGCGACAGACGCTGGCGTCAACGCGGGATCACTGAGCCGGGGCTGATTGCATCCAGTAATCTTAAACCTATGTATTCCGATGAGTGGACTGTAGGCTACCAACAAGAAGTGTTCAGCGACATGACCTTTGGGGCACGTGCCATTTATCGCAAGCTTGGGCGCAGTGTCGAGGACACAGATGTAGGGCCGGTGCTGGCGAAAAAACTGGCTGAATTAGGCATTGCCGATAATGTCGGCCAAGGCTCCTATTATGTGCTTAATAACCCCGGCGAGAGTGTACAAATGAGCTATGACTTCGACGGGGATGGACAAGTTGATGAAGTGACCTTAAGTGCCCAAGAGCTGGCATTGCCAAAGGCTGAGCGCAAATACCTGGCTTTTGAGTTCACTTTGGATGGCGCCATCACCGAGCAGCTGCGCATTGACGCTTCTTACACCTGGTCGCACAGCTGGGGCAACACCGAAGGCTTGGTAAAAACCGACAACGATCAAGCCGACCCCGGTTGGACAACCTCTTATGACTACGGCGATTTAATGGACCATGGTTATGGCAACCTACCGAATGACCACCGTCACGCAATTAAGCTCTCGGGAACGTATGATATTACCGACAATTTAACCTTTGGCCTGGTTGCCCGGGGCATATCAGGTCGCCCGAAAAGCTATTTCAGTGTGCACCCCGAGGGCGTTGATAGCTGTGCCCCAGGCAACCCCTGGGATGCGTGTATCAGCCGCTACTACGATCATGCCTCGCATTATGATGAAAACGGTGAGCCAGCACCGCGTGGCAGCAAAGGCAACTTACCTTGGAGTACACAAATAGATATGTCGTTAAGCTACTACAGCGAGCTATTTGGTCAAGAGCTGATGCTTAAGGGCACCGTGTATAACGTGCTGAACGATGATACCGCCATCGCCATTAACGAAGAGCGCACGCAATATGGCGCCAATGGCCTCGAGCTTAACCCAGATTATGGCATGACAACCTGGCGTCCAGCGGCGCGTTACGCCTCATTGGTGGCGCGTATTCGTTTTTAATTCCCTGAACTGCGTTATTACGCAACCCCGCCGGGCACCTTAGGTGCTCGGCATTTTTCGTTAACGACTGAGGTGCGGTATGTGCGCCTTAGCGGCAATCACTATAGAGGAACTAGAGCGAGGAGTTATGGCGATACCATTTGATTTTCAGCGCCGTATGGCGCGCTTAAGAGCACAGCTTGAGAGTCATCACGTACAGGCATTGATCATTCACAGCGGTGAAAACATTGCTTATCTCAGCGGGTTTAGTGGGCATGGGGCCACCTTGGTTGTGAGCGCCGAGCAAGCGTTACTGATCACCGATTACCGTTACTACCTGCGTGCGCTAGAGGAAACATCAAAGATGGAGGTTATCCAGCGCGATCGTGACCGCGAAAGCCTTGGGCAATGTTTAGCTCGGGTGTGCGCCAAGCACAGCGTTCTGGGCTTTGAGGCAGAGCATTTTAGTGTTGGTCAGTGGCAGCATATCGCCGAGCATTTACGCGCTAATACCTGTGTTGCCACAGTGCAGGTGGTCGAGAGGTTACGCCGTGTTAAAGATAACCAAGAGATTGCCTGTATCCGTGGTGCTGCCGAGATTGCCGATGCGGCCTTGGCCGATACGCTCACTTTGCTTGAAAGCGGCATAACTGAGCGAGAGTTGGCAATAGAGCTTGATTATCAAATGCAACGCCGTGGCTCGCAAGGGGTGTCTTTTGACACTATTTTACTGTTCGCTGAGCGTACGGCCTTGCCCCACGGTGAGCCAGGAGCGAAGCGCTTATGCGAGGGCGATTTAATCTTAATTGATTTTGGCGCTGTGCGCAGCGGCTATCGCTCAGATATGACCCGCACCTATGTTTGGGGCGAGCCCACTAGCGAGCAGCAAGCCTTATTTGACGCCGTTGCGAAGGCACAACAAGCAGCGTTGCAACAGGTTTGCGCAGGCATTTGTTGCCATGAGTTAAACCACGCCGCTCAGCAAGTGTTGGCCTCGAGCCCGTATCATCGTTATGCCGGCGAAGGGTTGGGGCACGGTGTTGGCTTAACCCTTCATGAGTTGCCCTTTATTAAAGCCAATGCCCCCTATCAATTAGAAAGTGGCAACGTCATCACCATTGAGCCCGGCATTTACATTCCCAACTATGGCGGTGTGCGTTTGGAAGAAGACATTGTCGTTACCGAGACAGGCTATCAGCGCCTGACTCATGCCCCTCAACAATTCGCGCTAAGGAGTGCACATGGAGATTATTAATCAACAGCAAGTACAGCAAGTGATGGCCTATGCGCCATTGTTAAAAGCGCTACAACAAGGCTTTGCTGGTCAAGCCACTATGCCCAGACGCAATGTCTACCCGCTCAGCCCCGATAGCGATAACCATGATGCGTTCGCGGTGCTGCCGGCATGGAATGAGCAAGTCATCGGTGTTAAAGCTTTTACTTATTTCCCTGAGAATGAGCATCATGGCAAATCCAGTTTGTATTCCAAGGTGATGTTATTTTCGCGCCAGCATGGCGAGCCGCGAGCGCTGGTGGATGGCACCGAAATCACCTTGTGGCGCACCTCAGCAGTGTCGGCATTAGCGGCCAGTTATTTGGCTGTGCAGCAGGCGAAAAAGCTGGTGGTATTTGGTTCGGGTAAGCTCGCTCCGTTTATGATCCGCGCGCACCTGAGCGTGCGAGATTATCAACAAGTCAGTCTGGTTGCCCGCAACACCGCCAAAGCCGAAGCCATCCTCGCGCAACTGCGCCAAGAGTTTGCTCATTGTCAATTTGAGCATACCTCAGCCAGTGAAGCGCTTATTGCCAGTGCCGATACCATCTGCTGTGCGACCGGCAGTCACGCGCCGCTGTTTCGTGGTCAATGGCTAACGCCAGGGACTCATATCGACTTAATAGGCAATCATCATCGCGATGCTCGTGAGTGCGATAGCGAAACGATAAAACGCAGTCGCGTGTACGTGGATAGCCGCGATAACGTGCTCAATGAAGCCGGGGAGCTGCTAATCCCCATCAGTGAGGGGGTGTTCTCACCCGAGCAAATACAAGGGCAACTCAGTGATTTAGCCAGCATCAATGGCCCGGCGCGCAAAGGTGATAATGACATCACCTTATTTAAATCCGTGGGGACTGCGCTCAGTGACCTCATTGCGGCCAATTATGTGTACCAGCAACTCAGCGACCGCTAAAGTCAAAGTGCAGTGCTGCGAAGTACTGACAATCACCCGAGGACGTAGCCTACGGGCTATGCCTATGGAGCTGATGGGCCTCAGGCCTTATTTGTTGACCTACCGACACGGCGGCCGAGTCAATTCATATATGCTATATAGCCATACGCCACCGCCGCGCTGGCTTTATATTAGCAAGCGCGGGGACGTTGTTATGTATTCACGCTCAGCGATACTGGCCTGCCAACGACTGTTGCTCGCTTGTTTGCTTGGAGTGCTGCTGTTGTGGCAGTAGCGAATACAGTATTGTTTCGATGTCATGCTGGTTAAAAAAACAGGGCACCGGGTAGTCAGGATGGGCTTCAGCAATCGCTCGTTTGGCTATTGTGGCGATGTCTTCTTGGCGCAGTTGCGCAATGGTACCGGGGATAGCGCAGTCATGTAGCAAGGTGGCAATCGCTGCGCGCATATCTTGAGCATCGCTATTTACTGTCAAGGTTTGTTGTGCCAGCGCCGTGAGCTGAGCATCGATTCGCTGTCCATAGGCATTGAGCACTGGCGTTAGCAGCAGGGCGTTGGCTAGGCCGTGGCCAATGCCGTACAGCGCTCCCAATTGATGGGCAATCGCATGCACATAACCCACCGAGGTGCGGGTAAAGGCTTGGCCAGCATAAAACGCCGCCCACAACATGTGCATGCGCGCATCGATGTGGTTGGGCTGTTGGTACACAAGGGGTAAATGAGTGAGGATCAGCTTAGTGGCAGCCACGCTTTTTGCTTTACTAAAGCGCGTTGCATTAATGCCAATATAGGACTCAATCGCGTGAGTGAGGGCGTCTATGGCGGTGGTTGCACTGAGCTGAGGGCTCAAACCAAGGGTTAGTTCAGGCAGCAAGAGTACCCCTTTTGGTACTAAACATAAGTCATTGATGGCGAATTTTATTTGTCGCTGGTGGTCGCTGACTACGGCGGCGACCGTGACTTCCGAGCCGGTGCCCGCCGTGGTTGGCACTGCATAAAGTGGCACCAAGGGGCGCAACACCTTAAATAACCCCTGCATTTGCTGCAGAGATTTACTCGGTCGAGCAATGCGTGCGGCGATCAGCTTACCGCTGTCCATCACCGAACCACCGCCAATGGCGATAATGCCTTGGCAAAGGTGTTGCTGAAAGCAGCTTACCCCTTGCTCAATGCAAGGTATCCCTGGATTGGCCTCAACATCGCTGTAGAGCACCGTATTAACCCCTTGCTGATGTAGCGCAGCAATAATGGGTTGCTGCAAATTCAAAGCAACGATTCCCGGGTCGCTGACCACTAACAAGGTGCGCAGATTTTGCTTTTTAACCTCACAAAGCCATTGTGACAACGCTTGCTGCCCGGCATAAACATGCGGCGTGCGAATGGGCAAAAGCGCCGCTGCGAGGCGAAGACCGAAATGATAAAGCCGATATAACCGATGTGTGAACGTCACTTCGCCTCCAAGAAGATATTGTTGTGCGGATACGGGCGCGCACCATTGCTTACCCATAGCAGTATAGATGTTTTCACAAAACTGACCATAAAACATTAAGTTATAGCTTTATGGCGGTAAAGCGGCGAGAGGCAATCACGGTGCTCACACCTTATCTTAGCACCGTGCGTAAAGGGGCTTTACATTACAACAAGTGACGGTGATGCGCGTCGTAGCTCAGGTGCGAGGGCATTAGGTAGTCACGATAAAGGTATCGGTATAGTCGGTTTTTTGTCTCATCCTGTTGCTGCTTGGGCTCAGTAGCTGCAAGCGCATTGATAAAGCGTGCAAAGTGCGGTTGATGCTGCTTAGCGATACGTGCGAGTGTGCGCGTATAGCCTTGATAAAAATCACCACTAAGGTGGCGCTGCAGTGAGCGCAGCGCATCAATATCATGCTGCTGTAAATAACGCATAGCTAAGTATGACCATTGATAAATTTGCTCGCTGCTATCGTTGTAATCAGTGGCAAAAATAGCCTGTAAGCTTGGTCTTTCGTTGGCATCGGTGTCTTTTATGACTTCGATTGCACGAGGGTTGTGCTGAGCTTTGGCGATGAGTTCTGCAAGGCCTTCGCTCCACCACACTAGGTGCTCGGCAAAGTGGCCAAAACCGCCGTATTTATTATAACGGCCATCAAGGTAGTGCACATATTCATGATTGAGATTCCACACCCGGTTAGTATCGGCTAGCCAAAACGCACGGAATGAGTAAAACGTTGCTTGGTTTTGCGGATCGCTGGGCGTCCCTTCTATGTACATACCGCCATTGTTAGTTTGAATATCAAACAGTAGCTGACCATAACGGTTGTAGTCGCTGTAATTGTCGAATATGACCACCCGTAAGGCATGGTTATGATCGTTGGCCACGGGCGTATAGTCGCTGGCGAATAGTTCATGAAAGTCCTGTTCTTGGGCGATTAAGCGGCGGCAGCTGTATTGCAGTTGCTCACTGTTGAGGGAAGTGGCGCGGATAAACAAGCGTTCACTGCACCGGTGGTTAATCGGTAGTACATCATCAATATTGGGGCTCGCACAGCGCGCTTGGAAGCCTTCTTTACAGTAGCTCAAACCACGAAAACTATTGACCAAATATACGGTCGAAAATAATCGCTGTTGCTCGTTTTCATCGTCAGTACTTTGCTGCACTGCTTGCCAAATCGCGGCATCAAGCGCGTGTTGTTGTGACGGTGGTAACAATTGGTGCCAATAGCCCAATACCCAAAGTGCATGCTGCTGTTGCCATTGCGAGCGGGAAAGGGCATCACTAAGTACCTTCAAGGTTGAGGGCGAGCGGACAAGCGTGTGTTGCAGCGGTGCTTCGGTGCGCGCGCTGAAAGCCAAAAAGGCCAGTGCCCGATAACTTTCCCATAGCGCATAGTCAGCGTGAATGGTTGTAGTATCAGGCTGCATGGCAATAAAGTCAGTGAGCGTGCTAATCCAAGAGGATGCCTTAGGGTGCAATGCGGGGGTATCAAGCAAGCGATAGATGCTCACCGCATAATGTTCCATAAAGCGATCATACTCGGCGCTATCTGTCTCTTTGGCCTTGTTAGCTAAGCGTTGTAAAGAGTTGGCGAGCTTAGTTCGCAGGCGCTCGCTGAGTTTATCGGGTTCGCCGAGATAGCTATATGAGCGTAAGAAATAAAGCACCGCATTAATCTGCTGCCACTGTGGGTGTGTCTGGTTTGCTTGGCTGTGCAAAAAGATAACGGCTTGCTTTGCCTCGGCCAACCTTGGCGTACTCGACCAGCCATCGATTGCGGGGGCAAGAGTGGATTCATCACGAGGGAGTGATGCACACCCAGTGATGAGTATTAGTAAAAGGATGAGCGTTATTATCTTCATACTGAATCGACTTTTATTGTTTAGCTAGACCATACATCTAATGTATATTGTATACAATAAATAAAACTTGAAAGCATTTAGATTGCGATCAATTATATTGTGCACAATATAATTGCGAGGTATTTATGTCTATTTATCAGTTTAACGCAGTCAATAATCGTGGCGAGCAAGTGCCACTTGAGCAATATCAAGGCAAAGTCTTACTGATCGCCAATACTGCAAGTAAGTGCGGCTTTACACCACAATACCAGGGGTTGAACGCGCTTTATCAAGACTTTGAAAATAAAGGGTTGGTGGTGCTCGCTTTTCCTTGTAACCAGTTTGGCGCTCAAGAGCCCGGTGATGATGCGCAAATAAGTGAGTTTTGTGAACTTAATTACGGCGTGTCGTTTCCGGTGATGACTAAGGTGGATGTTAATGGTGCCGATGCCCACCCTTTGTTTTCCTATTTAAAGCAACAAGCGCCGGGCGTGCTAGGCTCTAAGGCCATAAAGTGGAACTTCACTAAGTTCTTAGTTGACCAGCAAGGGCAGGTAGTGAAACGTTACGCACCGACGACAAAACCCGAAGCTATACGCGCCGATATTGAACAACTATTAGCACCCTAAATGACAGATAACAGCACCTTATATTTGCAAAACCAACTGTGTTTTAAGCTCTACACGGCCTCTCGGCTGGTTGTGCGCGGCTATCAACCTATGTTGAATGAGCTGGGCCTAACCTATCCTCAATATCTAGTGCTTTTAGTGCTTTGGCAGCGCCATGAACAGCAACAATTGCCCATGAGTCTCAAATCACTTGGCGCAGAGCTGCACCTTGACTCAGGCACATTGACGCCGCTGTTAAAACGGATGCAAAAGCAGGAGCTGCTATCTCGAGTGCGCAGTGATGATGATGAACGGCAATTGCAAATAGCGCTTACTGAGGCGGGTTTGGCGCTGCAAAGCAACGCTAAGCAGTGGCGAGACACCCTAAGCCAATCTTTGCAGTGTCAGCGAGAAGAACTGAATGCCATGGCACTGCAACTTGATGCGCTGATAGCCGAGCTCAGCTAGATGATGTTGTTGCCTTGTTCGGGCTCTCGGGATTTTTGCGCCTGTTCACGGATATCTTCGGCGTCGCTACTGATGTCATCCACCGCTTGATTATGGCTGCTGGCGCCAGTACTCGGCTTTGCCTTTTGTGGCTGTGCATGCGTAGTCTCGGCTGAGGCGTCAGGTTGGTTAACAATAATGCGCTCTCGAGCATCGTCAGGCATGCTGATCTCCTGTTCGGTAAAGGTATCGACCACCTCGCGCATCAGGTGCGAGGCCACTTTAAGCACACTGAAGCGTTCGCTATCAACCCAGAAATAAACCTGCAGGTTAGCGGTGGATGCACCGAGATTATCAATTAACACTTGTGGTGGTGGGTCGCTCAATACCATGGTTTTACTGCTAATACACTGTAAAGCAAGCTGTTGAGCCTGCCTTAGGTTATTGTCGTAACCAACGCCGATAATAAAGTGACCCCGCATCTTGGGGTTGGCAGTGAAGTTTTTGATCACATTTTTGTACACGGTGGCGTTGGGGATCTGAATATGGTTGCCATCAAAGTCAACCAAAGTGGTCGCGCGAGCGGTCACTTTACGCACTACGCCTAAACGGCCGTCCACCTCGATAACGTCATCTATTTTAAAAGGCCGCTGTATGCTTAGCAGCATACTAGAGATGAAATTCTCGGCAATATCCTTAAAGGCGAACCCGAGAATGAGTCCGATAAGGCCGGTACCACTCATTACTGCGACAGCAAATTCAGTCAGTGCGGCCAGACGAAGAAATACATAAACACCCAGCAGCATAATGAGAATACTGATAAAACGGCGCATGACCACCTGAACTAAACGGCTTTGGCTGAACCGATGCAAAGGTTTGATCAACAGGTAGGCCACAGGGCGAGCGAGCAGGCAGCATAGGATCATGACTGCGAGGCCAAGGCTGAGATTAGGTAACATTTGCCAGGCGTTGTGTAAAAACTGCCTAAACTGTTCACTCAATGCTTGCCAAGAGGGCTCTGGCATCGGCGGTGCAATGCGCTCAGCCGCCTTTAAAATCACAGTGGTAAGGTCAATACTCATGGTGTTTTTAGCCCACAAATGAACGAATAGGGGTATATGCGAGCAAATCCAGTGCCACTATGTTGGCGCTGTTATTGCTAGTTAATAAAGTACGATGACGGTGCGGCTGTGCCGCCAAGATAACGGAGTAATATGTTGAAAAAGCGAGGTTATCAGGCTCAAAAGCCCAGTGATGTTCCACTACGGGGGTGGTGGGACATAAGCAAACGGCTGGTCCATAATTTAGGCCAAGACAACTTATCCCTCGTCGCTGCAGGGGTCGCATTTTATGGCTTGTTGGCGATTTTTCCAGCACTTGCGGCATTATTATCACTGTATGGCTATTTCTTCTCAGCAGCAGATATGGTTGAACAACTTGATAGAGTACTGAGCTTACTTGCACCGGCGAGCCAAGACTTGGTCATGAGCCAAGTACAAGAGCTGAATGCGCAATCTCAAGCAAGCCTAAGCATCAGTGCCATTATCGGTTTCGTGTTGACCATCTGGAGTAGTTCCAAAGGCGCGCAAGCGATGATCACTGCGTGCAATATTAGTTATCACGAGAGTAAAAAGCGCAATTTATTTATTGCCCTATTAACGCGCTTTGTTTTTGCTTTTGGCGCCATCATTATTGCGGTGGTGGCTCTTGCCACCATTGGTATATTGCCGGTAATACTCAATTATGTGGGCTTCGAGCGCAACATAGACTGGACTATAAAATTAATCACGTGGGCGCTGCTGGCTGTCATCTTTTTATTGTCACTGAGTATTATTTATCGCTACGCGCCGCATCGTCGAGCGGCTAAGTGGCGATGGCTCTCTTGCGGTGCGCTCATTGCCACCTGCATGTGGGTTGTCGCCTCGATTGGCTTTTCTTTTTACGTCTCACGGTTCGCCTCTTACAGTGAAACCTATGGCTCACTGGCTGGTGTGGTGATCATGTTGATGTGGCTCTATATCAGCGCCTATATTGTCATTCTGGGCGCAGCGATTAACGCCAGTATTGAGCAACAAACCTTGACAGATAGCACCATAGGGGAGCCTCGCTCAAGAGGGGAGCGTGGGGCAACCGTAGCCGATGAATTAACCACTAAGCAGCGCCAGCAGGTAGACAAAGAATGAATTAGCACGGCGAGGAAATAAAAAAGGCCAGCTTTGCTGGCCTTTGTAAGCTTTATTGAATCTGTCCGCGTATTTCTCCGTCTGGGAAAGCAGGCGTATGGATATTCACGTAATGGCCACCACTGGCTAAAATAGCGAAAATTTCTGCGGTAATGGCCGCCTCCGCTGGTGCCATCCAAAGGTTGTCGTTCTCCATGTCTTGCTCCAAGGCGACTAAGACCGGGCCATTCTCACCCAGGTTACCGGTGTGAATGTGCGCCATAGTGGCATCACTGACACCGCTGGTAAGCACTTGCAGCTCGACGCCATAGTCGTTGGTGTTAACTAGGGCATAGCCATCACCAAAAGCGTCTGTGGTCACCATGGGTACTTGCTGATCGCCACTCAAAGGAAAGGCGACAAGTACATAGTTATCGGTGAGGATTTGCCCGCGCAGTTCACCCCCGGTATTTGCCGGTGTATGCACATTGACATAATGACCGCCTGAAGCCAGCACTGCGAATATATCAGCATCAATTTGTGTGCCCTCTGGGGTCATCCACACTCCTGCATCTTCCATGGATTGCTCAAGGGCAACAAACACCTCGCCGTTGGTACCAATACGGCCGGTGTGAATATGGGCTGCCGTGGCATCATCGACGCCTTCGGTGACAACCCGTACTTCGGTGCTGTAGTCGCTAGTATTCACCAAAGCGTAACCGCTGCCTGAGGCGGAAGTGGATACCGCAGGCACTTCTTGGGCACCACTTAGCGCGAAGGTGGCCAGCACATAATTACTGGTCAGTATTTGTCCGCGTAACTCGCCGCTGGGATTAGCAGGCGTATGCACATTGACGTAGTGACCGCCAGAGGCCAGCACAGCAAAAATATCGGCATCAATTTGTGTGCCTTCAGGGGCCATCCACGTACCAGCATCGTCAAGAGATTGCTCAAGGGCGACCAGCACTTCACCATTGGTGCCTACACGGCCGGTATGGATATGCGCTGCGCTGGCATCATCAACGCCGGTGGTGTTGACCTTCAGCTCAACGCCATAGTCGTCGGTGTTAACTAGGGCATAACCGTCACCAGATGCCATAGTCTCAACCGCAGGAACTTCTTGAGCACCGGTGAGTGGGAAAGTCGCGACAACAAAGTTATCTGTCAGAATTTGCCCGCGAATTTCACCGTCAGGAAAGTCAGGGGTATGGACATTAACATAATGGCCGCCAGAGAGCAGAACAGCGAGTGTATCAGCATTGATTTGCGTGCCCTCAGGTGCAACCCAATCGGTCATGACCTCATCATCTTGCTCGAGTACAACTAACACCTCACCATTGCTACCTATACGTCCGGTATGAATATGTGCGGCGGTGGCATCGTCCACGCCCATGGTTACGGCGCGCAGCGCTAACTCATTATTGGTGCTGTCAAAGGCGGCATAGCCATAACCAAGACCGACGCTGTCGTTAGCGGGAACTTGCTGCTCGCCGCTTAGCTTAAAGGTGATAATAGACGTGGTATCAGGCACAATCTGGGCACGAATTTCTCCGTCTGGGTAGGCGTCGGTGTGGACATTAATATACCAGTCGCCGTCCATTAAGTCCGATACTAAGTCTTCACTTAGATCGGTGATGGCCACCTCTAACATGCCTTCACTGGCTGCACTAAAGGTGAAGGCAACATCGCCATTTTCGCCGATATCTCCATCATGAATGTGGGCAGCACTAACGCCTTCGACATCACTGACATCGAGAGAGGCTCGAAACTGCATCAGGTTCTCATCGAGCTCAACAGTGGCAGCAGCGCTTTGCATGGAGTCGTTCATCGGTACTTCTTGCTTGGCGCTGAGGGTTAGCTCATAAGTTTGTGTGGCAGAAAATTCTGGTGCGGGAGGAGGGGGAGGCGGTGTAGTAACGTTGTCGTCATCGTCATCACTACAGGCACTCACAAATAGTAGACTACTCAGTAACAGTAGGTATCTCATAATGGCTTCCTGTAAATTGATTGCTCACAGAGGGACGTGTACTGCGTGTCCAACTAGGGCGATTACGAAAGCCTTATGAGAAACGATCAAATTCGCTTACATTAATTAACTTTTTATTTTCAAAAGCAGTGAAATAGACCTGGTTATGCTTTATTAGGTTGCAATGATGAGCCAATGGACGCGGTGATCACTAAGGCTACGGCCAGCCATTGTAGTGGCGTCAGCAATTCGCCCAAGATCATGAATCCGGCCAAAGCAGCAATGGCTGGTTCCATACTCATCATCACGCTAAAGCCTTGGGCTGGCATATTTCTAAGAGCAATCATTTCCAGCGTATAAGGTAAGGCGCTGGACATTACACCGACCAATAGGCCGAGCGGGATCACCTGCCAACTCAGTAAGGCCATGCCTTGAAATGCTGCGCCATAGGGGACTAATACCAAGGCTGCCACACTCATGCCTAAAGCAACAGTGCGTCCACCGGAGCTTTGCCCACCGGTGCGCTTCCCAAAGAGGATGTAACCTGCCCAGAAACCACCGGCCGCTAATGCGAGAATAACACCGATGGGGTCGAGGCCCGTTTGCGCATCTATCTCCGGCAGCAGCAACACAATACCTGCGATGGCCAATGCCACCCACACTAAATCACGTTTACGTTTTGAGCTCAGTAATGCAACGCATAAAGGCCCAGTGAATTCGAGCGCCACACCGATCCCTAAGGGGATACGCTCGATGGCATAATAAAAGGTTATGTTCATACCGCCTAAGCACAAGCCATAGGTGATAATACTGCGCCACTCGGTGCCCTGGGGAAGCGCTTTCCAAGGGCGAAAAACCAGACACAGTACCAAGGCTGAGAAGCCCAAGCGCAAGGCTGTGGTCCCTTCCGGACCTACTAGGGGAAATAGCTGTTTGGCAATAGAAGCGCCCGATTGAATCGTGACCATGGCCAATAAAACACAAAAAATAGCGCTGAGTAGCACACGGTATTGGGGAGAAAACATAGCAATCATCCGTGTTTGATGAGGTGGCGCTAGTGTAGCTAAGGGAGCTGGTGGGGTAAACATGGCCATTGGTTGCTGGTCGCATTTTTATTGTCATTGGTCTTGAAAACCATCGCTCGCGTCGCAACACCCATTATAGGCCCAAGGAAAACTTGGTAATTCGCTTATCACACTTAGCATCAACTGCTAAAGAGGAGCACAGTATGAAGACACTTAATGAGGTTGCTTACACCGCGAAAGTACATACCGAAGGTGGCCGCGAAGGCCATGCTCAATCAGACGATGGTCGCTTGGACGTGACCCTGTCCACGCCTAAAGGATTAGGGGGCGATGATGGCCAGGGAACCAATCCGGAGCAGTTATTTGCAGCAGGGTATTCAGCGTGTTTCATTGGCGCTATGCGCCATGTTGCCAACGAGGGAAATACCTCCCTGCCCGAGGGCACAGCCATTGACGCGCAGGTCTCGATAGGGCCGATTGAAGGCGGTTTTGGCATCAAGGCTAAATTAGAGATCCATCTGCCAGATATGGCTACAGATGAAGCGCAACAATTGATTGAAAAAGCCCATCAAGTCTGCCCTTACTCTAATGCGACCCGAGATAATATTGAGGTACAACTGGTACTCAAAGACGCTTAAGGCGTTTTAATTACCGAATAAGGGGTATCATTACCCCTTTTTAAATCAGATGGTTATCAGTTTTTCACTGAT
Source organism: Pseudoalteromonas sp. SW0106-04 (assembly GCF_001293805.1). Classification (NCBI taxonomy): domain Bacteria; kingdom Pseudomonadati; phylum Pseudomonadota; class Gammaproteobacteria; order Alteromonadales; family Pseudoalteromonadaceae; genus Pseudoalteromonas; species Pseudoalteromonas sp. SW0106-04. The sequence goes on along the minus strand of NZ_BCAI01000008.1, from coordinate 167,045 downwards.
ATTTTGAATAATTTTGCATCCAATCGCGAGGTTAAGCCGTTACGCCCCTGATGTAACTAAAGATAGCGACGTCAGGGCTAGGACGTGAAGCAGTATAGCGAAGACACGTTATAACACGGTTTAACAACTTGCGAGGAATGGATATGCGTAATCAACATACTTCTGCTGCATCGCAGCAGCTCTCACCTTCTACCCACTCCAATGCGATAAAGCTGAGTATCATCGCCTTGGCCTGCGCCGGACTCATTGCTGGCTGTAGCGGTGATGATGGCAGTGATGGTGCGCCAGGAGCGGATGGCGCGCCAGGTAGTGATGGCAACGACGGAGAAGACGGCCGCCCGGCCTTGTCAGCAGGCACCTACTTACGTGCCAATAACGGCAGCGATAATGCCGGCACCGTTGATGTCACCAATGAATACGGTGAACTGTTATACACGCTAGAAACCAGCAACAATGAAGGGCTGGTATACGGCCATCAAGATCAGCTTATTCAAGCCGGGGATGCCGATACTGGCAGTATTAAAACACTGTGCGCAACATCGCTAAGGGCGCAAAACAATGGCTTCTCTAGCACTTGGGATCGCGTAATATCTGGCCCCAATAGCACCTTGGTAAACCCCAAGGGGATGACGCTCGCCAGCGCGCACGGGATTTTATTGGTTGCTGACTTTGGCGCTATGCAAATCAGCGCCTTTGGTGCGATGGCCAGTGGTGATAACGCGCCAATTGCCGTAACCGCTACCGATGCCGCTCCTTGGGATCTCGCCTACGACGATATTAATGACCGCCTCTACGCTGCACTCACCAATGGCACTGTCGCGGTGTACGACAATTACATTGCTTCAGGTATGACAGCCACCCCAGCTCGTACGATTGTTCCAAGCGACAGTAACGGCGACGCCATTGGCGTAAATTTACATGGCATTGCCTTCGATGGCAGCCAAAACCGCTTAGTGTTATCTGATGTTGGCAGTGCGCAGAGTGCCGATGATGGCACGCTGTTTATCATTGAAGGTGCGGCAATGGCTGACGGCAATACCCCGGTAAGCCGTATGATAGCGGGCCCAAGCACCCGCCTAGGTAATCCGGTTGATATTCTTCTAGAGGGCGCTACCTTGCGAGTAGCCGAGAAGTCGAACGATGCGATTTTGGTATACACTAATATTTTCAATGGTGCCAGCGGTGATATCGCTCCTGATTTTGTGACCATGACCAGCAAACCCGAGTCTCTTGCTCGCAAACAACACACCACGCACCTTGATGCTTCAGATATTGATAGGCCAGCCACGGTACGTGGCGTTGCGGTGTCGTCTAATCCGGGGATTGCTGGGCCGACGACCGGAATGATAGCGCAACTAAATGCGCCGCTGTCGGCTATGAATATGGGCTTTGATACCCAAGCGACCATTGAAAGCGTGACCTTTGATATTGAGGGTAACGGTTACGCCACTTTCGATAGCAGTGATGGCAGCTCTGGCGGCATTATCATCGCAAACCGTATTGCCAACACCCGTGATAACGGCATGTTCACCTTGAGTCAGGATCGTTTGGTAAGCGGTACCAACACCACGTTAACCTCACCGAAAGGGATCGATATCGCATCAAAGCAAGGGCTCGTGTTTGTTGCCGAATTCTCGACTAGTAATCGTGGTATAAAAGTTTTTTCGCGCTGTGCGTCGGGTAATGTGGCGCCGTTGATGACCTTGTTGCCAGCCAACGATGCACGCCCTTGGGATGTGGATTATGATGCCCAAAGCGACCGCGCTTTTGTGGCCTTAACCAATGGCACCATTGCCGTGTTCGATGAAGTCAGCGCTAAGATGTATGGTGGAATGAGCACCTTAGCCGGCGAAGACCGACTTATTGTCCCGGCAATGTCAGGTATGGCTGTGGCGGCGCCCACCAATATTCATGGCATTGACTACGACCCGGTGAGTGATGCCTTAATCGTAACAGATGTGGGCAGCGCCGCCGATGCTACCGATGGTAAAATTTATGTGCTCAATGGCGCTGCCATGGCCTCTGGGCTAACTAACATTGATATTGCCATTAGCGGACCTAATTCGATGTTAGGAAACCCAGTAGACATTATGTTCAGTGGTCGCGATTTATACCTCGCAGAAAAGTCCAATGGCTTGGTGATGCGCTGGGATAATATCCTTAACCGCGCCAGTGGGGATGTGAGTGCAGATGCCAGCTATGCTTTCGTCGCGCCAGAGTCCATTGCGTTAGTGCTACAAAAATAGCCCTTTGCAGCGTCATCGCTGTGTCTCCTGTTGGCCGCATTAGCGGCCTTTTTATTGCTCGAATGCGCGCTAACCCCGTGCATCGCTCGTCGTTGTGCAGCTACCATCATGGTCATCACACTGGTAGACTGAGAGGCGAATATCACCATCAATAAGTGAATAATAAGTGTCAAATAAGCTGGTCATTAAGCTTCTTGTTTATAGCGTGGTGCTGGTGGTCGCTATGGTGTTGACCGTGCAGGTGACCATGCAGCAGCAGGCGCAACGTGCGCACAAACAAGCAAGGGTGCAAGGCGCGCACCTCAGTGACTATATCGACAGGCAATTTAGCCGCTATCAACGTATTGTCGATTCCTTGAGTCGCAGTAAAGCAGTGCACCAAGCCTTAGATATAAAGCGCGCAGCCAGTCAAGATACCGACCGCTATCTGCACGATATGCAACTGGCCAGTGGCGCCTCTGATGTGTATTTACTCAACACATCAGGCACTGTGGTTGCGACCAGTAATTGGCATTTACCCTACAGCTACAAGGGCAATAACTTTGCTTTTCGCGGCTACTTTCGAGATGCTATGCGCCACCATAGCGCCATTGATTTTGCCCTAGGGCAGCGCTCACGCAAGCGCGGCTTTTACTTTTCTCAAGCTGTCATAGTCGCAGGTGAGGTGGCCGGTGTCATCGTTGTTAAAGTGAATGCCAGCCAGTTTGAGGCCGATAAAGCGGCGCTCGATAGCGTGCAAGATACGCTATTTGCATTGGTTGATGACAATAATGTGGTGTTGATGTCGAACGCTGAACCGTGGCGATTAACCTCGTTGTCGCCAATGACGACGCCGCAGCGCCAGCAGCTAAAGCAGTCGCAGCAATTTCTTGAACGCACCATCGCTCCAGCACCTTGGCAGTGGCAAGGTCAAGCGCAGGTTTACATTGCAAAGCGCAAGCGCACCTTTGTCATTGATGACACCGCTTTGGCGCGTGCACCTTATCAACTATTGACCCTCGTGCCTCGCAATTATCTTAATGAAACCTTGGTGGCGCGCCTTGGTGTCACCCTCATGTGTTTATTGGTCTTGATTGCCTTGGTTGAGTATTTATTGGTAAAAGTAGCGGGTTATCGGCAACTGCTTTACAGCGAGCGCTCCCTTGCAGAGCAGGTGAAGCAGCGAAGTCAGGAGTTGGAGCAAGCCCAAGATGCCTTAGTGCGCACCGCTAAACTCGCCACTATCGGTCAACTTAGTGCCAGCGTTAACCATGAGATTAATCAGCCGCTCAGTGCCATGAGTGCGTATATTGCCGCCAGTAAACGGCTTATTGCTCGTGGTCAATATGATAAAGCGCTCAGCAACTTACAGTTAATCGAGCAATTGGTTAATCGCGTTCATGCCATTGCGGCGCAACTAAAATCTTTTAGTCAAAAGCGTGAGCATAAAATGCAAGCAACGTCATTGGCGCAAACCATAGATAACGCTTTGCTGGTTGCAGGGCCGCAACTTAAAGAATACGGTGTTGAGGTGTGCTACCACCCGTCCAGTGTGACGGTGTGGGTTGACCCTTATCAATTCGAGCAGGTGTTGGTGAACCTTTTTGCCAATGCCTGCCAAGCCATGGAAAAACAGGCGGTGAAGCGGTTGCGTATTGAAGCTGATAGCGACGACGAGAATGTGTATTTATCCATTATCGACACCGGCTCGGGGATAGAGCATCATGCGCTAAGCAGCATTTTTGAACCATTCTACACCACCAAATCCGAGCATGGCCTAGGGTTGGGGTTATCTATTTCTAAGCAAATTATCGAGTCTTTCCAAGGCACGCTTAGCGCTCATAATCACCCCGATGGCGGTGCTGAGTTTTTAATTAGTTTGCATCAACAAGAGCCACAAATATGAGCAATGCACAGACTATCTACGTTATTGACGATGAACCGAGTATCCGCGACTCCTTAAAGCAACTGCTAGAGCTTGAGGGCTATCAGGTCGTGTGTTTTGATGATGCCAATAAAGCCTTGCATAAGCTTAACCGTAGCTTTGCCGGTGTGGTGCTGAGCGATATTAATATGCCTAAACTGGATGGTTTGGCGTTTTTGCAGCAGGTTCAGCAGTTTGACTCTGAGTTGCCGGTGGTGTTTTTAACTGGCTATGCCGATGTGAGTACCGCAGTAAAGGCGATGCAGCAAGGGGCCTATGATTTATTTGAAAAACCGGTCAATGAACAGCTATTAGATTGTCTGGCACGGGCTTTGGATAAACGCAAACTAGTGCTAGAGAATCGCCAATTAAAACGGCAAATAGAGCATCATTGTGCTCCTGGGGTGCGTATTTTGGGGGAAACCCCACAAATACAGCAGATGATGCAGTTACTTGATGCGATTAGAGACACCCCCGCAGATGTATTAATCGAAGGTGAAACCGGCACCGGGAAGGAGCTCGTCGCGCGTTATTTACACGAACATGGCGATCGCAACCAAGGCCACTTTGTGGCAATCAACTGTGGTGCAATTCCAGAAGAGCTGATTGAAAGTGAGCTCTTCGGTGCTGCCAGTGGTGCGTATACTGGAGCTAATCAGGCACGCGAAGGCAAGTTCGCTTACGCCAATGGCGGAACGGTTTTTCTCGATGAAATCGAAGCGATGTCAGCAAGCTTACAAGTTAAATTACTGCGTGTGCTCGAAGAGCGCCAAGTCACCCCCGTCGGCTCGAACCAGAGCATTGATCTTGATATGCGGGTGATTGCGGCAACCAAGGTCGATTTGCAAACCTTAGTGGATACTGGACAGTTTCGCGCCGACTTGTTCTTTCGCCTCAATCTTTTAAAAGTGCCGATCCCGGCACTACGGCAAAGAAAAGCCGATATACCCCTTTTGTATCAGCACTTCTTATCTATCGCCGCCACGCGTTTTCATAAACCCAGTATGGCGTTAACAGAGCCCCTGCGTGCGCAACTGATGCAATACGATTGGCCGGGCAATGTACGTGAGTTGCGCATCCATGCTGAGCGTACGGTATTGCTTGGCGAGCAATTAGCCACTCACTCAATACAAGCGCTTGAATCGCAGCAAGAAGTACTGAGTTTGGCGCAAAAAGTCGCTTACTATGAGCAGTCACTCATTGAAGATGCTTTGGCACAAAGCCAAGGCAGCATCAAACAGACCATGGCGCTGTTGCAAATTCCGCGCAAAACGCTGTATGACAAAATGGCCAAGTACCAGCTCACCCGAGCAAGTTATACCGAGCCTAATTAATGGGTGGAATTGGTGATAAATAAGTAAAAGAATGTGCGGGAATCCACACATGTTACACCTTAAACATTCTTTAAGTTATGACAACTCATTGTTTATATTAGGTTATTAAAATTGGTCAGGTTCTTGATTGTAGTGTTGCAGACAACAATAGGACAACACTATGATAAGACCAATAACATTATATTCATGCGTGATGCTTGGGGTGGCTACACATGGCGCTGTGGCCGGCGACTACAGCATTTATGGTAAAGCACAGGTGCAACTTGAGCACACCGATAAAGGGTTGATGCGTTACACCGATAAGGGCACCCATATTGATGCGCCATTCTCGCGCATTGGCGTAAAAGGCAAGCACGATATCAGTGCCCAAGCCCAAGTGGTATATAAATACGAAGTGCAGGTGAAAGGCTTTGAAAGCGACGACACCAGTGAGCCATTCAGTGCGCGCAACACTTACTTAGGGGTGCAATCAGCTTACGGCACAGTGCTATTTGGCCGTAATGACAGCCGCTTTAAGTACAGTGAGGGCAAAATTGACCAATTCAATGAGACCCAAAGCGACATAGCGCAAACAATAGGCGGTCAAGACCGTATTGCCGATAGTATTACCTATACCTCGCCAAAGTGGGGACAATGGCAATGGGCGCTGACTTTTGCGCCGAAAGATGACGCTAAAACCGAAAAGAATGGCGTCGCCGCCTTATTGAGTTATGGCGATCGCGCCCTAAAGCAGACCCCCTATTATTTAGCCCTAAGCTACACCGATGCCTTAGCTGATATTCAAGCGTTGCGCGTCAGTGCGGTGTATCAATGGCAACGACTGCAAGGTGGGGTGCTGGTGCAGCGCAGTGAAAATTTAGCCGGCGATAAAGACGGCAACAGTGTGCTTGTGAGTTTGCGCTATTATGCCAGTGACGCATGGCAACCTAAATTGCAATATGCGCGTGATACCAGCCAGCTTCGTCATGACAGTGATAGCGAGCAGCTCTCAGCGGGTGTTGACTACATAGTTGATAAGCAAACATCTTTTTACTTTTTAGCGACTAAACTTGAGCTCAACCAAGTCTCCGATACCAGTACTGCAATTGGACTAAAATATAAATTCTAAGAGGTCTTAGCATGTCAGATTCGAAATTTACTCAACTTCGAGGTCAACTGTTGTTGGCCTTCGGGCCATGCGTCATGTTGTTGACCTGTTTGCTCGACCCACCAGCGGGGATGTCTATGGCCGCGTGGCGCACTACCGGCTTAACAATTTGGTTAGCATCTTGGTGGGTCAGCGAAGTGGTGCCTATTCCGGCCACCTCGTTGCTGCCTTTGGTGATTGTGCCTTTGGCTGGGATTGCACCAATTAAGGCGGTTGCAGCTCCTTACGCTCATCCTCTTATTTACCTCTTTTTAGGCGGCTTTTTACTGTCAATTGCCATGGAGCGTTGGGGGCTGCATAAACGCATTGCTCTGACTACCTTATTGTTGGCGGGCAGCAAGCCAAGCTTGCAGATCATGGCGATGATGGCAGTGACCGCGTTTTTATCAATGTGGATGTCAAACACCGCAACAGCCGTGATGATGCTACCGATTGCTTTATCAGTGGTCCACTTGTTAAAAGATAATGGCAGCCAATGTGATAATTTTGCCAAGGCGCTGCTATTAAGTATTGCCTATGGCGCTAGCATTGGTGGTATTGGCACCTTGATAGGCACGCCTCCGAATGCCTTGATGGCTGCTTATCTAGCCGACAGTTACAACATCGAAATCGGCTTTGCTACCTGGATGATGATAGGCGTCCCCTTAGCTTTAGTGATGCTGACCCTAACCTGGCTGTGGTTAACGAAAGTGATGTATAAAGTGGATAAAACTGCCAGCCAAGTAGAGACCAAAGGCATGTTTCGCAATCAACTAGCGCAGTTAGGAGCGATGTCTCGGGCCGAGAAAAGTGTCCTCGCGGTCTTTGCCTTAGCGGCGGTGAGCTGGGTGTTGCGCCCAGTGCTCGCTGATATCACCGGGCTGGCGATATCAGATACCGGTATTGCTATTGCTGCAGCGTTGCTGCTGTTTATGTTACCGGCAGAAAAGCACTCTCAAGAGCGGGTTTTAGACTGGCAAAACGCGGCAAACGTGCCTTGGGGGATTTTGTTGCTCTTTGGTGGCGGCTTGACCTTAGCGGCGCAGATAAAAAGCTCAGGCCTGGCTGATTACATTGCTAATCTGCTTAGTGGCGCCAGTGCGATGCCGTTGGTGATAAGTGTTCTCGTGGTGGCCGCGTTAATTACTTTCTTAACCGAGATCACCAGCAATACGGCGACGGCCGCCGGGTTTTTGCCTTTACTTGGGCCGGTGGCAGAGTCGATTACTGGTACGCCCTTAGTGTGGGTGGTGCCCGCTGCGGTTGCCGCCAGTTGCGCCTTTATGATGCCGGTGGCGACGCCACCGAATGCGATTGTATTTGGCTCGGGGGAGATAAAAATTACCGATATGATCCGTGCAGGCTTTGCTTTGAACATTATTGCCATTGTGCTGATCACGCTGGTAACTTTAGTGATAGCGCCGATGGTGCTTAACTTTTAATGGTTTTCTCAGGCAGCGCGGCCATAAACAACGCGCTGCCTGTGATTACGTAGCTAGTTATTTAGCGACCAACAGGGTTAAGCGCTTGTGCAGCTCGGCACTATCGAGTTTGCCATAATAGGCGATAAGGTCGGCTTTATTATCGCCATTGATATCGGCATGGCTAATCTGCGCTGCGGATTGTGGCAAGGCAATATCTTGACTGCTTTTGCGGGAGAAGCCACCGTCTTTGTTACCGAAGCGATAAATAAGCTCATCGCTGTCCTCAGAAAGTAGTAAATCAAGAATGCCATCGCCACTAATATCGGCGAGTTTCACCAAGGGTTCGCTGGCGCGGCCTTTGCTGATACTAAAGCCCATTTCGGTTTCATAGTCCATGCTCGGCTGTTCCGGGTATTGTCCTTGCGCATTTTGGCGATAGAGCAGCACGTCTTGGTCAATGCTACTTGCTAGCAGCGCAGAGACTACCTGCGAGACCCCTAACTCAAAACTGGATACCATCACTTCTTTGCGGCCATCACCATCAATATCTTGCAGCTCAAGACCGGTGAGTGTGCCTTCTGCACGCACTGTGGTATCGGCCTGCGCACCAAAACGAAGCTCGCCATCAGCGGTGTTTTTGCCATAAAATATCTCGTAGTCGTTTTTTCTATCTAGCACGCCAGAGCTTTGGGTATAGCGCACCACCATATCCACTATCCCATCGCCGTTAACGTCTTCAAAGCGCTCCAACTTACGGTAGTTGAGATCGCTTTGGTCCAAAGAGCGGCCATCATCATCGAGTTGATCCCACCAATCAATGGCGTGAATATCCTCGCGAATGGCCACTGCTTGGTGGTCAAAATGGCGCTTGGCAGCAGTGTAAATGTGCAGCTGGCCGGCGGTGAGGTGAACAATATCCATGCGCTCATCGTTATTAATATCTAAGGTAAAGGTTTGTGCCGGAGTCACACTCAAGCCATCGCGAGTCAATACGTTTTGGCCGGTAATAGCCAATTTGGAGAGCTTGTGCGCTTTATCTTGCTGGCTAAACCACACCTGTAACTCATTAAAGTTAGGCAGCATCACATCAGCACTTTCATCGCCATTAAAATCAAATATAAATGGCATGCGGCGCATAAAGTTACTGCGTTGAATTTGGAATACGGAGCTGACTTCGAGATAGGACAATAACCTTGGCTCTGAAGGGCCTTGTGGATACTGATAACGACCAACATGGTCTTTGGCGAGGAAATACAGGGTGTGTTTGCCCTGTGGGTCGTTGCCAATGTCATAGGCAAAATACTGCTCACCAATGGCAAAGCGGTCCACCTGGGTTAGTGTCCCGTCAACCAAGGCCAGAACGGCCACTTGCTGTGCTTTGGCGCTGCTGCGGCCAATCGCGATTATCTCTTTACCCGGATGAGGCGAAATATCGGCGCTAATAGGGGCCTGAGTAATATTAAAGTCAACATCAAGATGGTGTTCACTAAAAGCGTCAGCCCATACTGGTTTGCTTAGCAAAAGCACTGCGGCGATGGCACTTTTAATTGGCAAGTGTCTTCCTGTCACGTTAAACCTCATTATTGTTATGTATTGTCACTGGTATTTGCCTTGGAGCCAGCTACTCACGCAAGTACAGGCCCAAGATGACTTCTTTACAGTGACATAACTTTTAATGCCTCGCCAACATTCAAATGTAAGTAAGTGTATAAACGCTAATTACGGGCAAGCACAGGCGGTGATAAGGTTTTGCATAATAGCCCAATACATAACACGGTAATAAAAGTGAGCGCATTGGCCATTGCTTGCAGAGAATAATCTACACTTGCGTGCAATAACATAAATATAATGGCGGCGATTGCTCCGAATGCGAGCCCCTGATAAAGCCGCGTTCTGCGCTTTTTCATTACTTGTACCGAGACCCATAAGCAACCACCAATCGCCACTGCCAAGGCAATGCTAGCAGGCCAACCAAGCTCAATTAAAAACTGCAGATAGTCATTGTGGGCGTTATCGTAATATCCTGAGTAGGGCCCTTGTTGGACACTTGGAAATACCGTGTAGAAACTCCCCGCACCATGGCCTAAAAAAGGGTGTTCGAACAGCAGTGTCCATGCGTCACGAAGCACTTCATCACGGCTTTCGAAAAGCAAAGCGGTGTTACTCAAACGTTCCTTCACTTGGGAAACCCCGAACAGTGCGCCAATAAGAATGAAATCAAGCACAAAAAAACTAAAAATTAACCATTTAAATTGCTTTGAGGGCTTGCGGTAAAAAAACAGGGCTAATAAACAGGCTAAGGCCAAGGCAATGAAAAAAGCAGCATTGCCCATGCGTGAACGGGTCAGGATAAGCGCGATAACCATAACCATTAATGCTAAGCGAATCATTAATTTGGGGCTTAACCATACCTGGATCAGACGTTTAAAGCTGAGAGGATTTTGTCCGGTGCTTAGCTGAGCGATGATGAGCCCAACGCCTAAACTTAAAACCAAACCAAGGTAATTAGCTAAAAAGTTCTGGTAGGTGAAACTACCGAAGGCTTTATCGTTGCGTTGCCACTGTAAGACTAGGCTAGGTAAGTCAGGGCTTAACACCAAAATACAGGCATAACTTGCCTGCACCAACCCGGTTATCACCAATAACACGACCAGTGCCCGCAATCGTTGATAGCTAGTGCAGTAAGTGAGCAGCAAAACGGCGTAAAGGGTCAGTGCTACCGTGACCAGCAAAGCATGCCTGGTCGCACCGGGGCTGGCGCTCAGCTCTAGTACATCCTGCATAGCCACTACAAACACACAACTTAGCATGGGGATGATAAGCCAGCGGTGTGTCTTATTTATATTCCATAGCGGTTGTTGAGTTATCATAGCATAAGCACAATGCAAAGCGCTGACTACAGCGAGAGCTAGGCACAATAATGCACTGGCCCAAAGACGAAAGCCCCCTAATAAAAAGGGGGCTATAAATAAGATGATGAGTAGCAGCGCAAAGATAGCACGTGAACCATGCGCTTTAAGGCGATTATCCGAGCTTTCGGATGTCTTCAGAGACAGGCTTAACACTGAAGAATCAACGCTTATTGGTTTGACTCAGAAATTCCGCCATCCCCGCCTGAACCACCGAGACCGACGATGGGGGATGGTGCGAAGTTTGGGGCTGTTGCCGGCCCGGCTGCAGTTGCTTGTGACACTAAGGTTGCATCCATATTGTTGGCAATAGCTAACGCGGTCACATTATCAGGGTTCATGCCTGCACTGAGCGCCGCTGCAACGATATTCATGGCCTCATCTGAGGTCACGCCCACGTGGACTAGGGCTCGGGAAAATAGCTCATTGGCTGCGCTGGTATCAGCCCCAACAGCGGTGATAGCAGAATTAACCAAAGCCGCTTTTAATGCTGGGTAGCGGCTCATAAGTGCGGTAATTTGTGCACTGAGTGGCTGCCCTTGGTCGATAGCCTCAGTAATAATCGCATCGCTTTTAGCGGTCGCTTCGACAGCGTGCGCATTGCCTATCATCATGGCGCATATCATCCCTGTGCACAGCACTAAACCGGTCTTTTTCATGATCGACTCCTTTATCGCTATAATGTTCGTGTTTGAAAGTTGAAGATAGCCTGTTCGGGGCCTTCTTCTAATTGCATCGGCGGCTTTATGTAGTTTCCTTGCAGACCGTCAAACTGCAGCTGCATAGCTTTGTCAAAGCTCACCGCATTTTCGATATGACAGGCAATTGTTTTTATTCCAATTCCTGTGCAAGTGGTGACTATGGAGCGTAACAAAGCAAGTGCATCATCGTTCTGCTGTAAGTCCTTGGTATAGGCCGCATCCACCTTCACGTAATCTATATTGAGGTCACGCAAATACCTAAATGAGGTAAGGCTGGAACCAAAGTGCTCTATACACACTTTAATATTGAATGCTTTCAGTCGCGCCAACACATTCTTGGCCATGGCGATATCGGCCAATAGGGTGGCTTCACCTATTTCTAACACTGTGTTGTGGCGTAAGCACCCGTAATGATGAGCCTGACGACACACCCAAGTAATAAAATCTTCATTGTAAAACGCCTCTTTACTTAGGTTTACTGCAAGGGCTAACTCCGTATGGGTATTACGAAAGTTAATAAAAGCTTGGAATAGCTTTTTCTCTAACTCACACGCTAAGCCGAGGCGCTCAGCCATGGCAAATAGTTGTTGGTTATCAATAGACTTCCCTTGGTCGCTAATGCGCACGAAGGTCTCAAAATAATGGGCTTGCTGCTGCTGTTGTTTGCGAACGGGTTGAAATGAATAACTAAAATTACCTTGCTCAATAATTCTCACAATGGTCTCTCGCCATTGGCTTTGCGATTGCACTAAATTGTGTGTGTGACACATTGCCGGCTTGTCAGGGCTCGCTGTTGAAATGGCGGTATCCAGTTCACTCAGTATACTGCCCACGGTACTGCAGCTGTTAACGGAGGCAATACTCAAATGTGCAAAGCCCTTCTCATAACGATGGTGCTGCTCTTTTTGAAGGCTGTGATGTAAGCGCGATAATGTCTCAGCAACAAAGTCGCAAGGGTAGGGCATATGAATAGTAAATGTACCACCGCTGATGCGATAGATATGATAGTCACCTAGGTGGGCGAGGTAGCGTTTGATGACTTCCAACACCGCAAGCACGTAGGCGTCACCTTGGCGGTAATCATGATGTTCATTGATTAATTGCAGGCTAGGCAAGGTGACCATAGCCACGCTGTGGGTATGCTCATCTTGCAGCTGTTCGGTCACGGCGCTAAGTTGGTTATCAAAGGCGCGACGATTGCCCAACCCAGTTAACTCATCACGATATGCTTGGCGGTAGTAGGCATCGCTTTGTTTGGTTAACGCATCAAAGGTACGCTGAATACTTGTCACCATGTCATTCATCGCTTTAGTGACAGAGAACAGCTCTCGAGATTTCGGACTCGCGTTGTTTTGCACAAACTGTTTTTGGCCAATGCGCTGTGCCTGCTGTTCTACTTTTCGCAGTGGCCTGAATACCGAGCGCAGCACGAAATAAGCAAGGCTCAGAGCAATCACTAAAATTATTGCTGAGCTGATTGCCGCTTGTTTCACCTGCTGCCAAAGCTCGATGTATGCAGCACCTGGATGCGTGGTGACACTTAAAAAGCCACCCACTTTCCAACCACTATTGAGCTCCTTGGTGTAGGTCGGTGCTTGGAGCTGAAATAGGCGCATAAACCATGATGGCACCCCTTGTATTTCGGGGTTGTGATTGAGGTTAACAAGCGACTTATTTTGATCATCCTTAAGCTCTATCTGAGCATAGTAACCAGAGTCAAAAATAGCTTGAACCATGGTGCGTGCCACCATCATCTCGCGCTCATTTAAATAGGGTGAAATAGCCAGACCTAAACTGGTCGCGGTGTCACGAGCGTGCGTCGCCATTTGTTGCTGATAAAAGGCTTGGGTTTGTTCGCTACTAAGCTTTAACTTCACTGCAAAAGTGATTATTCCCAGTAACACGATGAGGGCGTAGACTTGAGTTTGTAAACTCATCCTTGGTTTGTTCATTGACTTTTCACTCCTTGTTCGCTGATTCCTGTTCGATCTGCTTAATCAACTCCTCCCAAGCAGACACTCGACTGCCAGTGGCTTGGCCACTGAGGTTTTGCGCTTTAGCCAACCATAATCCTTGGCCATTGAAACTATAAATCGGTTTTAAATCTTCGCGTTCACTGGCTTTGACAATACGATTATCAAAATTATCAAGTACGTAAGGCTCATCATCTTGACCATCAAAATACAGCACTACCATATGTGGTTGATCAAGCGTTAAATGGCGCACATACATTAAGCGTAGCTGCTCATCGGGGATGCCTAAACTAACCAAGGTAAAAAACTTGGCGATGGCGTAATCTTCGCAATCACCGGCACCTTGGATCAGCAGTTGAGCCGGTGTGGCCCAATAGTCACTTTGATGCCACAGCGTTTCATCACTTTGGTAGGCCACCACTTCATTAAAGAACTGGTTGACGCTCTGCAGCTGGCGCCATGCATCTGCATGTTGCTGCATAACAAGCATCTCTAGCCAGTGTTGGGCCCGCCTTGATGCGCCAATGTTCCCTTTATTTTGCACGTACTCAACGAGCTGCTGCGGCTGCAACAATTGTCCGTAGGTCAATGCAGCCGTGCAACTTAAGGCGACTGCGACAGCAAATCTTACTGCTGTTTTGATTCCGGTTACAATTTTGCAGTCCCTTATAAGTTTGCGTTCATTCCCAGAATGATATCACTTAAATGTACAACAGGTACATGCGAAATAAAAACTTAATCTAATTCTTTGGTGCTAGTTATTGAAATCTATTTGTTAACAAGTACAATGTTTAGTACTTATCGACTAGATGTGCAGTGCCAAGGACGGAGTGGGCTCACTGAGTGTTTTGCCACTCACACCGTTTTCAAAGGAAATATATATGAAAGTGCAAAAGGCGGTATTACCGGTCGCCGGTCTCGGAACACGTATGCTCCCAGCGACCAAAGCCATCCCTAAAGAGATGCTCCCATTAGTGGACAAACCCCTTATCCAGCATGTGGTCCGTGAAGCCGTTGAGGCGGGGATCAAGGAAATTGTGCTGGTGACTCATTCCTCAAAAAACTCAGTAGAGAATCACTTTGATACCAGCTTTGAGCTCGAAGCGACGTTGGAAAAACGAGTCAAACGTAGCTTGCTCGAAGAGGTGCGCAGCATTGTGCCAGACGATGTCACTATCATTTCAGTACGCCAAGCCAAGCCGCTAGGGTTAGGCCATGCGGTATTAGCAGCGCGTCCGATCGTTGGTGAAAACCCGTTCGCGGTGTTATTGCCTGATGTGATTATTGATGAGTTTGCGTGTAACTTGCGCAGCGAAAACCTTGCGCAGATGATTGCACGTTTTGAGCACAGTGAGCATTCGCAAATCATGGTTGAGCCTGTAGCAGCCACTGATGTCGACAAATATGGCATCGTAGACATTGATGGTAAGACTATTCATGCGGGTGACAGCGCTGTTATTCGTGACATGGTAGAGAAACCCTCACAGCAACAAGCGCCAAGCCGTTTGGCGATAACCGGCCGTTATGTACTCAGTGCGCAAACCTGGGATCTGCTCGAACACACGCCCCCAGGAGCCGGTGGCGAAATCCAATTAACTGATGCCCTACATCAGCTTCGCCAACTTCAAACCGTCGAGGCATTCCATTTGAAGGGTCGCTCTCATGACTGTGGCTCTAAACTCGGATACATGATTGCCAATGTGCACTATGCCATGCGCAGCCAACAGTTTGGCAGCGAGTTTCAAGCTGCACTGGAAAGCATGTTAGCCATCGAGCAAGCCAAGCACAGTGCCAGCGCATCGGCATAACACCTGTTAAGCGAATTAAAAAAATAGAGGATTTATATGGCCACTAAGGTACTGAGTGTATTTGGTACACGTCCTGAGGCAATCAAAATGGCGCCGGTAGTGAAAGCCTTGGCGAATGACTCTCGCTTTGAGGCGCGCGTGTGTATCACGGCACAACACCGAGAAATGCTCGATCAAGTTATGGCTCTTTTTGCCATTAAAGCCGACTATGATCTTGATATTATGCAAAAAGGGCAGTCACTCAATGATGTGACATGTCGCATTTTGCAGGGTTTAGCTCCTGTGCTTGATGAATTTAAACCCGATATCGTATTAGTGCATGGTGATACCGCCACCACCTTCGCGGCGAGTTTGGCGGCGTTCTATCAGCAAATTCCCGTCGGCCATGTAGAGGCAGGGCTGCGCACCGGGAACTTATATTCGCCGTGGCCTGAGGAGGCGAACCGTAAGCTTACAGGCGTGTTGACACAGCTGCATTTTGCGCCAACAGACACGTCAAAGAACAACTTACTGAAGGAAAATATTGACCCGAGCAACGTGCACGTAACCGGTAATACGGTAATTGATGCGTTGCTCGATGTTGTCGATAAGGTCAACACCGAGCCAAGTCTTAGCGAACAGTTGCAGCAGCAATTAGCATTGGCCGCAGACGAGAAAGTGATTTTAGTGACCGGGCATCGCCGAGAAAGTTTCGGTGGCGGCTTCGAGCGTATTTGTCAGGCATTGGCGCGCATTGCTAAGCGCTTTCCACAAAGCCGGATTGTTTATCCTATGCACATGAATCCGCAAGTGCGTGAGCCGGTTAATCGTCTGCTCCAAGGCTTGGAAAATATCTCACTTATTGAGCCATTGGATTACCTTCCCTTTGTTTATTTAATGAATCGTGCGCACCTTATTGTGACCGACTCTGGCGGCGTGCAAGAAGAAGCTCCAAGCCTTGGCAAGCCTGTATTAGTTATGCGTGATACCACCGAACGCCCAGAAGCGGTGGCGGCGGGCACAGTCGAGTTGGTTGGCACTGATGAGCAAACCATTTTCACTGCCGTTGAACGTTTAATGACTGATGAGCAGGCCTACCAGCGTATGAGCCGTGCTCATAACCCCTACGGTGATGGTCAAGCCAGTCAACGCATTGCCGATGCCATCGGCGCTCACTTTCATGCCCAATAAGGATAGTTACTATGAATTTTGAAACAGTTTCAGTTATCGGTTTGGGCTATATTGGCCTGCCTACCGCCGCCGTTGTCGCCTCGCGGGGCATTAATGTCATTGGTGTCGATGTAAATCAGCAAGCAGTGGATACCATCAATGAAGGGAAAATCCATATCGTTGAGCCTGATTTAGACATTGTGGTACGCGGTGTGGTTGCCACCGGCAATCTGCGAGCAACGACCGAAGCTCAGCGAGCGGATGCGTTTATGGTCGCGGTGCCTACTCCCTTTAAAGATAATGACAGTGGACCAGTGGAGGCCGATTTAAGTTATATCCAAAGTGCGGCGCAAGCGATTGCGCCGGTGCTGGAAAAAGGCAATCTAGTGGTTCTTGAATCGACCTCTCCGGTTGGGGCCACCGAACAACTCGCTGCTTGGTTAAGCGAAGCGCGTCCAGATTTGAGCTTTCCACAGCAAGTGGGTGACAACGCAGATATTAAAATTGCCCATTGTCCAGAGCGCGTACTACCTGGCTACGTACTACAGGAACTAGTTTCCAATGACCGCGTCATTGGTGGTATGTCGCAAGCATGCTCAAAACGCGCCGTTGAGCTGTATGAAAACTTTGTTCGTGGCGAGTGTATTATCACTAATGCACGCACCGCAGAAATGGCTAAGTTAACCGAAAACTCTTTCCGCGATGTGAATATCGCCTTTGCCAACGAATTATCGTTGATCTGTGACAAGCTAAAAATCAACGTGTGGGAACTCATTCGCTTGGCCAATCGCCACCCCCGCGTCAATATCCTTAATCCCGGTCCAGGGGTGGGGGGTCACTGCATCGCAGTCGACCCTTGGTTTATTGTTAGCAGTGCTCCCGAGCAGGCAAAGCTGATTAAACAAGCGCGCTTGGTCAATGACGGCAAGCCAAGCTATGTGGTTGAGCAAATAAAGCAAGCGGCGGATGAGTTTAAGCGCCCGGTTATTGCTTGCCTTGGTCTGTCATTTAAGGCTGATATAGACGATTTACGTGAAAGCCCCGCTTTAGACATTGTCAGTGACTTAGCGCAACAGCAAATCGGTGCCGTTTTGGCTGTTGAACCGAACATCGATGAGCTTCCTAGTCACCTTGGTGCCCAAGGGGTTGAACTGACTTCCTTGGAGCAGGCGCTAGAGCTTGCAAATATCGTCGTTGTACTGGTTGATCATAAGCAATTTAAAAATGCCGACAAAACCGAGTTTGCCCGTAAAGTGGTGATTGATACCCGAGGTGTGTTGGCGTGATGACACCTAAGCAGCTCATTAAGGCCGATTTATATCGGCAAACCGGGCGGGTTTCTAGGGTGTTACTGATCAAGCATTTATTAGTGAACCCCTCGTTCAACTATGTGTTTTGGTTTCGCTTGTGTCGTGCTCGCAGCGCACTGATGCGCGGCTTTGCGCGGTTGATGCATAAACATTTATCAGTACGGTATCAGATTCAGTTGCCCAAGGAAGTGCAGGTCGGGCCTGGGCTGTACTTAGGTCATGGCACCGGCATTATTGTTAATGCCAGCGCTAAAATTGGCGCTAACTGTAATTTAAGCCCTTATACCGTGATTGGTTCAAACCATGGTCACGCAGCGCAGATTGGTGACAATGTATACATTGGACCACACACCAGTGTGGTTGAACACGTACATATTGGCGATGGTGCTCAGGTAGGCGCGGGAGCTGTGGTGATCAAGGATGTACCTGCGCATGCCACCGTTGTCGGAAACCCGGCTAAAGTGGTGCGCGAACATGGTGAGGCAACCTATATTGCAAATCCAGTGCAGGTTAATTCATGACCCAAGTAGTGATTGTTGCACCGTTAAGCACCATTGAATGGGGCAGCGATAACGCTGGGGGCGTCGATAGTGTGTGCCAGCAGTTATTGCAAGCACTCATCGCGATGCCAACGCCCGGGTGTCAGTACGAAGTGCTCGCGTTGAAAGTTGGTCAGTCTTCAGCACAGTATTTCACGCGTTATCGCTTAAGCGAACAAGTGCATGTGACCTTTGTACCTAGCAAGGGCAAGATCGCGGGAGTGCCAGTACCTGGCGTGATTTATCAGTGCTGGCAAGTGCGCAAGTTTTGCCGGGCGCACCGTGCGGATGTGGTGCACAGTCACTATTGGTCGTTGTTGCTTGGCGTGCCCAAACACATTGCGAAAATGGTGACAGTGCATTCGTTTGGAAAGTTAGGACGTAAGTCAGTGTCCATGCTCAATGACTTGCTCTATGAGCGTATTCTGCCGAGCTTGTCACGCCATAGGGCGAATAAAGTTACCTGTGTAGGCGAGCAGCTGCGACAGTGTATTGCCCAGCAAACAGGAATAAATGCAGAGGTCGTTGCAAACCCCATTAATCCCACTTTTTTTGCTGTAAATACAGCGTCAATAGAGAAGTTTAACACCCCCACCTTAGTGACCTGTGCAATGATCCACCGGAAAAAAGGCATTCATGTCGCTATTGATATTGTGGCGAAGCTAAATCAAAGCCGTGAGGTGAATTTGTGTATTATCGGCCCGGTACGTGATCATGACTATAAAGCGGAGTTAGACGCTCAAATCGAGCGGCTTGGGATCTCGGCTAACGTGCAATTTACCGGTGTCTTATCAATGTCTGAGGTGGCGCAGCATTATGCCAAAGCACATGTGGGCTTGTTTTGTTCACAAGAGGAAACTTTTGGCTTGGCCCCTTTGGAAATGGTCGCTGCTGGTCTTAACGTGGTCTCGACGCGCGTGGGTGTATTGGCTGAGCAGCCACAGTTATTCATCAGTGCGGGTGGTGCGTTTATCGATAGCAATGATATCGACGCTGCGGTGCAAAGAGTTAGTCAGGTGCTCGAGGGCAGGGGCAGTGCTGAGCCTCAGCTCATTGCCGACGCTTTTTCGGCGCAACGAGTCAATGCCCAGTATCAGCAGTTGTACAAGGAGCTAGCGGGTGTTTAATAAGTTACTCAGCTACGCCCCAGTACAGATATTTTCAGCATTGAGTGTGTTTGCGCTCATAGCCATACAAACTCGGTTTCTCGCGGTAAGCGAATACGGTCTTTTGGCAGTACTGCTGGTGATCATGGAAAGCACACGCTCTATGTTTGCGCAGTGGATTAACACTGCACTGCTACGCTTTTACCCCAGTGCACAAAGTCCAGAGCGTGAACAACTTTTGTGCCTCAGTAGCTCGTTGTTATGGTTATTTGCAGCGGTAGCGGTACTGGTTGTAGCCTTATGCTTGTGGGTGTTTTCGCTATTTTCATGGAGCAATATGCTTTGGGTTGCTCTGCTGTTCGTTGCCAAAGGAACATACACCTACTACCTTGAGCGCGCTCGAGTGTGTGAGCAAGTTAATCGTTATCGTTATGCGGCCTTGACCCAAGCGGTGTTATCCGTGGTGCTTACCTTAGGTTGCCTGTGGCTTGATGGTGCCCTGCATAGCGCCTTAATTGCTTTGGTAGCGAGTAACGCCATCGCCTTGTTATTTACTTTGCGTAGAAACCCTCAGGGACATAAGGGCACACCGGTGCTGCGCCGAGAGTTTCTACACTATGGTTTGCCTTTTATGTTTACCGGTGCCCTCGGAGTATTGGCAACACGCAGTGACCGTATCGTCATTGCTCAGCTTACCTCGTTAGAGCAAGCTGGGCTCTACGCCGGCATAGCCAACTTGTTAGTGGGCTTAATGGCACTGGTGTTTATGGTCGTGGCTCTGCCGTTGTATCCAGAGCTGACCAAACTCACTGACAAACCGCAGCAATTGCGTCAGGCTCATAGCCGCTATGGTGGGTATTTGTGTGCGTTAGCGATACCGGCGCTTACCGGGCTGTGTTTACTGGCACAGCCACTGATCACTGTGTTTTTAGGTGAGCGCTATCAGCAGCTAGATTTACGCGTATTTTATGCTATTGCCGCCGCCACCTTTATTTTGAACCTACGCGGCCACTATTTAGACCATGGCTTACAGTTTAGGTTGCGCACTCAATGGCTACCGCTGATCACTGCTGTAGGCTTTGCCTTGCAGCTCGCTTTAGCATTTACATGGGTACCCAAGCTAGGTGCGTTAGGTGCAGCATTGGCATTGCTTATTGCTATGTGTGTTGCAGCCTTGCTGTCGTTGATAACTGGGCGTTATTACCGTTACCACTTTACCTGGCCAGCACAGCTTTATAAAACGCTACTGGCGACAACGGTGATGGGCGCAGTGCTTTATACATTGTTGAGCACCCTTGTATCACTTGCGCCTTGGCAGCAGCTTGTTATTGGTGTACTGGCAGGGATCACTATCTATGTGCTGATGCACTGGTTACTCAATACCTTCGCTATACGTAGCCAGAGCCTCAACTGGAGGCGGCGCAGTGTCTGAGATTAAATTAGCAAAATACCTACAATTAGCCTTATTCAGTGCAGTGGTACTCGGTGGCTACCTGCTTGAAAATCTCGGTATCGCCTACGTATCAGAAGGCGGCTCGCCGGTGGTTAAAATACACCTTTATGCATACATTTTACTGGCGTTATTTGGGTTATTGGTGTTGAGCAGAGGCATGGCAGCAAGTGTTGCTGAATTAGGTCAGTTAGCGTCTATTTGGTGGTGGTCATTTATCGCTCTAAGCGCTGTTATCGTCTATGGCCTAGCCACACAAGGCACGTCAGGCATGGCCTATATGGTTAATACCTTTTTAGCGCCATTGTTGTTGTTGGTACTACTCGCGCAATTATCACACTCGCAGTTGCAGCGTATTTTGGTGCTACTTGCTTACTTGTTGCTGTTTAATTCCTTACTTGCGGTGGGGGAGTACGTGTTAAATACTCGTATAGTAAGCGTTGAGTTTGACTCCTTTGCTTTTTTTCGCTCAACCGCATTGATGACACACCCCCTGAACAATGCCCTGATCACCGTGGCTTTAGCCTTGTTGCTCTGCACCTACACTCGACTCCCTGCTTTTGCTTATATCGGGCTCGTGATTTTGGCGCTGTTTGCTTTTGGTGGGCGGGCAGCGTTAGCACTCTTTTGCCTTGGCGCCTTAGTGTGTGCCGTGCCCGCATTGTGGCGATTTTTAACCCATGGTGTGGCCGTTGACAGGCGGTATCTAGCGGTACTTATGATGCTCGGCTATTTCGCCTTTATTGCTTTTATTGTGGTGCTTATTGAGTCGGGGATCACCGAACGTATCGCTTCGAAAATGTATATCGATCACAGTGCTACAGCGCGTTTAGATGTGTTTTATCTGCTTGAGCAGTTGAGCCCAAAAGAGTGGGTGTTCGGCGCTTCAGCGAGTTTGATGGCGGCTATCGAGTTTTATATTGATATCTCGGTTATTGAAAACTACCTCGTAGGATGGATTTTTAATTTTGGCTTGATTGGGGCTGTGCCGCTTTTTATCGCCGCTTTCTTGCCCCTAGGTTATTTCTTTTATCACGGGAACTTAGTCAGCCGTACCGCGATTGGTGTGTTTATGATTGTGGGGGTAACCAATAACTCATTAACAACAAAAACACCGGTATTGTTACTACTTTACTGTGCCTTGTTCTGTGCTTTAAAACTTCAACAAAAAGCCCAACAATCGACTCGGGCCCAAGGAGCTAGCCATGCTTGCGCGACTTAAGTCATCGTCTATTTATGCCCATTTACGGCAAATAAAGTACCGTCGCCAACGTCAGGCTTTAAACGCGCAACCTAAAACCACGCTGGCGCAGATGCGAGCGGTGTTGCTCGATGATTTGCAGATAGCGCAAGGGGATGCATTGTTAGTGCACTGTGGTTTTGGGTTTTTGCATGCTGATTTTACTCCCCAGCAATTGCTCGAGCTACTAAAGCAAATTGTCGGCCCTACAGGGACCTTGGCCATGCCATTTTACCCGCCAGGGTTGTCGCAAGATTGGCTAAAGGCTGGGCGTATTTTTGATAGCGCACATGTGCGTTGTGGCACCGGGGTATTGGCGCAAACTCTAGCTGATGATGAGCACAGTCACATCAGTATCCACCCTATCAAAGCTGTTGCCGCTTGGGGCCAACACAGCCGATTAATTACCGCTCATCACCAGCATAGCCAGACGCCTTATGACGCGCACAGCCCCTATTACTTGCTGGCACAATTGGAGCACTCCAAGTCCATCGGTTTGGGCGTACGTAATTGTTCGATGGTGCACTGCGCTGAAGACCTGTACGAGCAAGACCTGGGGTATCTCTATGGTGACAAGCCCTTTGCAGCCACGGTGATTAATGAAGGCAAACAACATAGCGTAACCACTTTTGTGCATGACATTCGCGAGCCGCTGATGGAGTCGAGCACATTTTTTGATTTGCATTGTCCCCAATTGGTTACCTTAAGTCAGCGTTTAGTTTCGCCTTGTTATGCTATCGACAACTCTAAACTGTTGCCGCATTGCCAGCAGCTATTCGCGCAAAACATCTCAAGGAAGAAGAGCTAATGAAGTACATTTTGACGTTTGATTATGAGTTGTTTGGCAGTGGCAAGGGCGATGTGTTTAAGCACTTGGTCACGCCCACAGACAAAATGCTCAAAACCATGCAACGTTTGGGAATACGCGCTACTTTTTTCATCGAATATCTTGAGCTCGAAGCGATTTTTAAAGAAGCCGACAGCGGCAACCCTGTTTTTATCGACGATGCCAAGCATATTAAAGCCCAGCTCGAGCGTATGGTGTCTCTAGGTCACGACTTACAATTACACCTGCACCCTCAATGGTATCAAGCACAGTACCGTCAAGGACAATGGCAGCTCAACTTTGACTGGTGGCGATTTTCAGCCTTGCCTTATCGAACCAGTGCTGATGGCACTCCTGGTCAGCTTGATTTATTGCTCGCCGGTAAAGCCTTTTTGGAAGCATTAATTCAGCCCCTCAACAGCGAATATCGTTGTCATGCTTTTCGTGCCGGTGGCTACAATATCGGCTTTAATCCGCAGAGTGTGAAAGCACTAAGCGCAGCAGGCTTTGATACAGAATCATCTTTGTGCCCGGGCTTTTACGCCAATAAGGCCTTGTGTCAATACGACTATACCGACTGTGATTCATTCTTACCTCATCCTATGCCCGGCAGTGATGAGCCTACACAAGTCATCGAGTACCCGTTGCTTACGCTGCGCAGCTCGTTGCCAGAAAAAATCTCTCTGGCGCGTTTATACACGCGGTTAGTTAATAAAAAATTAAAGCGCATTGGTTATCAGCGTAGCGTTAAGCCGGCTGCTCCTTTGCAGCCACACAAATTGACAAACAGTAACTTCGATGTGTGTCTAAGTAGCCGAGCACAAGTACAGCGATTTTTAGCTTTGGCGCAGCAAAAGTGCTTGTCTAGCACCGTACTTATTGGACATGCCAAAGACTATTCATGGTTTTCTCCTTTTGCATACACGCTTAAACGAGCACAGCGTCAAGGTCAATTTATCACTCTCTCAGATGCGCGGGGGACGGTGTAAATGTATACCTCTCGTATGTACAAGCGCAGTCCGATTTGGCTGCAAAATGTGTTGGCCTCGGTCTATGGTGGTTTACGTCAGAAGCTGCGGGATAACCGACACACTCGCTCGCTAACAGCGCAGCTTGAACAGTTGCAATACGACGTGCACAAATGCGACGCCTATCGCCAAGCGCGGCTTGAAAAAATGCTTACACACGCGGCTCGCCGAGTTCCTTTTTATCGCGATAAAGGCACTGATTTAGGGCAATACAGTGTGATTGATAAAGCCACTGTCAAAGCTCAGCACCGTGATTTTCTAGACTCTGAACATCAAGGGGTCAAGATCAAAGGAGCGACCAGTGGTACCACAGGCAGTCCTTTAGTGATTTACCAATCGAAAGAATCGGTCATGCGTGAGCGAGCTTTTACTAATCGCCACCGACAGTGGGCGGGGTATCAAAAAGGAGATAAGCGAGCGTGGCTTCGCGGAGATATGATCGTCCCAAGTGAGCAACGAAAGGCGCCGTTTTGGCGTTATTCGTGGTTCGAAGATATGATCATGCTGTCTTCCTTTCATTTAACCACAGCTAATATGGCGAGCTACATCGACGCCATGGTCGAGTTTGGTGTCGATGTTATCCAAGCCTACCCGTCGTCGATTGTCAGCTTGGCAAAATATTTACAAAGTTGTGATACCTACTACCCCGCGCCATTAAAGTCAGTCATCACCTCATCAGAATCTTTAAGCGCCGAAGACAGAGCCCTGATTGAGTCACGCTTTAAGTGCAAAGTATTTGATTGGTATGGTCTATTTGAGCGTGTTGCAGCGATAGCCAATTGTGAGCATGGTAACTACCACCTTCTCAACGATTACGCTGAAGTTGAGTTGCACCATATCGATGGTAATCGTTATGAACTGATCGGAAGCAACCTTAACAACTCTTTATTTCCACTCATTCGCTATCGCACGGGCGATTTTGTCCAGCTGAGCGATGAACAAAGCTGTCCGTGTGGTCGTCATTATCCTGTTATCAGCGCCATTGAGGGCCGCCAAGGGGATTACTTGGTGGCTGAACAAGGGCAGAAGGTCTACGTGCTTAACCATATTCCCAAAGGGGTTGACGGCTTACTGGGGTGTCAGTTTGTGCAACATCGCCCAGGCGCGCTCGAGGTTAGAGTGCAAATAGATGATAGGCGCTTTGATGAGCACCAGCGCCAGCAATTAATAAGCAATACCAAGGAACGCTTGGGTCAAAGCATGCAGGTGAAAGTAACACCGGTATCACAACTAGAAAAAACCGCATCGGGCAAGGTACGCCAAGCGCTTTGTAGCATTGAGGAATGAGGATGAAACAGTACAAAAACATTACGTTAGCCACCGCGCGAGGCGGCCAAGGCGGTATAGCTACGGTCTTGCATACGTTGGAATCTTCGGGGTTTTTCTCCCGCTGGCATGTAAAGCATATCGCCACCCATCAGCGTGACACGTCAAAGTTGGGCCTAAAACGGCTGTTTACTTTTCTCTTCGCCTATATCCAAACAGCGTGGACTTTATTGAGCTCCCGTGTGGCGGTGGCGCATATTCATATGGCATCGCGGGGCAGTTATCAACGCAAATCGCTGCTTATTAGATTGCTAAAACGCTTTCGAGTGAAGGTTGTGTTGCATTTGCATGGCGCCGAATTTCGTGAATTCTTCGAAAACGAATGTGACGCCCAAAAACAAGCCCATATTCGTCATACCTACGAGCTCGCTGATAAGGTGATTGTGCTCTCCACACAGTGGCAAAGCTGGGTTGAGAGCTTAGTTAATGACCCCAG
This sequence comes from Pseudoalteromonas sp. SW0106-04, assembly GCF_001293805.1. Classification (NCBI taxonomy): domain Bacteria; kingdom Pseudomonadati; phylum Pseudomonadota; class Gammaproteobacteria; order Alteromonadales; family Pseudoalteromonadaceae; genus Pseudoalteromonas; species Pseudoalteromonas sp. SW0106-04. The sequence goes on along the minus strand of NZ_BCAI01000008.1, from coordinate 141,211 downwards.
TAAAGTACAAGTGATATACAACGCCGTGGACTCTTTGCAATTAGGGACTGAGCGCACCGAGCCTGGATTGATTCTATTTTTGGGCCGTCTAGGCCAGCGCAAAGGGGTTGGAGATTTAATTGCGGCATTTGCTGAGGTAAAAAAACAGTGTCCTAACGCACGCTTAGCACTCGGTGGCGATGGTGATATGGCCACCTTTAAAGCTCAGGTTGCTGAATTAGGATTAGAGCAGGATGTTAGCTTTTTAGGGTGGATCAGTGGTGAGCAAAAGCTCGACTATCTTGCGCGAGCGGATATTTATTGCCTGCCTAGCTACAACGAAGGCTTCCCTATGGGGGTGCTCGAGGCCATGTCTGCGCAAAAAGCCGTGGTCGCCTCTAATGCCGGAGGCATACCTGACGCCTTGCAACATCAACACAGCGGATTGATGTGTCCTGCCGGTGACGTTAAAGCGTTGGCCCAGTTGCTCATCAATGCCATTGGCGATCGTGGCCTTAACGCGCGGTTAGCCGCTAATGCGAAACAACGCTTTGAAGACAACTTTTCCAAGCAGGCGGTGATCCCGCAGTTAGACGCCCTGTACCGGGAGCTACACGATGAACACTAAGACTGCTCACACACTGGCTCAGCAAACTTTAAATTTAGCGCAAGCGGATGATTATGCCGGCTATGACCCTTTTGATGGCCTGAACAGTCGACTGTTTTCTGTTGCTCCTATATTGCGCAAGGGCGTATTTGGGCTGGCATGGACGCAGCTGTTCAAACGCTCGCCCATCAACTTCAGGCCCTTATGCTTAGTGCCCAAGAAACGCAACCCCAAAGGTGTGGCATTATTTATCTTAGGCTTGGTGAATGATTATCAGCGCAGTGGTGAGCAAAAGTATGTGTATGAGGCACAACGTTTAGCCGACTGGTTACTGACGCAGAAATGCGATGAGCAGCAGTGGGGAGCGCCTTGCTGGGGGTATCATTTTGACTGGAATGCCCGGGCGTTTTATGTGCCCAAAGGCAAGCCCAATGTGATCACTACCCTGTATGTTGCCAAAGCCTTACATGCTTTTGGGCAAGTGACGAAGCAAGATAAGTATACACAGTGTGCAATGCAAAGCGCCCACTTTATGGTAAACCATTTATATACGCAGACCACGGACGAACAGGGGCGAGAGCAATGCTATTTTGCCTATATTCCAGGTGAGTCGGCATTCGTACACAATGCCAGTTTGTGGGCTGCGGCTTGGGTGGCCACCTTCGCTGCGTACTATGATGACAGCTTATACGGCGACTTAGCCTTGCAGGTTGCGCGACAATCAGTACAAGCACAAAATGAGCAGGGTGCGTGGGTCTATGGAACACGTCATCATCATCAGTTCATTGACGGCTTTCACACCGGGTATAACCTCGAGGCGCTGGATATTGTGCGTTCGCAATTGCAAACGACAGAGTTTGACGCGGCGATAGAACGTGGTTTGCAGTTTTATACTGAGCACTTGTTTGATAGCCAAGGCACGGCGAAGTACTATCACGATAATCCCTACCCACTGGATATGCACAGCGTCTGCCAGGCGCTATTAACTTTGCTAAAGGTGAACCCCAATGCCGAGCAACTGGCATTGGCGGATAAAATACTCACTCGCAGCGTGGAGTTGCTCTACGAGCAGCGCAGTGGCCGTTTTGTGTATCAAAAAGGCAAACGCTATACCAATAAAGTCAATTATATGCGTTGGACCCAGGCCTGGGTGTATTACAGCTTTAGTGAATTGGCGCTTGTGCAGCAGCGTACCCTCGTTGAGCAGGAGGCCGCGTGAGACTTGCTGGGATTGACGCAATGCGCTCACTGGCGATTATTTTGGTCGTCGCGCAGCACACCTCATTGATGGGCGACGACAAAACTGCTGTTGACTATCTATATAAAAATTTGGTCGCTAACTCATCGGTATTCTTTGTTGCTTTGTCTGCTTTTTTAGCGGCGCATATCAGCTGGTCGAAGCAGCGCTGGACTGATTTTATGCGCAAGAAAGAGGCGCTGTTGATTCCACCTTTTGTGTGCATCTCTTTATTGGCGCTTACCAAAGCGTATTCTAAATGCACCTTAGGTTTGTACTGCCAAGACTATCAGCTTATAGAGGTGGGCTTAGGGGGAGCGTTATTCCCGCTTTGGTATGTGCCCTTTATTATGGTGATGTTCTCGCTTACACCAATGCTCAAACGGTATCATGCTCAGCCGCTGTGGTTGCAAGCCCTAGTGCTAATCCCCTTGTGCTACCTCTCCATGCGTATTGGGCGTCCGCAAGAGCTGACCCATCTCGCACATAATTTACTCTATTTCTTACCTGCTTTTTTACTGGGTTTGAGCTGTGAAAAGCTGCAGCGCTGTCGACCAGTATCGAGAGCATTGATAGTCAGCTTAGCTGTGGCTGCTATTGGCGTATGGCTATATCAAAGCCTGCATTTACAGCAGTTTGGCAATGCCCATCATCCACGCTTAGGGTTTTATGCTGTTGATTGGCTGTTTGTGCAAAAAGCGATGCTCAGTTGCATGTTGTTATTGTTATTAAGCGACCTCCGTGTAGAGCAGTGGTTGCAACGGCATCCCAGTTTACTCAAGCCGCTGTCACAATTGGCGATGATGAGTTTTGGCATCTTCTTTATTCACGGCTTGTTTACCTACGAGTTGTATCTACTTACCAAACCCTTGGCACACATTAGCTATGTACTTAGCTCCGTGGTCGCAATGGCGCTGTGTCTTGCGCTTGCGTGCGGTGCGCTCACTATTGGCCAACGGCTTATCGGCAAGCGATACAGTCGCTATATTGCCGGATATTAAGGAGAAATCATGAAAAGAATTCAATTTTTAAATGCCCCTATGGATAGCGCCACAATGGCGGAGACGGTAACGGTGATCCGCGATCATATTAAGGGCGGGCACTTTCTTCAGCACGTGGTGGTTAATGTCGCTAAGTTGGTCAATATGCAACGTGATGCTGAACTCGCTGACTCAGTTAAAGCTTGTGACATCATCAATATTGATGGCAAGGGTGTGGTGTGGGGAGCAAGAGCCTGTGGTCATGACATACCAGAGCGCGTCGCCGGCGTTGACCTGTTCCATGAGCTACTGGCAATGAGCGCCGAGCAACAATTCAGTGTGTTTTTACTTGGCGCGAAACCCGAAGTGGTGGCTCGTACAGCTGAGGTGGTGCAAAAGCAAAATCCGCAATTAAATGTAGCAGGGTATCACCACGGATATTTTTGGGATGATGAGCAGGCCGTGGTTGAGAAAATCAAGGCATCCGGTGCACAGCTACTTTTTGTGGCCATCACCTCGCCGAAAAAAGAGAACTTTATCAACCGCTGGCAAGACCAGCTCGGGGTCAACTTTGTTATGGGCGTTGGCGGCACTTTTGACGTTGTTGCCGGTAAGGTAAAGCGGGCGCCAAAGTGGATGCAAAATGCGGGGTTGGAATGGCTATATCGCGTTTTGCAAGAACCCGGAAGAATGTGGAAGCGCTACCTTGTTACCAATAGCCGCTTCGCTTATTTGTTAATGAAAGAGCGCATGACAAATAGATGACAGCGCTTATAGTTAACCCGTTGTTCATGGTTAAATGTTTATTATAGATAAGTTAGTTAAATCTATTTTACTTGGTGAGATTTTGGATTATAATTTCACCTGTTACTAGGATGGCTGAATTTAAGCTTGGAGCACCCATGACCAGCGATAAAACATTTAAAAATAACCCAACCTCCAGCGGTGTTTTCTACCGCTTGATGGATTTGTTTTCGATCACTGCTGGGCTCTTTATAGCCGCTTCTATACGTGGCGTAGAGCTGGATCAGCATTACCTGGTAGCATTTCTTATCTTGATGATTTGTTACCTCTACACTGCGGAAGTTTTTAACGTCTATCGCAGTTGGCGAGCAGGTAAGTTTCAGCATATGGTGAGCTGGTCTTGGCTCTCTTTAGTTATTGCAAGTGGTGCATTATTCATCTTTGCTTTTGGTTTTAAGTTTAGTGAAAATTTGTCACGTTTAACTTTGTTTATTTGGTTTCTTAGTTCATTTATATTTCTGTTTAGTTGGCGGTTGTTTATTCGTTTATATAAAGTAAATAAACGAAAACTTGGTTTTAGCTTAAAACGAGTCGCTATTATTGGCGCGACCGAGTCAGGGGCCAATTTATTTAGGGAAATAAGTCAGCATGATGAGCTGGGCTTTGATTTTGTGGGCTTTTTTGAAGACCGCCAACCAGATAGAGTATTCGAGCAGTTGCATTTCCATGTTCAAGGAGCAATTTGTGAGGCCGTCAACGCTGCTCGTCGAGGTGAAGTCGATGTGCTGTTCATTGCTCTGCCGATGAAAGCCGACAAGCGTATTGCCGATATCTTGCGTCAACTTGGGGATACCACTGTTGACGTACACTTTGTCCCTGACTTTTTACTCTCGAACTTGATTCATGCGCGCATCGACCATGTCGGAGGGTTTGATACCCTAAGCGTGTTTGAGTCGCCTTATTTAGGTGCGCGAGAATTTATCAAACGCTCTGAAGATATCGTCGTCGCGGCGTTAATCCTACTGCTCATCTCACCACTGCTTATCGCTATAGCAATTGCAATTAAATTAACCTCTGCGGGACCAGTATTGTTTGTACAAGACCGGTATGGCCTCGGCGGCGAGCGTATTCGAGTATGGAAGTTCCGTTCAATGAAAGTGATGGAAAACGATGCTGTGGTGCGTCAAGCGACGAAAAACGACGCACGCATTACCCCCATTGGTGGGTTTTTGAGGCGCACCAGTTTGGACGAATTACCGCAGTTTTTTAATGTTTTATTCGGTGATATGTCCATTGTCGGCCCTCGCCCGCATGCTGTGGCACATAACGAGGAGTATCGTAAGAAAGTCGAGTTTTATATGATCCGTCACAAGGTTAAGCCAGGCATCACAGGTTGGGCACAAATTAATGGCTGGCGCGGTGAGACAGACACCTTAGAGAAAATGGAAAAGCGGGTGGAGTTCGATCTCCAATACATTAAAAGTTGGTCTTTGTGGTTTGATATAAAAATTATATTTATGACTATTTTCAAAGGCTTCGTTGGAAAAAATGCGTATTAATATCAGGGAGTGGATAATGAGGAAGTCGATGCTGGCAGCAGCGTTATTGAGTGCGACAACAGCCCATGCAGCGATGTCAAAGCCAGGCAGCTATATCACCCAAAATGGCCTTGAATTAACGCCCAAGCTCAGTGTTGGCGCGATGTACGATGATAATATTTTCAGTACGGCCGACAATGAACAAAGCAGTATGATTTACACTGCCACGCCAGAGTTAGAGATGGCGTATGATGACGGCATTAACCGTCATCAGCTTACTACACGGTTAAGTTCAGCGGCCTATATTCAAAGTAGTGCAGACAATTATACCGATGGTCATATTGGTTACTTGTCTCACTTTGAACCGTCACGACGTCATCGCTTCAATGTGCGTGTTGACGCTGATTGGAATGTTGAGCGCCGTGGTGAAGGTCTGTCTGAAGGACAACCTAACGCGTTTGCTGAGCCGCTTACTTACGAGCAGCAAAATTACCACGCCGACTATGAGTTTGGCGCTCAAACAGCGATGTACCGTGTTAAGTTTGATGCGGGCTATTACAACAAAAACTACACGCGTTTTGAGACCATTACGCAGTATCGTGACTACGACAAAGCAAATTTCGGCGCCACACTTTACTTTAATTCACAATCCCGCTCAGACGTGTTCGTCTCCGTACATCAAAACAACTATCGCTACGATATTGTTGACATCAATGGTGTCACTCGCGATTCCGATGATTATCAGGCTTATGCTGGGTACAGCTGGGAAGCAACGGCGCTAACTGAAGGTGAGATCAAAGTCGGTTATCAGAAAAAGGATTTTGCTAATGCTGCTCGTGAGAACTTTTCTGGGGTCAGCTGGCAGGCCAAGATTAAGTGGCAGCCGCTGACTTATAGCCACTTCCGCTTTACCACTTCGCGCAGTGCGCGCGACCCTTTAGTTGAAGGCGATTATGTTCGTGAGACGTTCTACGAGGCGCAGTGGGTGCACCAATGGCGTGAAAACCTGCAAACTAAGGTGGCGTATTCGTACACCGATGATGAGTTCGTCGGTGTAAGCCGTCAAGACTCGCTACGCGGACTCACTTTGGCGATGGATTACGCATTGAGCCCAAGCGTGGTGCTATCAAGTTATTACGAACTGCGCAATGACAACTCTACTCGCGACGATTTAGCTTTTGACCGCAATCGCATTGGTTTGACTGTACAGTTTGCGTTGATGGGGAGTCGTTAATGCGGTGGCTAGCTGCAGTGCTACTGGCACTATGTAGTCAATGGGCGGTTGCCAACAGCGATTATAAGCTCGGGCCGGGCGATCAAGTACAAATTAGAGTGTTTGGTCAGCCGGACCTTAATATAGATGCTTTATTGGGCAAAAGTGGCGTAGTCAGCTACCCCTTTTTGGGTGAGCTTACCTTGACAGGACTCACAGTAAAAGAAGTGGAGCAGCTGATCTACAGTGGCTTGAAAGGCGACTACCTCGTTGAGCCCAATGTCTACGCCCAAGTGGTCAGCTACCGACCTTTCTATATTCATGGCGAAGTTGAAGAGCCTGGTGCCTACCCCTATCAACCAGGACTGACGGTGGATCAAGCTATCGCCTTGGCCGGTGGCCTCACTGAGCGAGCCTCCACAGACAAAATCTTTTTGCTCAGTGAACAGCAGCAACAGGCAAAGCGCAGTAAAGCGTCTTTGCAATCTCAGGTCGCCGCCGGTGACACCATAAAAATAGAGCAACGGTTCTTCTAATTTCAGGGTAGAGAATGAAAACAGCAACACGCAATACAGGCGCCGCTGAGGTTGTGACTCTGGGCTATTACTTAAAAGTTATTAACAAGTTTAAGTGGCGCATTGCGCTCTTAGCGATTTTAGTTACCACCCTCGCTATGGTGTGGGCGCTGCAATTGACTCCTTCATACCGTGCTAGCGCCACCTTACTTATTGAGGCGCAGCAGCGTAAAGCGGTCAGTTTTGAAGAGGTCTATGGTCTAGATGCCTCAAAAAAAGAGTACTATCAAACCCAGTATGAGATTCTGCGCTCCAGAGCCATTGCCAGAGATGTGATAGAGCAATTGAACCTGCTTGAGCATCGAGATTTTCAACCTAAGCCTAGCATGCTCAATTGGGTTATGAATGATATTAAGCAATGGGTGAAGCAATATATTCCACAAAAGCCACAGACACTGCCCAGCACCGCTGATGCGCAGCAAGCTTACGAAAAACGAATGCAGAAAATTATCACCGCGTTTTCGCGGCGCCTAAGTATTCATCCGATCCGTAAAACTCAGTTGGTGGTTATCGCCTATGAGTCGAGCGATCCGGCGCTGGCTGCTGATGTCGCCAATGCCGTTGGTGAAGCCTACATTACTCATGCGATGCAAGCGAAAATGGGCATTGCTAAACAGGCTTCGGGGTGGTTAAACGACCGCCTAAGTATCCTGCGAGAGCGCTTGGATAAGTCCGAACAGAAGCTGCAAAGCTACCGAGAGCGTGAGGATTTAGTTGATATTGAGGGCGTTGTGGGGTTAGTGCGTCGTGAATTAGAGCAAACCGCGCAACAATTGGTGGAAGCGAAGCGTAACCAAAGCGAGCTCAACGCGATTATGCGCGTGGTGGATGAGTATGGTCGTGATGACATTGCCAGGTTGGAATCAATCAACGAAATCACCACTCACAAAGTGATTCAAGATGTGAAGCGCGAGGTTGTGACCGCGCAGCGCAAAGTGAGTGAATTACGACAAGTGTATGGCCCTAAACACCCTAAAATGATTGCCGCGCGAGCGGAGCTTGCCACTGTGCAAGAAAACTTATCGGCACAAATTCGCTCTTTGGTGATGGGCTTAGAAAAAGAGATGCGCACCGCCAATAGTACGGTGTCAGCGTTGCAGCAAGATGTGGAGCAATTGCGTCAGCGTTTTCAAATGCTAACGCGTAAAGAAACTGAGTATCACCAGCTCAAACGCGAAGTGGAAACCAACCGCAATATCTATGATACCTTTTTATCGCGCTCAAAAGAGACCGAAGTCACCAGTGATTTCAATTCGCCAATCGCGCGGTTTACCGATTATGCCTACCAGCCGACGAATCCAGCGAAGCCAAACCGTAAGTTAATCGTCGTATTGGCCTTCGTTGCGACCTTAGGTTTCGGTATCGTGCTGGCGTTTCTAACCGACGCGCTAAACGACACGCTGAACAACGCTGAAGAAGTAGAAAATAAGCTCGGTCAGCGACTGCTAGGGGTGTTGCCGAGTTTACCGTCATCAAAACGTAAACCGCTGCCAACGCACACCTTCTTTGATAAAGGTAAGTTGGCTTTTGCGGAGGCGGTGCGCACCTTTAGAACGTCGCTGGTACTCAGTCAGATGGATCGTGACAATCAAGTGATTGAAGTGACTTCATCGGTGCCGGGTGAAGGGAAATCAACCACGTCCATCAACCTCGCTTTCTCGCTAGGGCAAATGGAAAAAGTGTTATTAATTGATGCTGATATGCGTCGTCCTTCGCTGGCTGGGCGCTTCTCTCTTCCGGCTTATCAGCCAGGGTTGGCGAATGTCCTTGCGAACACTCAGCAGCTCGAGGAGTGCATTCACGTTGATGAACAGTCGAACATTCACGTGTTGTGTGCTGGGCAAATCCCATCTAATCCGTTAGAGCTACTCAGTAGCGAAAACTTTAAGGCCCTGTTGGCACACTTGCGCCAGCAATACGATTATATCGTGCTTGATACGGCACCTTTAGAGGCGGTGAGTGACGCGCTTGTTGTTTCCCAGCACAGTGACTCAGTGATCTATGTCGTTAAATCAGGGTCGACACGTCAGGGATTAGTGAAGGCCGGGCTACACCGCTTAATTGATGCTAAAGCAAACGTTTGTGGGGTGCTGCTGAACCAAGTTAATGGCAAGCAAAAGCAGGGTCATAACGCTCATTATGGCTACTACGATAGCCATGGATATACCCAAGCAAATGCACCAACGTAAGGCTTGCTATGATTGATATTCACAACCATGTGTTGGCAGGGATAGATGATGGACCGCAGCAGTGGCAACACAGTATCGCCATGCTCGAACAAGCTAAGGCGCAAGGGATCTCTCATGTGGTTGTCACTCCGCATCTGCACTTTGGTCGCTTTGACAACACCCAACCCGCAGTCGCGCAAAGTTTTGCGCGGTTGCAGCAAGCTATACGTGAGCAACAGCTCGATATTCACGTTGCTTTTGCCAGTGAAGTGCGCATTGACTCGCAAATTATGGCCGCCCTGGCCAGGGACCTCATTGCGCTATTTCATGGTCAAGGCCCAGAGCGCGCAATCCTCTTAGAATTGCCGCACTCGCATGTACCTCTCGGTGCCGACAAGCTGATCACTTGGTTAAATCGCCAAGGCTTAACAGTGGTGCTGCCGCACCCTGAGCGCAATAGAGAAATTAAGGCGAAGCCACATTTACTGGCACGATTTAAGCGCTTGGGATGCTTAATTCAAGTGACAGCAGGAAGCTTGTTAGGGGACTTTGGTGATGACAGTGAAAAACTCGCAGTGCAGTGGCTAGAGCAGGGTGACGTTGACCTGATAGCCAGTGATGCCCACAGTTGCGAACGCCGACCTTTTCGCCTAGCGCAGGCCCGTGACCGGGCTGAGCAACTGGTCGGCAAGGAGCTGGCCCAACGCTACACCAAGGAGAACCCATGGCGTCTATGCCAAGGTCTATTTTAGCTCGGTTAACACCTCGCCACTTGGCAGCCACCGTGCTTATGCTGATCAGTATCGGCTTGGCAGCGGGCTCCATTGCTGCCTTGCAGGGCAATCTTGCCTATTTACAAGGTAAAACATTGCTGTCGCACTTGCAGTTGCAACAAAATGAGTTGGAGCCAGCCGTCGGCTCGACCCATTACATGCGCGCTCAAATGCGTCTACAGCGCGCTGCTGAGCTCGTTCCTAATCATGCACAATACCACACGATTCAGGCGCAGCTATCATTGTATGGCTTTGCGCATGGCTATGCGGATGGCGTTGAACTGCGAACAGCTAAAGAACAATTATTGCACTCACTGAGCTTGCGACCGAGCTGGCCGTATACTTGGCTGGAGTTGGCTAAAGTAAGCTATTCTCTGGACGGAATCAACGATTCGGTGTGGCAGTATTTAAAACAGGCGCAACAATATGGGCCCTTTATAAAAGAGGTTAATATCACCAGTGTTGAGTTTTACCTTTTATATTACGCTGAACTCAACGCCGAGCAGCGCCAAGCACTGCGTACTCAGCTGCAACGAGCGTTAGTGCAACGAGACGGTGCCTGGTTATTGTGGGAACGAGCCCAACTGCGAATGCGCAAAACCTTGTTATGTCATGAAGTGGCGAAATTGCAACAGCAGCATCAAGTCATGAATAATCTTTGTAAGCGTGCGCAAGCCAATTTTGCCAGTGTTGCTGATAACCCAGCATAAGCTGGTGTTGACGACTCTCGAAGTGTTGTGCCTGGTCTTTTTCATTGCAAAAAGGCCCAGCATGGCACAGTGGGCAATAGTTGGTATCATCTAAATGGCGCGGACGGTGATAAGGAAAGTCAACGTTTTTGGGGTTCAGCGCGTAGCTGTAGGTGACTCCTTTGGTGTCTTTGACATGTTTATTGCGGTCCACGTTACGGATACGGTAACCCGGGAATTCATCAATATTAAAGGGCTGCTCACCGACATACTGTATATCAAGACCAGTACACAGGGCGTGATCAAGTCCCCAATGACTATAAGGCTTGACGTCTTTTGAGGTGATATAGCACAGCCCAGCGCCGTGTTTAGCTAGGCCATAGGCGCTAGCGTGGCGTAAAAATTGGTGTAAGAGGGCGCGATTCAAGGTATTGAGGCCGCCTTGTTGCTGCGCCGCAGCAAAGGCGTTTTTAGAACCTAGTTGGCTGAGCAATGGAAATTGGAAAATAATGACATCAAAGCCCGTGCTAAGGCGTTGCCAGCAGGCCTGATTGGTCACATCAAAGCTGAAATACAGTGGTACTTTGGCTTGGCGTAACTCATCAATGCCATGACTGGAGTACTTCTCTCGCAGTACCGCTTCTGAGTCATACACCGAGCCGACGATATGGGCGTCTGCAAAGCGTCGTTTAAGCGCCCGGGTAAAGGTTAAATCGCCGTCGCCAACCGTTAAAATACGCCACTGAGCACTTAAGTACATAATTACTCTTGGCTCTGCGGGGCATTAGAGCGGGGTTGCAATAAATAGAGCCGAGCTTTCAGTGATTCAATAGCCACCTGGCGGATAATTAAACGCAGGGCCACGAAAGCGGCAATGGCAAAGTGGATAGGGCCGTGGGTAAGACCAAGCTCAGGCTGATAAATTAATGCCCCAAATAAAATAAACAAACATACCAACCACGCATCTATAAATTGGTTGGCGTAAAAGTGCAGGGTGCCCTCGTGCTTATGGTCTTTTTTAATGCGTACCGAGCAAAAAAACGGCACCACCTTTACCTTGAATGCGGCGTTTTTTTCGCTGAACTGTTCGCCCAACTGCTCAAGGGCACTGCGTAAATCGTCAATCATGGCCATCTCACCGAAAAATCAGAGCGCGCAGTGTACTGTATTGCTGTGAAGCTGTCTAAGGTCTGTCGAGCATGGCGGCAATCATCAGTAAATGACACACAAATACCACTGAGGTAAGCACAAAGCGCATCTTGCGATAGTCCTTGTGGTGCTCAGCCCATTGCGGCTGTTTTACTTCAATGGCCAGCACCAACCAAAAACTGGCACTTAACCACGCCAATGTGAACAGCTCATTGCCCAACGCCAACAATGGCAGCGGGATAGTGGGAATAACGGTTGCAATGGCGCGCCCATGGCTTTGCTCACCGGGGCGCCATAACTGACCGGCAAGGAAGCTCATAATCGCGATGCCATAATATATGAACATGGTGCCAGCGTACTCAGTGCGACCACTGAGCATGCTCCATCCAACCAAGGCTAAAAACGGCAGTAATCCCAGATAACCTAGTTGGATATGATTGATATAACGGGCAATAGACAAAGTAGACCTCAGCGCAAATGCTTTTCCTAATTGTACGTGGCGCAGGTTAAAGAGTTCAACGAGTTCAGGCGAAAAAGCCATTAACGGTCTAAGAAATCGCAGTAAGTTTAAGCGTCAATCACATTTATCGATGGTTGTAATCGAATCAATCTGTTTTATTTATTAAAGCACACCCTCTATCTTATTCATCACCGCAGCGGCACACGCCGCTAATTATTTAAAACTGATGACAGACAACATGAGGTAATTTATGAGCAACTCATTGATCAACACTAAAATCCAACCTTTTAACGCAACGGCTTATCACCAAGGTGACTTCGTTGAGCTAAGCGAGCAAGACCTATTAGGCAAATGGTCAATCGTGTTTTTCTACCCAGCGGATTTTACTTTCGTATGTCCTACGGAGCTAGGTGACTTGGCTGACTACTACGCTCAATTGCAAGAAATGGGTGTTGAAGTTTATTCAGTGTCTACCGACACCCACTTCACCCACAAAGCGTGGCACGATTCTTCTGAAACCATTAACAAAATTGAGTTCCCAATGATTGGCGACCCAACTGGCAAAATCACTCGCAACTTCGGTGTGATGATTGAAGAAGATGGCCTAGCGCTACGCGGTACTTTCGTTATCAACCCCGAAGGCGAAATTAAAGTGGTTGAAACGCACGACCTAGGCATTGGCCGCAGCGCTAAAGAGTTAGTACGTAAAGTACAAGCGGCGCAGTACATCGCTACTCACGACGGTGAAGTATGCCCAGCCTCTTGGCAGCCAGGTGAAGAAACGCTTGCACCTTCGCTAGACCTCGTCGGCAAAATCTAATAACGCCTAAATCGCAACACTCGGGCGGTGGCAACACCGCCTTATTTTTCTAACGCTTGAAGAGGCTAACCATGTTAGACAGTACCATTAAGAATCAATTATCAAGCCATTTTAGTGCATTGACGGGCAATATAGAGCTGGTTCTAGCCCTCGATGAAAGCAGCAAAAGTAAAGAATTAGACACCTTGGCCAACGATTTGGCCGAGTTGAGCCCGCGCATTAGTATACGACAAGACCACCAAGCAGCGCGACGCCCTGCGATGCAAGTACTCGGCGAGCAAGGCACCTCGATTACATTCGCTGGGGTCCCGATGGGTCATGAGTTTACTTCATTAGTGCTCGCTGTACTGCACAGCGGCGGAGTGGCAACCAAGGCTGATGAGGCGCAACGCACGCAAATCCAGGCCTTAGATAAAGCCCTTAATTTTGAAATTTACATCTCGCTGAGCTGCCAAACCTGCCCAGCCGTCGTGCAAGCGCTCAATACCATGGCGGCTTTGAACCCTAAGGTGAATGTGACCATGATAGACGGTGCCTTGTTCCAAGAGGAAGTCGAGCAGCGCAACATCATGGCGGTGCCTACGGTGTACTTGAATGGCGAGCTATTTAGCCAAGGCGCTATCAGCCTCAATGATATTCTTAACAAAGTCGATGAGGGAGCTGCGGCGCGCCAAGCCGAACTATTGAATGAAAAAGACCCCTATGACGTATTGGTAGTCGGCGGTGGTCCTGCGGGTGCATCGGCTGCGATCTATGCGGCGCGAAAAGGGCTGCGCACCGGTATTGTCGCTGAGCGCTTTGGTGGCCAAGTAGCCGATACCATGGCCATTGAAAACTTTATCTCGGTCAAAGCCACAGAGGGCCCGAAACTGGTAGCTCAGCTAGAAGAGCATGTTAAAGAATATAATGTCGATGTCATCGATAATCAGCGCGCCGCGCGTTTAGACAGCGATAACCGCGCCATCACCTTGGATAATGGTGCCACACTGCAAAGCAAATCTCTGATCCTCGCCACGGGGGCTCGCTGGCGGGAAATGAATGTGCCAGGTGAGCGTGAATACCGTGGCCACGGGGTTGCTTATTGCCCGCACTGTGATGGTCCGCTCTTTAAAGGTAAGTCGGTAGCGGTGATTGGTGGCGGTAATTCAGGCATTGAAGCAGCGATCGATTTAGCCAACATTGTTGAGCATGTAACAGTACTTGAATTTGCCGATACCTTACGTGCTGACGACGTGCTGGTTAAAAAGGCGCAAAGCCTTACTAATGTCACCATCATTACCAATGCGGCGACCACCGAAATTGTTGGCGATGGCAATAAGGTGACCGGTCTTAATTACACCGACCGCGAAACACAACAATCGCAGCATGTAGCCTTGGCCGGCGTATTCGTACAAATCGGCTTAGTGCCTAATACTGAGTGGCTGAAAGACAGTGGTCTGGATTTAAGCTCTTTTGGTGAAATAACGATTGATGATAAAGGCGCGACTAACTTGCCTGGGGTCTTTGCCGCTGGGGACGCCACCACCACGCCTTTTAAGCAAATCATTATTGCCATGGGCGCTGGAGCCAGTGCCAGCCTAGGTGCCTTTGATTACTTAATTCGTCACAGCGACGACCAAGCGCAAAGTGATGCCGCTTAAAGTAGATACTGCACACACCCTGAAATCTCCAGATGTGTAGTCCCCAAGCCGCTCAATGAGCGGCTTTTTCCTGTGTTGTGAAAATTGAGAGCGACTGCCACTGCAAGCGGTAACGCTGATTGTGCATGTAATCCCACCGATTAAGCGGTTCTATTTGAATGCCGCCCACTTATACTTATGCCGCGCTACCGGTGTTGTTAGCTGTCATTTTTCAGTTTATTTTTCATTGCTTTACCTTCATTAGCGAATTTCAATTTTACAAGGTATGCTAGCGTGTAAAGCAGGGACAATACCTGTTAGTCAGACCGTCGGCGGAGGATTAATGCCACATTTTGTAATGGATTGCTCACAGGACATCTTCGTCTCCCATGATGAAGCCTTTATTATTGAACAACTTTTTTTGCAAGCTGGTGCTACCAATTTGTTTGATGAACGTGATATTAAAGTCAGAATAAATTCTTTCGAAAAATACTCTGTAGGTAATAAGCGAGAGCCCTTCATTCATGTTTTCGCCTCCATCATGCAAGGCAGGACGACTGAGCAAAAGGCGATGCTATCGCAGCAAGTGGTATCAAAGCTGGTAACTTTATTTCCGAATGTTCCGAATATCGCGATGAACATCAGTGACTTTGAAATGGCCACTTACTGTAATCGTACAATGGTGTAACTCGTCACATTACCCAAACCTATGGTGACATTCAGTGCTCGCTTTGGACAAATTTGCCAATGAGTCGCTTGAATTCAATCGCATTACTGGCTTCGAGGAACGCGACTGGGTCTTTATAAACATGTTATATGAATTAACCGAAAACGGAGTTTTCAATGAAAAAATACCTATTCTTTGCAGTATCAATTTTGGTTTCAGCATCGTTATCCGCCAAAGAGACAAAAATTGATCTAAATGAACTTGCTCAAAAGTATTTCGATACCATGGTTGCCACGCAAAGCCCAGGAGCAACAAAAAAAGAGCTGGAGACCCATCTTAATTTACTTACAGAGGATGTTGGGCATTCGCACTTACCTTGGGTGACAGATGATTCGCGCTTACCAAATGGCAAAGAGGCAATGAGAAAAGGGATGACTTTTTATCTTGGCGCCCACAGCGAATACAATGCAGAGCTATTGGATGTATTTACATTTAACCACTCAGCAGTGGCTATAAGATATAAAAACTACGCTAAGGGCACCCACCCTGAAAATAATCAACCGATAGAATATAGCCAAGTCATGATGGAAGTATTGGAAATTGAAGACGGCAAAATTGCGGTAATAAGAAAATACCATGAGTAACTTTGCCCATTGAGTAGGGTGCGAGGCCTTAAGGAGAGAAAATGAAGTACCTGTATATATGGCTACTTATCCCTATTTTTTGTATCCCCCTGGTGCAAGCAGAGATTATCTATGATGAAGCTAGGGATAGAGGCATTCCTGTTAAAATATCTTATCCAATTAATGAGCAGGACTGCACCATCGAGAGCAAGTGTGCTGTCGCATTTCTCAGCGCGGGGTACGGTGTTGCTCACACCCAGTATTCTTTTTTAGAGGAGCAGCTTCGTGAGTTGGGCTATATGGTGGTTTCTGTCGCTCACGAGCTCCCTCAAGATCCGCCACTGTCGGTAACGGGGAATCTATACGAGACTCGACGCGAGAATTGGGTCAGGGGTGCCAAGACATTGGCGTTTCTTAAGAGCCAGCTTCAGTCTCGCTATTTGAACTATGCGTTTAATGAGCTGCTTTTAATTGGGCATTCCAATGGTGGCGATATTTCTTCGTGGCTAGGAAATGAAAAGAAGCCTTATATTAAATCAATAATTACATTGGATCACCGCCGCGTTCCTTTACCTAGAAATACCGATATCAACATATTCTCAATTCGGGCAAGCGACTTTGCTGCCGATGAAGGAGTGTTACCTGCAAACACAGTGCAAAGCGACATCTGCGTAGTGCAAATACCTGACGCTCGCCATAATGATCTTTCGGATCACGGCCCAAGATGGTTACAAGATAAAATTAAGCAATTAGTACATGGCTATTTAGTGGGCCAGCCCTGTGCGATGCTCAACAAAGCTTAACACCTGGCTCAAGGCTGGCAGCCAAATTTGGTTGATTTGCACTTTTTGTCGCCTCTATCCCTGCGCGCCATGGCGACCGTAATGAAATAAGTGAATAACTGAGTATTGCAAAAGATAGTGAGTTCCTAAGGTGATTATGCGCATGTTCAATACACTTTTTAGATGGCAAAAAGGCCGCCAGAAAAGCGGTTATGAGAAAATGTTGCTGGCAAGGGCATGGTGGCCGCTAAAATTCGATGTCTACTTGCTCAAGTTCCCACAAGGCTGTGAGGTGCCCACGCACACTGACAAAGTAACCGCAGGCAGACATTATCGGCTTAATATTATCCTCAAACAAGCACGCTGTGGCGGTCAGTTTGTTTGTAAAACGCCTATTTACAGCTCTAAACGAATCAAGTTATTTCGCCCCGATATCAGTGAGCATGCAGTTACGAAAGTCACCCTAGGCAATCGTTACTTGTTAAGTATTGGTTGGGTTCGCGGCCATTAAAAGACCAGCTGTCGTCCAAAGTATTCATCACATATGGGTTAGCATGAATCGCTAATCACACTCGTTTTTAAATATTATCTCGGGGTGAGAACAGTAATTTTTAAACTGGATTGGCGCATTTGCCTATCTTCGAAAATAATTAAGTAGCAACTGCTGTTGCATGAAGTGCATGGATAGGCACAAAAATCTTAGTTTAAATTACGAGGGTGTCCCATGCTCAATACCATGTCTGTGAAGATGCGACTGATTATTTTGTCCATAATTCCAATTGTATTACTTATTATTTCAGCGGCGCTGAGTATGTCCCAACTTAATACCATTGGCGAGGGCGTTGACAGTATTTATAAAGATAGGGTGGTGCCATTAAAGCAAATTAAAGTGGTGTCAGATAATTACGCGGTCAACATTGTCGATCTATTGCATAAGTATCGCGCAGGCGTTATCGACAAACCGCAAGTTATATCTTTGATTGAGCAGGCGAAAGCCACCGCACAGCAGCATTGGCAGGACTATTTACAAACCAAACTCACATCCGAAGAGCAGCGCTTAACCGAAGAGGTGGATGAGTACCTCGCGCCAGTGGCCGAGAAAATTGATACATACATGGGGGCCATAGAAAATGGTACTTTTAAAGCGATGGACCAGTCGCAATTTGTAGCCGAACTTTACAGTGTTTTTGACCCACTCAGTGGCAGCTACGCGGCACTTATCGATTTGCAGCTATCAGAAGCGCAGCGGTTCCGCGACAGTGCCGATGAGCAAGTTTCCCACGTCACCACCTTATTGTTAGTCTTTATCATCTTGACCATTGCCTTTATGGCTTTATTGGCTTGGTTTATCTACCGCTCGATTCATGGGCCTTTGAGCCACTTGCAGGGCACTATTCAAACCATTGCCGAGCAAGCCGATTTGACCCTGCGTGCCAAAGTCACCGGGAAAGACGAAATAGCCACCACAGCTGAGCACTTCAATCATATGCTTAGCCGAATCCACACTTTGGTTACTGACGTTACGGGTGCGACATTGACGTTGTCATCGGCGTCAGAACAAATGCAAGCGATCAGCGCGCAGGTGGCCTCGACTGCAACCCAGCAAGAGCAACAAAGTGCGATGATAGCCACCGCCATTACACAAATGAGTGCAGCGATTCAAGAAGTGGCTCAAAACGCGCAAAATACCTCGCAACATGCTGCATCTGCTGATGGCTTGGCAGAGCAGGGCAGTCAAACCATTGATGATAACCTTGAGGCTATTCGCACTTTATCTCGTATTGTTGCGCAAAACGCCCAATTGATTGGTGAGCTTAATGCCCAGTCAAATGAGATCAACCAAGTGGTGCTCATGATTCAAGGGGTGGCTGAGCAGACCAACTTGCTAGCGCTGAATGCTGCCATTGAAGCTGCCCGCGCCGGAGATTCAGGGCGTGGCTTTGCGGTGGTCGCTGATGAAGTGCGTACACTGGCACACAATACTCAACAGGCCACTGAAAATATCAATACCATGATCGCCAAGCTGCAGGATATGGCTGGCCAGGCGGTGGCAGCGATGCAGAGTGCCGATGACAGCGCCAAAGAAAGTGAGCATCATAGCCAAGAATCGGCAACCGCCATTAACCGTATTCGTGAAGCGGTCGCTGACATTGCCGATATGAATTTACAAGTATCTACAGCCACCGAAGAGCAAACGACAGTGGCTGCGGAGATAAGCCAAAACATTAATGAATTTAACGACAGCATTACCAGCGTATCGCAAAGCTCACAGCAAAATGCCGATGCCAGTAAAGAATTGGCGCAGCTCGCTGATAGCCTGCAACAGCAAGTGAAAGCCTTTGTGGTCTAAATACGCACTCGCTAATTGATGCTTAGCCGCTGCAAATAGTCTAGCCCTTGCTGGCAGCCCAAAGTGTAGCCGTGGCGTAATTTGGCGGCGTCGCGTGTGGTTCTGCCCACAGCAAACTCTGGTTCGGGGGCAATGACCTTGATATGACAATCCGGCGGCGGTGAATGGATAAATTCTAAGCTTTGGTTATATCCCTCTGCTCGGCGGCTCGAGGCACTGATCAGCGCCGGGGTATCGCGCAGTAAGCGTCGTGTCACCCAGTGTGAGCGACTCGGTTTTTTGCGATAGCCCAACGGCTGGGACAAAATCACGGTGATGCGTTTCGCTCCTTGTAAGTAAGCCTGTTGCACGGGGATGGAATCGCTCAACCCCCCATCGGTATATTGCTTATCGCCAATTTGCGGGTAATCGCGATAGGCCAAAGGCAGCGCACAAGAGGCTTTTAAAATCGCTTCTAAATTATCGGCATTGGCTTTTAAATACTCCGCTTGACCGTTGGCGATGTTGGTGGCCACCACATAAAATGGTGCCACTTGCTTCGCAAATGTCGCTAAATCTAAGCGGATATCAGCAATGGTCTGTTGCCATAGCCAATCCAAATCAAACAGGTGCCCGCCGCGTGCAAAACGTAGGTAATTAATAAATTCAGGTCGGCACGAGTAATCCGTGATCACCTTATAGTTGCGCTGGTGTTGTTGGCACAAATAAGCAGCGATATTGGTTGCGCCAGCGGACACTCCAAAATACATATCAAAGGGCTGGTAGTGCTGTTGTAGCCACGTATCGAGTACGCCGGTGGCAAAAATACCACGCATCGCGCCCCCTTCAACAACAAGGGCATGGCTTAGAGATGAATTGGAGATAGGTAAAACCCTGCATACGCTTTTAATTACTACCTCAGCAACTTAGCATGAATTTTATTTGCGCAGCAATGGGCAATAAGGGCAAAAGGCGGTGTATAGGGCACCGCCATAAAAGTGATCAACGATTGGTAACCGCATCCTTACCATCGACGTAGTGTTTAACGTCGCTGGCTTTACCCGCTTGTTCACGCAACAAATAGAAGCAGCCGCGAGAACCTGGATTGTCGGAGTAGCCTTGAATGCCAACAACGGCATCTTTAGTCACATTACCCACGTACTGCAAAGTCGGGTAGCTATCGAAAGAGATGATCACCAATCCCTCCTCTTGCCACCAGTTACCGCCTCCGTATGGGTAGCTCCATGTGCCATCGGCATTAATTGTAAATAACGCAGCGGTAATCGGCGTTGAGCCCGCAGTATTACAATTCCAATTGACATGGTTGCGCCAAGTACCGACTACCGAGGTCGAAGACGCAGCTAATACAGAGGAGGTTGAAGCAAGAGATAGGCCGATAACACAGGCCACAGTAGAGAGTGATTTCACTAGTTTCATAATTATATTTCCTTATATAAATGTGTTTTTGCGTTTTGGTTACACACAAGAGCAATCCTTCAGTCCTGTTGTGTCGCCACGCGACTTTGAGATTAGCTAAAAAAAGCATAGTTTCAATGATGATTTAACAAAAAAGTTACACATGGATGATTTTTAGGGAAATTTAGTTATCGATATGACCGGCAAGTTAGAGCGGTGATTGGTTCCAAAGCGGGCAGTGGCGCCTATCACTCTTTTATGAGCAAGTCTTGTGCATTCACAACGGGCGGTGATGAAAACGGGTGTAATATAGTCGCAAAACAAGTACAATTGCGACTATATATCATTCCCGAGTATCATCCGGCGCGCATGACCGACATCACCACACACCAGGCTTCTCGCAAACGCTTACTTATTGCGCTCGCTATAACCTGTAGCTTTATGGTCATCCAGCTAATAGGAGCTTATCACGCAAACTCTCTAGCGGTGTTCGCCGATGCCGGTCATTTATTTGTGCACAACAGCACGTTATTTATCGCTATTTTGGCCTCCTCTATCGCCATTCATTTGGCACGCAACTTTAATGAAGGCTATAAAAAAGCCGAATTAGTGGGCGGGCTTATTAATGGCAGCCTGTATTTGGGAATTAGCTTAACCATTTTGTTTCTTGGTTCTGAGCGGTATTTTGAAATGCATGAGGGGCATCACAAAGACGTTAACACCACCATTATGGCGTGGGTTTCAAGTATCGGCTTTGTCTTTCATGGATGCGCCGCTTGGGTGTTATACAAGGGCCGCAAAGACAGCATTAATGTGTACGCGGTGTTTCTCCATACTTTCTTTGATTTACTCTCCACCGTCAGTACCTTAGTGGCCGGTGTCACTATCGCGCTCACTGGGTGGCAGCAATTGGATGTGCTGTTTAGTATGGTGATTGCCGTCTTCGTGTTATTCACCGGTTTGCGCCTTATTGTGCAGTGTATAAAGCGATTGCAGAATCAAGAAGGGCGTTTGCCTAGTGCACAAGCTATTGAAAAGGCGATGACGAAACTTGCTCACGTACACAGTGTGCACAATGTGACCGTATCTCGAATTGACAAGCAGCTCGCCGTTGGCGCACATATCGTATTGAAACATCAATGTACTGTCGCGGCTCATGATGCAGTCTGTCGAAACAATGCCGAACAGATGTTAAAACAACGCTTTAATGTTGAGCACAGCGTACTGCAAATAGAGGCCCATCCGCATTCCGAAGATGGACAAGCGCATCACTGTGTACAACACTAAGACTACGCAGTTCCTATAAGTTTTTAAGCTTTCCTACAAATGAGCACAATTCGCACCGGACTTCAAAGCAGCAACAAGTTCATGGTGGCTTGCTTACTCGGCCTGATTGGCGGGTTGACGCACCTAATTCCTGTATGGTTTTTGGACAGCTCCGAGTTTTTATTTGGGCAAATTTTTGTGTTGCTGAGCCTCGTTGCCTTGGGCTTACGCTACAGTGTTATCACCTTGGCTATCGCCTCTGCTTTTATCTTTTATCGCTGGCAACATGCTTGGCCCAGTATCGCATTTTTGCTCGAGTTGATATGGCTGCATTGGTTTTGTTGTCGCCGCTTAAGGCGTCCTTTATTGCCATGGGGTGGGGTCTTTTGGTTGCTGATTGGTTTGCCGCTGCTGGTGGTTTTTGGTCATTGGATGGTCGAGTTGCCGTGGTTATCGCTTACCACTGCTATTTTCAAGTATTTACTTAACGCCATTATTTCATTAGCTGTAGTTGACCTATTAAGCTACTTTTTACCCTTTATAGTTTGGCACTATCGGCAAAACTCGCTCAAACATATCCTCAGCTACGTGGTCAGTGTATTGATTCTATTGGTGGTGTTGTTGACGACCGTGATTTTGGTTAACGATCACTATGAGCGTATAGAGTATGAGGTCAATACACAATTACGCGCCCATGCAGATAGGGTCTCGCAACAAATAGATAGCTACCTAGAACAACATCAAAATGCCATTGTTTCGGCGCGCGATACCTTGGCGCAAGGTGTTGATGAGCGTTGGCAGCTTAGTCATTTAGGGCAAATGTACCCTGGCTTTATTTCTACAGTGCTGATTAATCAGCAAGGGGTGGCGTATGTGGGATGGCCCAAGTCGCTTCTTGATGGGCTCTCCGCACAGCAGCGAGATGTGACTGACCGCGATTATTTCACGCAAGCGCATAGCCACCCTAACGGCTATATTTCCAGTGCTTTTCGCGGTCGAGGTTTAGGTGACAACCCCATTGTTGGCATCTCGGCACCGATATACGAAAAACAACAGTTTGCAGGCGTGATTGAGGGGTCGCTGCGATTAGAGTCTTTTCGTCGCTTTCAGCCCTACTTGTTCGAGCAACAAGGGGAATTGCTGGTAATGGATGCCAACAATCACGTGGTGTATAGCAGTGTAAATACTTTCAAAGTGCTAAGCCATCTCGAGCAACCTGCTTTAGCGGAGTTTAACGGTGATTCAAGCGCTTTGTACCGCTCTGTTAACAATGAGCTGTATTACAGCCGGTCACTTAATAGCTCCCAAACAGGTTGGACGGTCATCGCTATGATGAACCGCCTTCATGTAAACACTGTGGTCGCTTCAACCTGGCTGTATGTGTTGTTGCTTACGCTGGTACTCTTGCTGCTGGCGGGGATTTTCATTCGCCAGCTAAGCCAAAGATTGGTTGCGCCACTTAATTTTTTAACCCAAGTAATGCAGCGCTACCCGATGCTGCCAAATAAGACGCCGCTTAGCCAACACGAGTGGCATGAAGTTCAGCAACTACACGAACAGTTTGATTCACTGGTGGTGCAACTGCAGCAGAGTTTTGAGCAGTTAGCACAATCCGATGACCGCAACCGCGATTTGAACAAACAACTAACGCGCTTTAACCAAGAGTTGGAGCGTAAAGTACAAGAGCAAACTGCAGAGCTCAAGACTGCGGTGCATAGAGCAAACCAGGCCAGCCGAGCAAAGTCACAGTTTTTAGCTAATATGAGCCATGAGCTGCGTACACCCATGAACGGTGTGCTCGGGATCACCGACATTTTGCTGCAAGACTCGCAGCTGAGCGCCCAGCAACGCCAGTATTTAACCACCTTGGGTGCAAGTGCACAAAACCTACTGCAAATTCTTAACGACATACTGGATTTTAGTAAAATTGAAGCTAATGCCTTGGAGTTGAACGCACAGCCACTGGCTACTCGAGCATTTTTCACTCACGTAGAGCAGGTATTTCATAGCGCCAACGACAACAAAGAGGTGGGCTTTGCGTGCGATATAGCCGCGAATGTGCCCTCTAGTATTCGTGTTGATGAGCTCAGACTCAACCAAGTGATCACCAACTTATTAAGCAACGCGAAAAAATTCACCGAGCGAGGAGAGATTGTCCTTAGCGTGCAATACCGCGATGATGAGCTTCAGGTGGCGGTGCGTGATACTGGCATAGGCATGAGCGCAGAGCAGCAAGCACGCATCTTTACGGAATTTACTCAGGCTGATGTGTCAACAGCTCGGCGGTACGGGGGCACTGGTCTGGGGCTGGCAATCTGCCGCTCTTTGGTACAAAAAATGGGCGGCGATATCTGCGTTTCCAGCGCTGAAGGAGAAGGCAGCTGCTTTCGTTTTACCATCAAAGCGCCTGCCTGTGAGCACGTCGAGATGGACCAACATAGCGAACTCTCGGCGCCTGATTTAACTGAGCGACACGTCCTTGTGGTTGAGGACAACGCTGTAAATCAATTAGTCCTTGCCAAGATGCTTGAACCTTTGGGCTGTGAGGTGGCCATCGCTCAAGATGGGGTACACGCTTTGGATATGCTCCATCAGCAACGCTATGATGTGGTGCTCATGGATTGTCAAATGCCGCACATGGATGGGTATCAATGTACCCAACATATTCGCAAAGAGCCGCATAAATATGGCGTCATGCCAGTTATCGCGATTACTGCCAACGCCTATGAAGAGGACAAAAACCGTTGTTTGGCGGCGGGGATGAATGCTTTCGTGTCCAAGCCACTGCAAGCGCACGAGTTGCACCGCAGTATTCGCGCTGTGTTAAAAATTTCCCACTAACTAAGGGTAAACTCAAAGCATCGACGACACTCAAGCACTACAAACTCTTGGTTTTATCAATCACGCCATCGATAAACTCACTCGATAGCAGTGTTTGTGCGTCCACTGGTCGAGCAAAGAAGAACCCTTGTAAATGGTGACACCCTAACTTATTGAGGAAAAAGATTTGCTCTCTGGTCTCCACTCCCTCGGCGATACAGTATAAGCCAAGGCTACGCGCCAAGTTGTGAATGGTGCGAATGATGGATTCATTGGTTGGGTTTACCCCAATTTGCCGTACAAAGCTTTGGTCTATCTTAATGACATCAATAGGGAATTGACTCAAATAGGTCAGTGATGAGAAACCAGTGCCAAAGTCATCGAGGAAAAGTTTGAATCCGGCGCTGTGTAAGCGGTTAAGTTGCTCTGCCGCTTTGGTTTTATCCTCGAGTAGCGTATTTTCGGTGATCTCCAAGCGAAGCTGTGTGGGGCTAACATGGTGAAGTGCCAATATATCTTGTAGGCGGTCGCTTAAGTTCGACTTTAAGATATGAATAGGCGACAGGTTCAAAGATAAATAGAAATCATCAGAGCTCTCAAACCAAGGCTTTAAATCGCGCAGGGCTCTGTGTAGTGCTTGCTCGGTAATGGCATCGATTAAGCCTATCTCCTCGGCGATGGGGATAAATTCTCCTGGAGAGATAAATGTGCCTTCATGTGGCCAGCGCAGCAGTAGCTCCACACCTACAATGCGTTTTTGGAAGTCATGCACAATGGGCTGGTAGTGGTTAAGTAACACCTCATCGCGATAGGCATCTTGTAACGCATTTTCTAGCATTAGTTTATGGGTAATGCGGTTGTTCATTTGTTCGGTGAAGAACTTATAGCCATTACGCCCTGCATTCTTGGCATGGATCATCGCCATATCGGCATTACGAATAAGATCTTCGGCGTTATCCGCATCGAAAGGAGACAGGGCAATCCCCACACTGACAGAGATATTGATAGTGATATTGCCAATTTTTATGGGTTGCTCTAACACCTTGGCTAAGTGCTCAGCAAATTCACTGAGCATCTGTGGTGAATGGACATGTTCTATAAGTAACAAGAACTCATCGCCACTTTGACGCGCGAGCAGCGCATTGTCGTCTAATTGTTCGCTGATGCGTTCACAAATGCAGCACAGTACTTGGTCACCAACGGCATGGCCAAACGAATCATTTACCGGCTTAAATTTGTCCAAATCAATAAATAATAAGGCTAACAGTGAGGCGTTTTCTTTCGCGTAGTCAATTGCTTGGGATATTTTTGAACGCATCATAGTGCGATTCGGTAACCCAGTTAAGGGGTCGTAATTGGCTAAGTAGCGTAACTCGTCTTCAGCACGCTTTTGCTCGGTCAAATCGGTGATCACGATGACGTAGTAGCTCACCTCATCACGGTTGTCGTTATTATCACGGCACACCGCAGTGACGCTTATTTGCACCGGATGGTGGCGGTTATGCTTGGTGCGAATCTGTTCTTCACAGCGCCAGTTCTGCCCCGCTTTTAGGCGGCCGATGATACTCATGTACTTCTTATATTTGTGTTTACCTAGAGCACGCACAAATGGCTGAATATTAAGTTGTGGCGCTTGTTTGCTGGCAAAGGCTTGCAGGAAACTATGATTGGCCGAGAACGGCTGCATATGCTCATCTAAAATCAGTAACCAATCGCTGATCTGGCTGATGGCTTCACCTAATACTGTGGCTTGCTGCGCTGAGGCTTTCGCGTCGGTGATATTGGTATAGATGCCTGATACTACTCGCGCTTGCCCCTGTAGGTCGCATTCGGTAATGCGCCCAACTTCGTGATACCACAGCCATTCACCACTGCTGTGAGCAATGCGATAGGTGCACTCCCAAGTGCCTTGCTCTCCTTGTTTTAAAAAGCGCTTCCACTGGGTACGATAGCGCTCCACATCATGAGGATGAATAAGTTCGGCATGTTGCTCAAATGAGCAGCTCAAAAAACTGTTAGCATAACCGAGCTCGTCACTCAGACGCCGCTGCGCAAATTGGCGCTCAGATACATAGTAGTGCCACACCCCGCTGTTACTGCTTTGCAGAGCTAGGTTGGTTTGCTGTTGCGAGTTGACCGCTACACTGTGGGCGTCACGTAGTTTGCGTTGTTGTGCGCGTAAGTACATCAGCCAAGCGCCAATAATCGCAATGGTGAGCAAGGCATACATGGTTTTTGCAAGCGGCGAACGCCATGGTGCGTAGGCCACATTAACAATAAGACGCGCCTCACGTGAGTACTTGCCGGAGACAGGGTCGAAAGCACGAATGCTTAGTTCATGGCGCCCGGGGTTAAGTTTAGCAAACTGTAAGGTGTTGTCTTTGTAATCGTTATAAGTAAAGTCGCTCGCACCCGATAAACTAATGCGGTAGCGCACTTGGCTGCGGTGTAAAAAGTTAAAACTAGAAAAGGATATTGTCAGCCCTAGGTCGTCGTGCTGTAACTGCAGCGGCTTATCAATATAACTGATAGGGGAGTAATCGATTGAACGAGATAATAAATCAATATCTGTGATTTGCGGTGGTGGTGCAATATACTGGGTGTTGCCAGAGACGAAGTCTGTCGGGTCTATTTCCAATAACCCTTTTACGGTACCAAATACTAGCTCGCCATTGTTTCGCTTAAGTACCGCAAAGGCGTTAAACTCCGATGCGGATAGGCCATCTTCTACGGTAAAATAGCGCACGTGTTCAGAATTTATATTTAATCGATACAAGCCGTTGTTGGAACCAAACCACAAGTAACCTAAATCATCCACCACTGGCGTATACACGCCAAGGTTCTTTAACCCTTGTTCAAGGCCTATTCGGGCGCGAACCTCAAGTGTTTCCATATCAAGAGCAACTAAGCCCTCGTTATCGATGCTCAACCACAAGGAATTATTCTGATCGACCGTCCAGCCATCAATATAATTAAAGTGCTGTGGATTCGTGTTGGCGGATTCATAAACCACCTCAACTTGTTGGCGCGAGGTGTCATAGCGATAAAGTGTACCGCTATGACTAAGCAGTGGGTCGTTCGGGTGATTAGGCAGTGGCGATAGAAAGTGCGTGGCTAAATCAGGCAAAAGCGCGCGATTCAGTGCTGGCACATCGGTAATGCGGTTAGCCTCGGGGTCATACATATAAAAGCCACTGGGCGCGATAAAAAACGCCCGATTGTCAGGTAACTGCACAAGCCCGCCATAGTAACTCTGGGGGTCGAAGCTTTGTGGTCTATCTGCTTTTTCTAACGGGTGTGTCAAAGTGTTGGTTTTAGTATTAAATAGCTCACTGCCGTAGCTCGAATCTAACCATAGCGAGTCTGGTTGATGTGTGGCTGGAAAAATACGATAGATAGTTTGTTGGCCAATGGCGAGCTTATCGTCCTTATTGACCAAATATGCCTCACTCTCACCATTGGCACTGAGACGGTTGAGGCCGTTATCGCTGCCCACCCACAATGTACCATCGGCCTGCTCATGCATCCCCCAAGCGATATGCCCATGTTTATATTGGCCGCTAGGAAGCGTTCGCTGGCGAAAACGCATAGACAGCGGCGACCACGAGAATACTCCTTGGGAGCGAGAGCTAAGCCACAACATGCCACCTTTATCACGAAAGAGTACTTGGATACTGTTGTCGCTGACAGCAAAACGCGATTTACTAAATTGGACCAGTGTTTGTGCGCGCAAAGATTGCCGACTAAATTGTTTTAAGCCCTCATCTGTGGCGATAAAGTCATTAAGCCCATAGCGTTGGAAGCCCCATATGTTGTAGCTTGGCAATAATGTTTTAAATGTGTTGGGGCTTGAGAGGCTCATGCTGTACAAGCCTTCTACCGTGCCGATCATCAGGCCAAATTCACTGTCAAAGCGCAACAGTTTCACGTTTTGCTGATCGCCGCTCGGCGCTTCGCTCTTGGGTAGGTAGTTAATTTGCTTCACTCGGCCTTGTTGGTAATGGTAAAGGCCATTGGATGCACCGACATAAAGCCCATCTTGGTGTGGCAGCAAGGCGCGGATGATATGGGTTTCATTGGTAATACTAAAGGCATGAGTGAGTGAGTTATCGGTTAAATCGAGACTGAAAATATGGTGATTTAAGCCAAGCCAAACTCGCTCAGGGTTCAGGGGATCTTGAGCGATGGCAGAGACGGCAACATAGTCTATCTTGTGTTCACTAAGGGTGTTGGCAATGATTTGCTCGGAAGTGAGCGTGGCCGGGTCGACCAAGTACACGCCGCTGAACTGCGTCGACACGAGTAGTTTGCCATTTGCTAGTTTAAGCATGGTCAAAATAAAGTCACTACTTAGTGCCGAGTGTTGGCTCTCAAAAAGCGTTACCTTATAGCCGTCGTAGCGATTTAAACCGCGCCCTGTGGCGAACCACATATAGCCGAAATCGTCTTGGGCTATGGCACTAACCGAGCCCTGAGACAAGCCCTCATCAGTGGATAAACGTTGGAGCTGATAGCCGTATCCAGCATCGTTGACGTGTGCCTGTGAGGGTGTAGCAAATAAATGCAAAAGCATGAAAAGCACAGTAATACATGCGCTATGTAGACGACGCAATGGCTGACCCCAATTGAAGTTGAAACCAACATATTAGCCTTAAATCCCTCAGGGCATTTAGGCATCAACTAATCGTTAACAATAATACATAAATTTAGCATAGAACCTTGGTTCGTCACTATATCTTTATAATTTTACTTTGAAAAAACCACACCTTATGATGAATTTCGGAAAACAAAAAGGAACAAAGTGGAGCGTTTAATGAACAATAATGCACAAAATGCAACCTTAGTGGTTGTTGATATGCAGGCTAAGTTAGCACCCGCTATGAGCGAGTACACCCATATACGTGCTCAGGTGCAGTTGCTACTTAGCGCCAGTCACTGCCTTGATATTCATTGTGTGGTGACAGAGCAATACCCTGAAGGTCTTGGGCCAACCGATGCACAACTTAAAATAGGGAACGCCAACTATATTACCAAAACAACGTTCAGTGCCGCCCAGCATAAAGATTTTGAGCAAGCATTAGGCTCGCACCAGCACATCTATTTATGTGGTATGGAAAGTCATGTCTGTGTCTACTTCACGGCAATGGATTTATTGGCCAAGGGCTACACAGTGAGTGTGATAGCCGATGCGGTGTGTTCACGAAAACAAGAAAACAAACAATGGGCGCTTTTGCAACTGCGTCAAGCTGGCGTGCAGGTATGCTCTGCAGAAACGGCTATATTCGGATGGATGCACAGTTGCGAGCATCCGCAATTTAAAGAGGTTTTAGCGTTAATAAAATAGGCGCCATGGTCGGCGCCCATTGTGGGGATTTACAGTGAGAACGTTTTGCTCACTGACAGTACCAAGCGCTCATCAGCGTATTCGCTATCAAGGTTGGTATCTTCTGCCGCCAACTCGAAATCAAAGCCTGAATAGGAGGTTTGATAGGCGAGACGGTAATGTACGTAGGATTTGCCATCCGCTTGCCACGCGAACTTATCGCCATCTAGCGAGTTTGACGCGTCTACGCTTAAGCGCAAGTTATGACCCTCTGCCAGTGCATAGTTATGAGCTAGCATGGAGATAACATGGCCAGCATCGGTGCCAAAGTAATCCCAGGTGTACCAGAAGTTGGCCTCGGTAGTACCCAGTTGCGAGTCATAGGCAAATTTGGTGTAGGCTTCAAAATAGTTACCGTCACTGGAGCTAGATGCGCCGTGATAACTGTAATAAGCGATACCATAATCCACAGACAGCTGGTTGTTCAACTGGCGAAATTGGCCGACGTAGAAATCCCATTCTAAGTCAGTGCCATCGCCAAAGTCGACGTTTGACGCCCAGCTGCCGGCGTAGAAACCGTTATCGGCAGCGTAATCAATGCTCCCTTGCAGCGCTGGGTCGTTTTCAGTTTGGCTTACACCATTAAAGGTGTAGTCGCTAGCACCAGTAATTGTTGCTGACCAATCAGCCAATGCGACCTGTGAGGCCATCATTAACGAGATTGCGCTTAAAGAGTAAATTGTTTTTCTCATCATTGCTCCTAATGTACGGATTCTATTTTTTTATAATCAAGACGGTTTTCTTTTGGTGAGCTATCGATGTTGCTCACGGTTTTGAATTTGGTGTACAAAATGTAGCCTAAACAACTAAAGAATAGACCAATTACCAAGGCACCGACCCATTGGATTTGTAAGAAGTCAAAAGTAAACAACAGTGTCAGCGCTGCTAAGGCTAGAAAATGAAAGCCCATGTAACGCCATTTACCCAGACGCTTAGTCGTCAGATTGAGGTTGTCACTATAAAGACGGATTAATGAGTCCAACGAGTTGATCACGAAGATAATGCCGACAAACACCATGGCGAAGTTACGGATACCCGTCGTATCTAGCCCTGCATCGTGATAGTGGTATAACACCGCAAACCACAGCGCAATTGGAATAGAGGGGAAGATCAACATTGCTGCTAGCACCTGATAGGTTTTAAGACCACCGACAAAGCGGGCGGTAAATTGGCCAATCATGATGCTCCATGCGAACCACCAAAACAGGTAGAAGGCGTGGTAATCATTGATAGGGAAGATAAATTCGTGGATGTTGCCGAAATAGCCTCCCAGCATGGCCACTGACTGAGCGTACTCACCCATGGCGCTATCACCCCATAAGAAGGCGCTGCCCCACATAAAGGCGATAAGACCAATAAAGACCCACGTCGTGGATACACTCAATACACGTACATATTTAATGTCGGTACTGGAGTAAACAGAAAAGGCAATAGCGGCAAAGACGATGAGGTAAAATAACGGAATGATGCTCTCGCCATCACCGATGCTAGGCAAATACCATGGTAAGTTGGCCAACAATAATGAAGCGGTAAAGGCACAAGTGCCAATAATCACCACGTTATTAATAAACTTCACCCAAGGGATCTCAAAGAACTTTACTTTGGGCTCAATTACGCAGAAATAAAAGCAGGTGAGGAAGTAAAAACTCCAGATGAAAAAGCCCCAAAAACCAAACTCAATGGCGAGCGGATTAGTGAATGCATATTCTGGGCTTGCGTTTATGTCTGCATAACCGCCAAACTCGGTCAATGGGAACATGATCAGTCCCACATCCAGGCCGGAGGTGAACAAGATAGCAATAAAGGTGAAGGTTCGTACTGGGGTGACACCCACGCACTGCACATTCCCCCATTTCGCCAAGATAAAGACGATAGCGAGTAGGGTAAATAAAATGCCAGCACTAAGCCATAAAGTCATTATCACCCTCCCAATATAAGTAGAAATAGTTCATATTTTCTCCATTTTGTTGTTTTTAAAATATAAGGCGCCCAGGGCGCAGCTATTGAGCTGCACCAAGAAAGCCTTGTGAAATCGTATTAGTTACAGAGTTTGGCTACGCTGTCGCTGCTGCCATTGCGGGTCGTTGACCACTTCAACATGCTGCGACGCAAGCGGAGTCTTTCCTAAGATATGGTCGGCTGCCTTTTCCGCTACCATAATGGTGGGCGCATTTAAGTTGCCATTAGGAATGGTCGGGAAAATTGAGGAGTCAACCACACGCAGACCCTCAACACCATGTACCTTTGCCTGACTATCAACCACGGCCATTTCATCTTCACCCATTTTGCACGAGCAAGAAGGGTGGTAGGCACTTTCAACGGCTTGGCGCACAAAGGCATCAATTTGCTCATCTGTTTGCACATCAGTACCCGGTTGAATTTCCTCATCGCGGAATGCATCAAATGCATTTTGATTAATAATTTCGCGCGTTAGGCGCACGCAGGCACGAAAGCCTTCGATATCGTCCGGGTGTTGAAGGTAATTAAATTGAATTTTTGGCGCACAGTCAGGGTCGCTGTTTTTAACCAACACATGACCACGACTTTTCGGCTTATTGTGACCAATATGGACTTGGAAGCCATGGCCAGCGAAGGCACTCTTGCCATCGTAACGAATCGCCGCAGGTAAAAAGTGATACTGTAGATCAGGCCACTCAACCCCTTCTTTAGAGCGAATAAAGCCACATGATTCAAAGTGGTTGGTCGCCCCTAAGCCATCTTTGAATAATAACCAGCGGGCCCCGATCATGGCTTTTGAAAACAGCCCAAGCTTGCCATTGAGGGTAATAGGTTGCTTACACTTAAATTGGAAATAAAACTCCAAGTGATCTTGCAGGTTCTGACCCACACCGGGTAAATGGTGTGTACAGGGAATACCGGCATTATCTAAATGGGCTTTGTCACCGATGCCAGACAACTGCAACAAATGTGGAGAGCCAATGGGCCCGGCACTTAAAATCACTTCTTTGTTGGCCATGGCTTTATGAACTTTGCCACCAACGCGATACTGAATGCCACGAGCTTGTTTGCCCTCTAGTAACACTTTTTGCGCTTTCGCATGAGTGACGATGGTGAGATTGCTACGCTCTTTGACCGGATCCAGATAGGCACGCGCCGCCGAACAACGTTTGCCGTCTTTTACGGTCATGTGCATAGGGCCAAAGCCCTCTTGCTGTGCACCATTATAATCTTTGCTAAAGGCATAGCCTGCTTGCTGACCGGCATCAACAAAGGCTTTATACAACGGGTTTTTCATGTTGTTGCCGTTATTTACGCCCAATGGACCATCGCCACCACGATAGCTGTCACCGCCGAGGTACCACTGCTCGGCCTTTTTGAAATAAGGTAAGCAGTCCTGATAGCTCCAGCCTTGTGCACCGTGTTGTTGCCATTCGTCAAAGTCTTTGGCGTGACCGCGTACATACACCATGCCGTTGATAGATGATGAGCCACCGAGTACTTTGCCGCGAGGACAATGCATTTTGCGATTATCTAAATACGGCTCTGCCTCAGTGTGGAATTGCCAAGCATATTTGCTGGTATTCATAGGGATAGACAGCGCCGTAGGCATTTGAATAAAAATACTTTTATCACTGCCGCCGGTCTCAAGTAACAACACCCGGTTGTTACTATCGGCACTCAGGCGGTTTGCAAGTACACAACCTGCTGAACCGGCGCCAACGATAATATAATCAAATTCGCTGTTCATGATGCACCTCCTTAAAACGGGCTCTCAAGTTGGTTCATACCCACGTACACCGATTTCGTTTGCAGATATTGGTTGATAGCCTCTAAGCCGTTTTCGCGGCCGATGCCCGATAGCTTATAGCCGCCCACAGGCATCTCTGCTGGTGAGGCGCCATAAGCATTAATCCAACAAATACCGGCTTCAAGCTGGTGGATCACACGGTGGGCGCGGCGTAGATCTTGGCTCATTACGCCAGCGGCCAGGCCCATAGGCGTGTTGTTAGCACGCTCAATGACTTCTTGCTCGTCATCAAACACTAAGACACTCATAACCGGGCCAAAGATTTCTTCGCGACAAATAGTCATGTTGTCATCGCAATCGGTAAACACGGTTGGGGCAATAAAATAGCCTTGCGGCGCACTTGTCGGGGTCAGTGCATGACCGCCGATGGCAACGGTAGCCCCTTCTTGTTTGCCCTTGTCAATGTACTCAAGCACGAGCTGTTGATGCTTTTTCGAGATCAGCGCGCCTAAGTTCACTTCAGGGTCTAAAGGATCGCCGGCAATAATATTCTTTTGTGTGCGCTCGAGCAGTTCACTCATAAACTGCTCATAAACACCACGCTGCACAAACACGCGAGTACAGTTGGTGCACACTTCACCTTGGGTGTAGAAGTTGCCAAGCATCGCGGCACTGACCGCTTCGCTAATATCGGCATCATCAAATACCAACAGTGGCGATTTACCGCCGAGCTCCATGGTGACGTCTTTTAAGTTGCTGGCGGCGCTTTGCATTACTTTTTTACCTGTGCCCACTTCGCCGGTGAAAGAGACCTTCTCGATTTCTGGGTGGGTTGTAAGCCACTGACCCACCTCAGCGGCGCCATGGACGACATTGAAAACGCCTGCTGGTACGCCGGCTTCAATGAAAATTTCCGCTAACATGTTGGCGCCTTTCGGGGTTTCTTCCGAAGGCTTAAAAATCATGGCGTTACCTGCGGCCAAGGCCGGTGCAGATTTCCAGCACGCGATTTGCAGGGGATAGTTCCATGCGCCGATACCGGCACACACCCCTAACGCCTCTTTGCGGGTGTAATAAAAATCGCCGGCCACCTCTTGCTGCTGGCCGACCACGGTGGGCGCTAATGAGGCAAAGTACTCAATGGCGTCGGCACCGGTGACTACATCGACGCACTCGGCTTCTTGCCATGGCTTACCTGTATCTAATACTTCAATTTTTGCCAGCTCATCGTTACGCTCGCGTAACAATGCCACCGCTTTGTGCAAAATGCGGGCACGCTCGATAGGCTGCATTGCTGACCACTGCGCGAAACCAGCTTTAGCGCTGTCGATGGCGGCCTGCTGGATATGCTCATCGGCCACTTCGACCTGATAGATGACCTCGTCAGTTGCAGGGTTGATGACATCAAACACATCGCCATTGGCGTTGGCCATGGGGGCACCATCAATAAAATTTTGTAAGCGAGGGTAAGACATTTACTGTTCTCCAAATTGCGCTATCAGGGTATCGATATAACTTTTACTTAACTGCTCAGCGTGATGAAAGTCATCGGCTTCGCCGCGGCTGAGTACACAGCGTAGCCATAATCCGTCAATCATGCCTGCGGCCAACTCAGCGGCCTGCTTGGCTTTGTCGCGTGGCATCAGGGTGTTAAACGACACCTGTAAATTACTGCGTAAGCGACGACTGTTGACCTGCTGCAGTCGGAATAGGGCAGGATCGTGCAGTGACTGCGCCCAAAAGCTCAGCCAAGTTCGGGTGCTATCATGCTGTTGCTGTACGGGTGCAAAGTTGGACTCAACAATTAAGTTTAATCGCTCTCGCGGACTGAGCCTGTCGTCAGCGGTGGTCTTCGCCAGCAAGTTAATTTTCAGCTGGGTTAATAAGTAACGCACCGTTGCTTCAATCAAACCTTGTTTACCACCAAAGTAATGGCTAATGATGCCCGAGGATAATCCGGCACGTTTGCTAATGCTGTTGATGGTGGTGGCATGTAAGCCAAGCTCAGCAACTGAGTTTAAAGTGGCGTCGATTAACTGTTGACGCCGCACAGGTTCCATTCCGACTTTAGGCATATTTTTATTAATTGACCGTTCAATTAAAATAAAGATTAATAGTTTGAGCTGAAATGATCAAGTTTCAGAGTTTGTTCAGATCCAAACGTAGGCAAAGATCTGCATTGACTAGGAGGCAGATTTTTACTGGTCAGGGAGTTGGTAAATATCATTTTTAAACAATGGTTTAGAGGTCTCCCTGAGTGTTTTTTTTGTGGCGGATACAGCTTGAGAATAGAGATAGAAAATTTTTTTATCAGCACCAATGATTAGATGTCTAATTGCTTGTTAGCAAAGTGTAGATAGCGCAATAAAACAGCAACAATTTTTTATTGATAACTATTTTTGTTTAGATTAAACTAAGCCAATAACGCAATTGAGAGTGGTTTGTATTCGTGTATATCTGTTTATGTCATGGTGTATCAGACAAAAAAATTGAGCAGGCGATTGATGATGGAGCCCGCTCAATGCGCGATCTTACAAAAGAACTAAAGGTCGGTTCGCAGTGTGGCAAATGCTGCAATTGCACCAAAAAAATCCTTAACCAAAAGTTGATTGATATTGTTGATGTGACTGACGACGTCGCTTAATCCCCATAGCGACGTGTGGACCTCCTACCTCCTTTTATATCCCCCTGAATTTGTTATAGTAACGATAGACTACGTTGCTTAGGTAATCACAATGGATGCCCTTATCAACGCGCGTTTATTACTTGTCTTTGCCGTGGTGGTTGTTGCCGGTTGCGTAGCCCCTAAAGCGTATAACGTGCACAACTTAGACAATGCCAGTTATTCCATGACTGCGAAGGGAACAGCTTTGATATCGAATGTTATAGACGAACAGCCCAGCCCTGAACTGTCGGGGTTTTATCCCTTGATTGATGGCCTGGATGCCTTTGCTGCACGTATTGCGCTGATAGAGACAGCACAATACTCTGTCGATCTTCAGTACTACTTGTATCATCGCGAAGAAACCTCACAGCTGTTGAGTGCCTATTTATTGCGTGCTGCCGAGCGTGGCGTGCGAGTTCGCCTGTTACTTGATGACCTATCTCAAGCGAACCTAGAGCAAGATTTAAGTGCTTTGGCGGTGCATAACAACGTTGAGGTAAGACTGTTTAATCCTTTGAATCACAGGCGATTGCGGTTCTTGAGTTTTATCACTGATTATTCCCGTGTATCGCGGCGTATGCACAATAAAAGCTTTATCGTTGACAGCGAGCTCTTCATTACTGGGGGGCGGAACATTGGCAATGCCTATTTTTCCGGTGATCATAACTCACAATTTGTTGACTTTGACGTATTGGGTGTCGGCCCAATCGTTGATAAGGCAACCATGGCTTTCGACTTATATTGGAATCATCCACTCGCTGAGGATATCAATGAATTGTCTCGCAGTGCTGACAGCCAAGATTTGGCGCAGTTATCAAGCCGCCTAAGTCGTTACGTTAGCACCGCATTTCACAACGAAAGCCCCTATATTCAAAGGCTTAAAGAGTCCACTTTAGTACAAACATTGGTTAACGGTAAGCTGTCTATGGACTGGGCAGAAGCGCAGTTGTATGTGGATGACCCTAATAAGCTGTTAACCGATAGCCGTAGTAATAGTACGCACATGGCACCGAAGCTGTTTGCAGCCATGGGAGAGCCTCGCCAGCGCGTGAACATTATCTCCCCTTATTTCATTCCCAAAGATAAAGGATTAGAGCTCATTAAGAAATGGCGTGAGCAGGGGGTTGCTGTGACTGTTCTTACCAACTCGCTTGCCGCTACCGATGTGCCGGTTGTGCATGCTGGGTATGCCGACTATCGCCAGCAGCTGTTGGCTATGGGCGTCGAATTATGGGAGCTTAAGCGTAATCTGGACTTAGCCGCGCAGCAACCGAAGCGTAAAGGGTTTCGTGGCTCTTCCACTGCCAGCTTGCACGCCAAAAGCATGACCATGGATGATGACAAAATATTTGTAGGTTCGCTAAATCTAGACCCGCGCTCGTTTAATTTAAACACAGAGCAAGGGTTGTTGATTCACTCCGAGCGTATGAATCGTTTATTAAGTCGATGGATCACAACGGAAATGCCTAAATATGCGTGGCAGCTAAGCCTAGATGAGCAGGGCGATATTGTGTGGCAAGACAGAAAGAACCAACAGCGATTGACCACTGAGCCTGATACCAGTGCATGGTTGCGGTTTAAAGTATGGCTTATGTCTTTATTGCCGATAGAAGATGTTCTATAGCACAGATAAATTGGCCACACTTAAATAAAAAAGCCGCAACTTAGCGGCTTTTTTTAATGAAGATCAGGCGCGGCAAGGATCACATCTGCGATTGCAGATAGTTTTCGAGGCCCGTGGCCTTGATTAGATGTTGCTGCGTTTCCAGCCAATCTATTTGCTCTTCCTGCTCATTTTGAATTGCATCTAGCGCCTCACGGCTGATGTAATCTAAACGCTCTTCGGCAAGCTTTACCGCTGCCTGCAAGTCTTTTAATGACTGCAGCTCAAAGTGCATGTTGGCAGCTATCATCTCTTCAACATTTTCACCAATACGCAGGCGCCCTAAATCCTGTAGGTTAGGAAGCCCCTCTAAAAACAGAATGCGCTCGATAAGTCTATCGGCATTTTTCATTTTCTGGATAGACACCTTGTAATCTGCTTTATCTAGCTTGCTAAAACCAAAATCTTTAAACATGCGCGCATGCAAAAAATATTGATTAATGCCTACTAGCTCATTTGCGAGCACTTGGTTTAAGGCTGCAATGACGTCTTTATCACCTTTCATAATTAAGCCTCAGACTCACCCATTTGCGATTGTTGATAATTTTGAATACCGATCTTCTCAATAAGACCCAGTTGCTGTTCAAGCCAATAAACATGGTCCTCTTCGGTATCAAACAAGAGCTTCTCAAGTACTTCGCGAGATTGATAGTCTTGTTCTTCTTCGCAAATTTTGATGGTTTCTTTAACACACTGTACAACCTCAAGCTCAAGCTTAAGGTCGTTGGCCATCATCTCTTTGACGTTGCCACCAACAAGCAGAGCTCGACGTTTAGTTAAATCGGGCACGCCTTCTAAAAATAAAATACGCTTGATAAGCCAGTCAGCGTGTTGCGTCTCCTCGTCGCGCTCGTGCTCTAAACGCTCATAAAGTTTATTTAAACCCCAGTCCTCGTACATGCGCGAATGAATGAAATATTGGTCTATTGCGGCCAGCTCGTTTGCAAGCAGCTTATTGAATGCGTCTATAACTCGTTGTTTACCTTGCATTTGCCATAATCTCCTTAGAAAGATGTAGCCCTAGTGTAGTCGATCTTATGAATAAATCAAATTTTTATATATAAATCATAGGGTTACAATTAAAAAGTATTCGCATTCAAGTTTCGATTAATGCTTGTGAGTGATTCTTTTTTAACCGTAGTGAGGCAAGCAGAATAAAAAAGCCGGTAAACCGGCTTTGCATTGTTGATACATCTGTATTGCTTATTGCCGCCTTAGAATTGGTAATGGATACCGGCGGTGATTGTGGTGCCTAAACCTTTTATATTGTAGCCGCCATAGGTGTAAGCTTGCGCTCTTGCTGGGTAGTAATCGCGGTTTAGAAGGTTTTCGATGCCGAAATAGGCATTGGCGCTTGGATTGAATTGCCAGTTACCGCTGAGGTTGATGACAAAATAATCGTCAATCGGCCCTTGATCGCCAACATACTCGCCAGCATCGTTGGCGGTAAACCGTTTGCGGCTTCCCACGTATAAGGTTGATAACGTGAGCGCGGCATCATCTGTAGCTTGCCATTGTAGGTTCACAGTCGCCTTGGGTGGACTAATTTGTTTGCCTCCGAGATAAATATCTTCAGCCGTGTTTTTGCCTTCAACATAAGAATAGGTGGCAGTGGCTCGCCAAGCAGGGTGAAAACGGTAATCCAATAGCGCTTCATACCCCCAAATCTCCTGTGGAGCACGTACAGGCATGTATACGCCAGTGGCTTCATCAAAACGGTTAGTGGTTCCCAAATCAGAGGTGCTGCGATATAAGGACGCTTCAATTCGCAGGCTATCAAGTACCGACGTAAAGCCCACTTCGTAATTGTCGATAAGTGCGGCTTCAGTGCGGATCAGAGCAATATCATCCACAGTTGCGCTACGCAGCAAGCGGCCAATATCCGAGATATCTGCACCTTGAGAGTAGCTAAAAAACGGACTAAATTGCTCATACGCATTATATTTTAGCCCGACATTGTAGGTGGTGGCTGTGTAATTGAGGGTGTCACCACGCACTTCGAACGCCACAGAGCATTGCTGGGCGTTGCGGCACAGTTTAAGGGTGCGATAGTCATCAACTTCGAGGTCGATGTCCTCATGGCGTACACCGGCTTTGATAACATAGTCATCAAACATCACCCATTTACTTTGAAAAAAGCCGGCAAGGTTGCTCATGTCCATTTCCGGGACCCACTCACGGCCATCAACTAAGGGTTGAGATGTGGTGTCTTGCAGCGCATCAATACCATAAATAAAGGTGGCTTCGGTGTTATCAAAATCTATCAAGGTATTCAACGTGGCGCGCAGGCCCTGTTTCTGCGAGGCAATGATCGACTGACCGCCATCATAACCCTCATCTGGGTTGGCAAGATTTGGAGAGAAGAAAAACACGTTTTCAATATCTTGCGCATATAAGTCTAGCGTCAGTGCGGTGCGCGCGAAGATAGCGTTATCGGTGTACTTAAGCATGGCATTAGTGTTGCCACTTGGGCCTTGGGGACGGCCTTGCTTTTGCTGTGCTGGCGGCACATGAATCGCGTAGGATTTATCGCCAGAATTGACGTTACCAAAGACATCGCCTAAATCTGTTTTTTGTTGCGACTTATAGTAGTTGTAAGTGAAGGCGAGGGCCTTATCTGCATCAAAGTCGTAACCTAATTTGGTGAAGTAATTGTGCGTTTGTACGTCGCTGAGTCCGTATTGCAAGCCGAGAATATCGCCTTCGGCGTCGCGCTGTACGCCATTTTCTTCATAGCTGATTGTCGCTAAATAAGAAAACTTGTCAGCCCTGCCACTGACCGAGCCCTCGATGCGTGCACCTAAGGTTTCATCAGTTTTGACGGCACTGAATCGTGTTGACATATCAAGCTCTGCGCTAAAATCATCAGCCGTTGTCGGCTTTTTGGTAATGTAATTGATCACTCCGCCTGCAGCGCCATTGCCATATACTGAGGTGGCCCCTTTGATGACTTCAATGCGTTCAATAACGCTTGGGTCGAGTGTGCGAATGCCCAAAGAGCCATTACGCAGCGGCGTGGACTGAGGGACACCGTCAATCATCACTAAGGGCGCTCTGCCGCGCAACGTTTGCCCGGTGTTACTTGAGCTATTTGTGCTTGGCGCCATGCCTGGCACCATCATTTGCAACAGGTTTTGTAATTCTGGATTAACCTTAAGCTGGGCCTCAATTTGTTCTCGAGTGATCACCGTCACCGATGCTGGCACTTCATCAATATTTTCTATGACACGGCTACCAGTCACAATAATATGTTCTAAGTTTTCATTGTTATTTTGTTTGGCGATGACGTTGCCACTGAGAGCAAGCATAATTAGAGAAAAGGGAAAGCGCA
Source organism: Pseudoalteromonas sp. SW0106-04 (assembly GCF_001293805.1). Taxonomy (NCBI): domain Bacteria; kingdom Pseudomonadati; phylum Pseudomonadota; class Gammaproteobacteria; order Alteromonadales; family Pseudoalteromonadaceae; genus Pseudoalteromonas; species Pseudoalteromonas sp. SW0106-04. Next base: position 100,006 of record NZ_BCAI01000008.1, on the reverse strand, counting down.
CGTATTGTCCTTGTTGTATAAAATAGAGGGGCGAATGATAATTAATATCACTAATGATAACAAGGTGAAACAGATGTCATCCGACCATATGCATTCAATCGCGCTAACTTATACATTGCGAGCAGAGCAAACTTGCTTTAACACGCGGTGTTGCATATCTGCTCTTAGAGGGGGGAAGTGTAGGAAAGGAGCTGTGTTACAGCTCCCGAGGTTTTTCAATGTAGTAGCCTTGTGCACCATCAAGACAAAGCTGCTCGATAATATGCTTCTCTTCTTGGCTCTCTACGCCTTCAGCGAATACTTTAACGCCGATACGGTGCGCTAAATCAACCATTAATCGCATGAAGTACTGGTTATTCTTATCGTCTTCTAGGCCGCGCGTGTAGCTGGCATCCATTTTGATAAAGTCTGGCTTTAACTCTCGGAAAAATTTAAATGACGTTAGCCCTACGCCAAACTTCTCTACAGTAATACGGGCGCCTGCGCGATGCAGCATGGTAATAAAGCGTTTGCTTGCGCCGATGTTTTGTTGCAGTCCCAGCTCTGAAATCTCAAAGATGAGACGAGCTGCTAATTCGCCTTCTTTCATGAGTCGACGCTCAAGCCAGATCACAAATTTATCGTCATGTGCGCTTGCGGCTGACACGTTGAGCCCAAAATACTGTGCATTGAGGTTTTTACTTTTCATTGCCCGAAAAGCATGTTCGATGATCATCTGATCCAGTTCAACCGATTTTCCTAACTGATCGGCCATCGCCATAAACGAAGAGGTCGGTAAGATATGCTCTTCCTCATCGCGAAATCGCGCCTGAATCTCTGAGTAGGCATTGTTGCTTTTACCTAGCGGCATAATGGCTTGGATCACTAGGGTCACACTTTGCTTATCGAGTAAGTCATTGATCATTTTGCGCCAATTTTGCGACCCTTGATTGCTGCTGGCACTCATATCCTCTTGGCGTTGAATGTGCCAAGCGTTATTTTGTTTGCTCTGGGCAATATTCATCGCCACATCAACATTCGCCAGGAGCTCGCCTAGGGGTTTATTTTGCTCGTAGGAGACGATGCCGGTGTAAGCGACAGAGGTTAGATCATGGATTTTCTGATACTGGTTTAGCTTAGACTGAACATTATTAGCAAAGCGCTCCGCTTCTTTTAGCGGAATATTAGGTAACACCACGGCAAAATCTGAGCTGTTAAGGCGAAATACGCTGCTGCCACGATAACTGCCGACCACGGCGCTGAGCATCTCAGCAATACTGCGAATGTACTCATCGCCTTGCTGATAACCGCTGCGCTGGTTGATGTGCTGCAATTCGGTGCCTCGTACCAAGGCGATACAGCCAAAACAATCACCTTGAACGTGTTCAATGTGACGTTCGTAATACTCCACGAACATGTTGCGGTTACCCAGTTCGGTGACGACGTCTTTATAGGCCTCTTTTTTTATTTCCACTGCCGAGCTGGCAATATTGTCGAGTTGCGAGCCTAAGTATGTTGATAGGCGATTGAGGGCAGGGGAGATTTGACTGGCTAATCGTTGCTTTTGACTATCGTCAGAGAATGCACGGCTGCTGGTATCCGGCACCACGCCATTGCTGACAAATTGGTCGATTATCGCTGAAATCATATCAGCCACATGGCGGCGGTATCCCACGAACGCCGTTTTTAAACTAGCGATAGGCAACAGTGCGAGCAGGGATATGACTAATACAAAATACAGTAACCCAACTTCAAATGTTTTCGCTACATCGTCTAAATCGGCAATAAACTCTATGCGCAGCTCACCATTGCTGCTGACCGCGTACTGGCTGCGGACACTGTTGAACTGAGACTGAGCAACTTGTGAAAGTAGTGCGCTATTCTGACGATGTGTTTTGTTTGCTAATACCTCACCTTCGGCATCTCTTAGCCATAGGTTTTTCAAGTTCATGGTGGCAAACAATTGCTCTGCCATAGCGGGAGCATCGGTGACGGTAATTTGCGGATGGCTATCTAAATACCGCTGCAAGCTTACCTGCATGTGTTCTTGCTTTTCCACACTGTAAGAATGAAAAACCATCACATTAGCGATGATACCGGCACACAATGCCAGTAGCCATAAAGAAAATTGTAAGAGGGTGAACCGTTTCAACTTAGCTTTATCCTTATTATTTAACCAGCTAAACGATAAATCCTAATCGCGACTGAACTTTGGCAAAGAGTCCATTCACATGCGCGAGCGTGCCATGTGAGACGGCGAATTATCACAGCGGCCTAATCTCTACTAGTGTAATTTAACCGTTATTACATACAACCTTGGTGCAATGAGTTGTTATAAATCATTGACTAACAGCGCAATAATATAGCACGGCTTGAGAAAAAACACAGTACAAAGAGTAGTTTACAAAGATGAGTTTGTCTAGAAAGAGGAGATGAGTGAAAATTGGCTCCCCCTCCCCGACTCGAACGGGGGACCTGCGGATTAACAGTCCGTCGCTCTAACCAACTGAGCTAAGGGGGAACAATTTCAAAGGTAAGTAGTGGCTCCCCCTCCCCGACTCGAACGGGGGACCTGCGGATTAACAGTCCGTCGCTCTAACCAACTGAGCTAAGGGGGAACAATTACCTTATTGCTGAAAGATTTGGCTCCCCCTCCCCGACTCGAACGGGGGACCTGCGGATTAACAGTCCGTCGCTCTAACCAACTGAGCTAAGGGGGAAGCGCCTGCCTTTCAACGGGGCGAAATATTAATGACCGCGCCCTAAAGTGTCAACCAATAAAAACTCTAAAAATAAAAAAAGTAGACTGTTCGGCGCTTTTTCACTCAAATTGACTGCTTAGCGCGCAAAATAGGCTCTATTTGGGGCCGCGTTGCGCTTGTCGAAGAGCGATTTCATCAGTAATTACACTGACAAAGGGAAAAAATCGAGCCTGTCAGTAACTTATACTTTCATGGCTCTTGGTGCAAACAGCCCGAAGATGAACGTAAACTCAGTAAAAAACGAGCATATTAGCTTAACCCCTTATAATTAAAGGGGTGGCGTAACTTATCCACGAAATCTGTGGATAAGTCTGTTTATGAATAGGGCAAGGGCAGTAGCTATCGGTATCGACAGAGAGCGAGTAAGATTGCAAGGGGAAAAGGGTAAAAAATATTTTTATTTAAAATCAATGGGTTGTCCATATATTCTCTGGCGTTACTTAAAGAGCGTTTGTTATAATCTGAATTGACAATGTATTCATCTTACTGTGTAAAAAAAAGTCATTTCATCCCTAAAATGTATACATGCTGTAAATAATTTGTTTTTTACATGCTTTTGCACAAACAAGTCAGCCAAATTTAGAAAAAGATCATTTTTTATGCACCATTTAGGCGTAGCGAGGGATGCTTTGATGCTTTAGAATGGGGATTTGGAATTAGCAGCAATAAGCGTCGATATGGCTACAGCCGAAACTCATTCTTCTGATCATGCGCAACCCTCTCAGCTTCTTCACGCTGCCATTGTACCGACTTTAACGAAAATGACTGTGCCGATGATTTTTGGCATGATTTTTCTAATGATGTTTAACCTAGTTGATACATTTTTTATTAGTATGCTAGGTACACAACCTTTAGCGGCAATTAGCTTTACCTTCCCTGTGACATTTACTGTTATTAGCCTCGCTATTGGTTTAGGGATTGGGACTTCAGCGGTGATAGCTAAAGCATTGGGAGCGGGTGAGCAGGCTCAAGCTCGCTTTGATGGCACGGTTGCGCTCATCGTTTCAGCGATACTTGTGCTCTTGTTATCGGTAGCAGGTTATTTCTTTAGCGAGCCGTTGTTTAAGCTTCTTGGGGCCCAAGCACAGTTGCTACCAATCATCGACCAATATATGCATATTTGGTTTCTAGCCAGTGTGCTATTAGTCACGCCCATGATTGGCAATGCTATTTTGCGCGCGAATGGCGATACTAAGACGCCTAGCCTTATCATGGGCGGCTCTGGACTTATCAATGCCATACTTGATCCTGTGTTGATTTTCGGCTGGGGCCCAATTCCGGCGTTAGGTGTCCAAGGCGCGGCCATTGCTAGTGCGGTCTCTTGGGTTGTTGGCGTTATTTTGGTGCTGCATATTCTCATTGTGCGTCGTAAACTACTGAGCAGTCAGTGCCGCAGTCAGAGTTTTTATGGGGCAACACGGAAGATTTTAAAAATAGGCTTTCCTGCGGCGGGTGCAAATATGCTAACGCCTTTAGCGATGGCCGTTATGACTGCTATCGTCGCTACCTTTGGAGCACCCGCAGTGGCTGCGTTCGGTGTCGGCAGCCGGATAGAGTCGATAGCATCATTGGTGGTGTTGGCGTTGTCAATGACATTACCGCCGTTTATCAGCCAAAACTTTGGAGCCGGGAAAATAGAGCGGGTGCGCGAGGCATACCAAAAAACCTTGCAGTTTGTCCTTATTTGGCAATTTCTCATCTACTTATTACTGTTAGCTGTGGGTCATTGGATAGCGCTCGCTTTTGCCAGTGAGAGCCAAGTGCGGGAGTTGATCAGCTTATTTATTTACATTTTACCGCTATCGTATGGCCTGCAAGGCGTTATTATTTTAACTAACTCCTCGTTTAATGCCTTACACAGGCCGATGAATGCACTCGTTTTGAGCGTAATTCGGTTGTTTGTATTTTATGTGCCGATTGCTTATGTCGGCAGTTTAATCGCCGACTTAACCGGTTTATTTATTGGCGCGGCAATGGGTAATCTGTTTACTGCCGTCGTTGCGTACTTATGGTTCACACACGAGCTTAAACGCCACAGCCAACAATAAGGAGTCTTGTTAGTGAAAGATATGTTCGAATTGGTATCAGGTTACTCGCCAAGTGGAGACCAACCTAGCGCCATTGCCCAGTTGGTCGAAGGGCTAGAAGCGGGACTGGCTCACCAAACTTTGCTCGGCGCAACAGGTACCGGCAAGACCTTTACCATGGCTAATATTATGGCTGAGCTTAATCGCCCGACTATTATCATGGCGCACAATAAAACGCTGGCGGCGCAGCTGTATGGCGAAATGAAAGAGTTCTTTCCCAATAATGCAGTGGAATATTTCGTCTCATACTATGACTACTACCAGCCAGAAGCCTATGTAGTTGCAAGCGACACCTTTATCGAAAAAGACGCCTCCATTAACGAGCATATTGAGCAAATGCGGTTGTCGGCCACCAAAGCCTTATTAGAGCGGCGCGATGTGGTGATTGTGGCTTCCGTTTCCGCCATTTACGGTCTTGGCGATCCTGATTCCTACATGAAAATGATGCTGCTATTGAAAGTCGGAGATACCATAGACCAACGTGATATGTTGCGGCGTTTAGCTGAGTTGCAATACACCCGTAATGATATGGACTTCAGCCGGGGCACCTATCGCGTGCGTGGCGAGGTGATTGATATTTTCCCCGCTGAGTCCGATGATATTGCCGTACGCGTCGAGATGTTTGATGATGAAATAGAGCGCTTAAGCTTATTCGATCCGCTCACCGGTCATGTGGAAAAAAACCTTGTGCGCGCCACCATCTACCCAAAAACACATTACGTTACACCCCGTGAGAAAATATTAGCGGCTATTGAGAATATCAAAACCGAACTGAAAAGCCGCCGCCAACGCTTGCTTGATGACAACCGGCTGATTGAAGAGCAGCGAATTGCGCAACGCACCCAGTACGATATTGAAATGATGCAAGAGCTTGGCTATTGCAGTGGCATTGAAAACTACAGCCGTTACTTGTCGGGTCGGGCGCCAGGCGAGCCACCGCCAACCTTACTGGACTATCTCCCGGATGATGCTTTGATGATCATCGATGAGTCTCACGTTACCGTGTCACAAGTGGGGGCTATGTATCGCGGCGACCGCTCGCGCAAAGAAAACCTTGTCGAGTATGGCTTTAGATTGCCCTCGGCAATGGACAATCGACCGCTCAAGTTTGAAGAGTTTGAGGCCATTATGCCCCAGACTATCTATGTATCTGCCACCCCAGGGGATTATGAGCTAGACAAATCCGCAGGCGAAGTTGCTGAACAGGTGATCCGTCCTACTGGCTTGGTCGACCCGCAAATAGAAGTGCGTCCCGTGGCCACTCAGGTGGACGATTTGCTCTCTGAAATATATAAACGTGTCGAAGTGAACGAGCGGGTTTTAGTGACCACCCTAACTAAGCGAATGGCGGAAGACCTCACTGATTATCTTAGCGACCACGATGTGAAGGTGCGCTATTTACACTCTGATATTGATACCGTAGAGCGCATGGAGATCATTCGCGATTTGCGGGCAGGGGTATTTGACGTGCTCGTTGGCATCAACCTGCTGCGAGAGGGGTTAGACATGCCGGAAGTGTCATTGGTCGCTATTTTGGATGCCGATAAAGAGGGCTTTTTACGCTCAGCGCGCTCGCTTATTCAGACCATTGGCCGTGCAGCCCGCCATATTAACGGCCGTGCTATTTTATATGGTGATGTGATCACTCGTTCAATGCGTCAAGCCATGGATGAAACCAACCGCCGTAGAGAAAAACAAATAGCCCATAACGAAGCCCATGGGATCACCCCGCAAGCGCTGAAAAAACGTATTACCGATGTGATGGATACCGGCGAAGAGGTACAAAACAAAGCGGCGCAGGCACGCCTTAAACCGGCATCGAAAAAGGCTGGCACGACAATGGATGCCAGTGAAATAGCTAAAGAAATTAGTCGCCTAGAAGCACAAATGCACGAATTTGCTCGTGATTTAGAATTTGAAAAAGCGGCCAAAGTACGCGACCAAGTGCACGAACTACAGCAGCAGCTTATTCATAGCTAGTGGCCATCGGCTCCTTGCATATTAGTTCGTTGGAGACTATAAACTAAGGATATTATTCCTGCAAAAGCGGTTGGCACACGTTGATTTTAAAAGCGTGTTTTTCACTTCTCGGCTGCGCTGTTATGTGCTGCGTGGCGCCGGTTTTTGCGCAGCCGCAACGCGTTGAAATACTGGTTGATCAAAGCTATCCGCCTTACACTTATGTTCGCCAAGGCACTTTGCAAGGCGATTACGTTGTATTGGTGCAAAGCGCTGCTAAATCCCTTACTGGCTATGAGGTTGTATTAAAGCCAATGCCTTGGAAACGGGCGCTGCAGCAACTTGAGCAAGGCGCTGCGTTTGCGATATTACCGCCCTATAAACATCTTGAAAAGCGTCCCTTTATCGATATGTATTCGCTGCCACTTGAGCAAGAAACAGTGGTCGCACTGTGCCACAACGATACTGATTTACCGTCAGCATTAGCTGGCAAAACGGGCCCAGCGGTTAATATTGGTGTCAACGCTGGGTACTTAATTTTCGACCATGCAGTGCGTGCAGCCCAGCAGCGCGGCGATGTGCGAGTATGGCGCAATGCCAATACCCGCTCAAATTTGTTTAAGCTACTAAAGCAACGAATTGAGTGCTACGTGAATGACCGCCGTTCAAGCGAGTATGAATTAGAACTCATAGTGCAGCGACACCCTGAACTTGCTATAAAGGCGCAGAATTTGACTGTGCAGCATGTGTTAATGACACGCTCAGCCCATATCGGCTATGCGCGGGACGAACGCGGTAACTACCCTTTTAAATATGATTTTATAGTGAAAATGGATGCCGCTTTGGCTGAGCTCATCAACCACTGATTATTTTTGCTGCGCTTTGTCGCTGTACATACGTTGATCTGCTTCGTTTAGCAGAGCTTCAATATCCAGTGTTTGTTCGGTATGGCAACTGTAACCGCAGCTTAGTGAAGGGTAGATAAATAAATCGCCATGGGCGAGGGGAGTACTTTCTATATGGCGGCGCACTTTTTCGACAATTTGTGCGACCGTATCCGGATCATTTATACGATATAAAAGCACTAAAAACTCGTCACCGCCAAGGCGGGCAACCACATCGGCGTCGCGTAGTGCAGTTTCTAGTTCTCGGGCAACATGAACTAGCAGCGCATCCCCCACCGCATGACCAAAGTTATCGTTTACTTGTTTAAACTCATTTAAATCAATACTGATGATGGCAAACTTCTTTTCTTGCTGTGGGTCATTGACCAAAGTATTAAGGCGTTGCATGATATATCGCCGATTTGCCAGCTTGGTTAACTCATCCTGCAAAGACATTGTTTTAGTGAGGTGGTATGCCCGCACCAGTATCGCGACAGAAAAATACAGTATAATGACAGCAGCGATACTGATGGCGCCCAGTAGTTGGGCATTATCATCGTGGTTGCTGAGAATGCTATAGCGGGCCGCAAGTTGCCAGCGGCCATTAGGAAGTTGGATGCTGGCGGTGCTGTCAGGATTACTGAAGATGCTCGCATCGCCATAAAATACCTCGCCCTCGGCACCCGATGCATTCACCCCACGCAAAGCGATATGCAAGTGCTCAGTATCTTTGATACCGACCTGTTTATACAGTGTGGCTAAATCCATAACCACACTGAGAGTGCCCCAATAATGGGCGTTGACGGGGTAGTCATCAAAAAGAGGGAATCGTGCGATGATCGCTTGGCCGCCTTGCACTAGCTCTAAAGGGCCTGCAATGACCACCTTTTTACTTCGTCGCGCTTTAACCACGGTGGCGTATTGCTCAGGACTGGATTTGAAGTTAAAACCAATGGCGCGTTGATTTCCTTCTAATGGGAATACGTGGCTGATGGTGTCATTGGGAGCAAGCCCTAAATTGCGCACCAATTGCGATTGTTCTAGGGTCTTAGCGGCGATGGTATGCCAATTAGCAATGGCCAGCTCAGGGTTTAGGGCGACCACGGTCGCCAAGCTTTCAGCGGCGAATACATCTTTGAAAATGGTGGTTTCTATTTTGTTGCGGACAAGTGCCGTTTGCTCGCGCAGGTGTTGCTCACTCTCTGCTTTTTGTTTTTCATAATATGCCGAAGTGAGTAGGTGAATACCAAAGCCAGCCACGCAAAAATACGCTAGGCTCGCAAAGATATAAAGGTATAAACGCTTGACGCTCATGGTAGCGGCAGCCACAAATAGCACACAACTGGGTGCATTATAGGTTATTTATTTCTTGTTCGACGCTAAATCCCTTATCTGTCACAACTTTTTCTAATATTTGTACACGTTCTTTGAGTTGGGAAAGCTCCTTGCTCATGGTTGTGAGCTGCTCATTTTCGCGGCCAGCACGTGCGTTCAGCGCTTTTTGTTTATTACGAACATCCACCACCATTACCGTGGCGACAATAACAAGGGCGGCTACCACCAACATCAGCGCTATGTACATGAAATAATTCCCTATTAATTTGATCTACTGTTCAGTATAACGGGAAAATTCAGTATGACCACTGACAATTTTACAATCATCAGTGGTCAACAAGCAGGGTTAAGACTCGTAGGGGAGAGGATCCGTTGCGTTATTTTCCGCAAACGCTTCTAAGCGCTCCTGGCAAGCACCGCATTTGCCACAGGCTTGTTCACGGCCGTTGTAGCAGGTCCATGTTTGACTGTAGTCCAAGTCCATGGCCAAGCCGTCACGGAGAATATCAATCTTACTGCTATCTAAGTAGGGGCAGACAATTTCGACTTCGTCATAATTAGCAATACGGCATACGTCATCCATTTTCTTCACAAATTCAGGACGACAATCTGGATAAATGGCATGGTCGCCCGAGTGAGCGCCGTAATAGACTTTATTGGCCTTAAGTGAGACAGCATAACCGACAGCGAGCGACAACAAAATCATATTGCGGTTCGGCACTATCGTGCTTTTCATGCTTTCTTCTTCATAATGGCCTTCGGGAACATCGATGTCGTCGGTCAAAGACGAGCCACCAATCAATTGATTTATGGCAGAAATATCAACGATTTTATGATCCACCCCAAGGCGCTCACAGACTGCTTTTGCAACCTCAAGCTCTTTAACATGGCGCTGACCATAGTTAAAGGAGAGCGCATACACTTCGTGCCCCTGCATGCGTGCCTTATTAAGCACAGTGAATGAGTCCATGCCGCCGGAATAAATAACTACAACTTTTTCTGCCATGGTGCCTTCTAGCCTTTTATCATAGAGGTTTGCATTCGGGCGCGGTATACTACAGGGTTTGAGAGTGGATCACAATTATTCCCGAATACGGGGGCTGTAAATGTCACACGCTAATGTAAAGTATGAGCAGTAGGTAAGTTTTTTGTACCAAATTAATGAGATTTTTGAAACCATCCAAGGGGAAGCCAGTTACACTGGTACACCGTCTATTTTTGTGCGTTTGCAAGGGTGTCCTGTAGGGTGCGCGTGGTGTGATACCAAACAGACATGGGATGCAAGTGATAGCTACGTTGTAAGCCTTGAACAAACAGTGGAGAAAAAAGCAGATTCTCAACATTGGGCTCATGCCAGCGCCGAAGACGTACTGGTGTTATTTCAACAGCGCGGTTATCTTGCCAAACATGTGGTGATCACCGGCGGCGAACCTTGCTTATTTGATTTAAACCCGCTGTGTGAGCTATTGCATGAACATGGGTATTCCACGCAAATAGAAACTAGCGGTACCTTTGCCATAAAGGCTCCGGCGCAAACTTGGGTGACAGTGTCGCCGAAAATTAATATGCGTGGTGGGTACGATGTGCTGGCCAGCGCCATGCAACGCGCCGATGAAATTAAGCACCCAGTAGCGATGCAAAAACACGTGGATGAGCTTGAGGCCCTATTTGCGCAAACAGGTGTGACACCTAAGCTTGTGTACCTACAGCCCATTAGCCAAAAAGCGAAAGCTACCAAGCTGGCAATTGATACCTGCATTCAGAAAAACTGGCGTTTATCAGTACAAGTCCATAAATATATTGGTATTAATTAACTTCGCTCACGAGCATAGCGCTGCAGCATACTGAGGTTATCAAAAAGCCCACATACCGTGGGCTTTTTTGCGTTATGCATTATGCTCTTGCAAATAATCGAGCACCACTTGGTGGTGTTCTTTAGTTTTAAACTTGTTGAATACGTGTTTGATATTGCCATCTTGGCCAATAAGGAAGCTGATACGATGGATGCCGTCGTATTCTTTGCCCATAAACTTTTTCAAGCCCCACACCCCGAAATCCTCGGCAACTTTGTGGTCTTCATCGCTGAGCAACTGGAAGTTTAGCTCTTTTTTAGTTTCAAAGTTTTTCAGCTTTTTGACCGGATCAGGGCTGATCCCTACAGCAACCGTATTGTGCTCGCTAAGAGCCGCTTTGTGATCGCGCAATTGTTCGGCTTGCACAGTACACCCAGGAGTAAGCGCTTTAGGGTAAAAATAAACTAACACCTGATGCTCTTTTAGGAGTGCTTCTAAGCTGACAGGGTTGCCGTCTTGGTCTTGAAGGTTGAAAAGAGGGGCTTTATCGCCTGCTTGTAAGGTATTCATAGTGATTCCTTATCTTATTCGTCTGAAAATGTAATCAATTTCAAGGCGTTGCGATAACGCCTCAAATGATACTTTAAACGCGTCTATATCTAATTCTTGCGGTACGTTAAATTCAAGCTCGCAGCGCATGTATGCCTGTTCTTCTTTATCGAAGGTGTCTGATTTTAATGAACAGATGCTAATACCGTACTCGGCAAAGTAGCCTGTTACTTGGCTCAGCGTACCGGGGGTGTCAACGCCGTGATATTCGAGGTTATAGCCGCCACCATATTGCTCTGCATTATGACTTGAAGTGCGCTTCATCATTGTTAATAAGCCCAGCTCCATGCCTGTGGCTGGCAGGGTATGCTCTACGCGACTGATGGCCGCCATGTCGCCGCACAGCAACATAATGAAAGTAAGCTCATTGCCTAAAATAGCGATTCGGCTATCGGTGATATTACAGTTACAGTCACTGACTAATTGCGTTAGTGCGCTGACTACACCGGGTTGATCTTCACCTATGGCGGTGATCACTAGTTGTTGTTTGGCTAATTCAGCCATGTTGTTCGACCCTTGCTAAGAGAAAACGAAAACCTTTAGATGGCCGCGCAGTTTAGCACAACCAGCGGTGTTACGCGCAACTTTTAGCCGTGACCGAGTTTATTCGCATTTGCACGGCGTCTTTCTTGTTTTTACAGCAATGTAAAAGTACCATAGTGAAAATTTTTGCCATACCGCTGATTTAGATGAGCGGTGGCGAGTGTCGATACTCTGCTTAATACCGCTTGCAATGGTCAATGGATCAGTTGTAAGTGCACCAAGTTTTAACCTGACACTGAACCAATTACGTCTCACCGACTCAAAGTCCGTAGAATAAAAAAAGGTGAGCATAGGAGATAGACAACGTGCAGTATTGGATCCCTAAAGCATTGATGTTAAGTGCCTTAGTCAGTTTAAGCGGATGCGGTATTTTTACCAGCGAAGCACATCATCCCCGGAATTACCGTACCAATGAACCGGTGGTGGCCCCTGAAGGGCTTGATGCACCGCGCCAAGACCCGACCTATAAGATGGATGTTGCCCGTTACGATAATAGCGAACAAGCCAAAGCAACAAAGCCGCCGATGCAAATAATGCCGCTTGCTGAGGGCAGTTGGCTGGATGAAAACGAGAAGTTGGCCCGTGTATATTTTGATAAAAACGAAGGCATCGAAGATCTTGATGAATTTATTTGGCACGCAATTGAAGGCGTTTTATCTGACTACAACACGCAAGCAGTGAGTGCTGATAAGTTAATCGGTACCGTGGAAACCGATTGGTTTTCAATCGTGCGAGTTGAAGAAGGCTGGTTATGGGATGACGAGATAGTCGCTGAGCAGCGTTACAAGTTCATCATCGAAGAGAAAGACCATCAGCGCACTGCTGCTTTGCGCGCAGAAATGGTGGACTATCGCTCAGACGATGTGCCTTTGACGCCACTATTACAGCAGCGTCTTGAAACCCGTGCGCTCAACGCGGTCATTTCGGAGTTTGATTATCGCTATCGCCAATTAAAAGTAGAGCTGCGCCAGCGCCAAGGGATCATTTCTCTGGATATGGGTTTTGACAACAAAGGCAATGCGGCACTGGTCACAGAGCAAGCTTACAATGTTGTGTTTGAACGCTTTGCAGGTTTCTTGGAGCGGTTGCAATTCACCATTGTCGAGGTGGACGTAGACTCAGGGCGAATCATTGCAGATTACACCAAGCCAGAAGCCAGCGTTTGGGACTCTATCTGGGGCGAGGAAGCCATGCAGCTACCGCTTGAAGATGGGCAATATCAAATTTTGATGAGTACTACGCGCGAGGGTGGTACCAGCATTACCTGGATGGATAAAGAGGGTGAAGTGTTGCAACCCGGCACCATGAACGACTTGCAACAAGCGTTGGTGCAAGCGCTGCGAACCCGAGGCATTCAAATATAACGCCTGATAAGCAGGCCATGAAGGAAAAGAGTGTCGTGCTCTTTTCCTTTTTTCATGTATAGAGCCCCGTAAATGGGCTAATAATAACAATGAACAAGTAACGATTATGACAACAAGCCAACCCCGTTCAATGGCCAGCACTTTGCTGACCTTCATTATCCCCTCCTTGATAGGGGTATTTTTGTTTATGGTGCCTATTCCTTGGGATGGGGAGATAAAAATCACTGTGGCAATCTTGGCTGATATGCTGCGTGTGTGGTTAGCGCCAATAGCCAGTACCTTATTGCTAATAATTATCTGTGGAACCGGGTTGCTCTCTTTACTTATGAGTACCGTGCAACCTCGGTCGTTGTTTGATAACACATTAATCCGGCATCTGTTTGTTGTCACGCCCGTGTGGCTGGTGGTACGCCTTCTGGGCATGGTGTTTATTGTGATGACCTATTTTGAATTAGGTCCAGTGGCGATTCATTCCGAGAACACCGGCGCATTTGTTATGAATGAGCTGCTACCGCTATTGCTTACGGTGTTTATCTTGGCCGGTTTTTTGTTGCCGTTGCTACTTAATTTTGGGTTATTAGAATTGGTAGGCACGCTGTTTACGAAAATTATGCAGCCGCTCTTTGGCGTGCCGGGGCGCAGCGCGGTAAACTGTGCGGCATCTTGGTTAGGGGATGGCAGTGTCGGTATTTTGATGACTGCGCGCCAATACGAGGACAAGCATTACACCCAGCGTGAGGCAGCCATTATCGGCACTACGTTCTCAGCAGTGTCGATTACCTTCTGTTTTGTGGTGATTGGGCAGGTACGATTAGAGCACTTATTTGCACCGTTTTACCTGACGGTATGTGTCGCTGGTGTGGTATGCGCGCTCATTCTCCCACGTATTCCACCACTGAGCTTGAAAAAGAACACCTACGTGGACGGCAGTACTCAAAATCAAGATGATGAGTCGCACTCGGCGCAGAAAAACCTTTGGCGTCAGTCTTTGGATATGGCCTTGCACAAGGCGCGCCATGCCAAAGGGGTTAAGGGCACGGTACAAGAAGGTGTGCACAACGCATTAGACATGGCTTTTGCCGTGTTGCCTGTGGTGATGGCGGTGGGTACGTTTGCTTTGATCATTTCTGAATATACCCCAGTTTTTACGTGGCTAGGTAAGCCTTTTATTCCTTACCTCGAGTTATTGGGGATCCCCGAGGCCGTCAAAGCATCGGAAACCATCGTTGTTGGCTTTGCAGATATGTTTATACCGTCGATTCTAGCGGCTTCGAATATTGACAGTGAAGTGACGCGTTTTATCATAGCCGCCATGAGTGTCACGCAGCTGATTTACATGTCAGAGGTGGGGGCCTTACTATTGGGTAGTAAAATACCGGTGAATATAGTTGAGCTATTTATTATTTTTATATTGCGAACGCTGATCACCTTACCGGTGATCACGCTAATGGCAAACTGGCTAGTGGCTTAGTCTTTGTCGCGGTGCTCATCTTGGGCACTGCGTTGCTTTTCTTTCAGGCGCTGTCTCGCTTTCTCAACAGGGTCTTGATTTAGGCGTTTCATATCCAGTTTGGCGGAGTATTTGAGCAGCGCTATGTTGCTCCCGACGAAGCCAAAAACGGCGACGATAATTAGAATAACTTGCCAAGTTTGCATTGCACTGTTCGCTCATGTATTAAGTGAAGGGTAAGGCTGTGCCCTTTATAACTGACACCACCGTTGCCATGCAACATTAACAAACATTTAGTGGAGTTTTCCCAAGCAATGGAAAAGGTACTAATTTGGCCTGAACACTATCCGTTATTACTCAAGGGGCTTATTGAGCAAAACGGCGCATTTATTTTAGACGCCCTTGAGGCGTGGCCGGCGTGTAGTACTAAAATCGAAGATAATGTCAGCACCACGGTGTTACCGCCTATTTATTACCTGGTATGGTTGGCGCCAAGAGACCCTTTTGACGAGTGTACTTTCCAGCATATCAGTGACTTTGATGAGCAGGCCCATCAATATATTAACGCCGCGCGAGAGTATTTTCTAAATAATGAATACACCAACGAGCAAATAAGCGAGTTTTTGCTTGAACGTTTGAGCCAATATGCCGATGTAAATGCCCAGTTAGCGCTAGAGTCGCCGATGTCATTGGCGCAATTGTTATTTGAACAGCGCTATTTTTCGCTGTTGGAGCAGTTGCTGG
This sequence comes from Pseudoalteromonas sp. SW0106-04, assembly GCF_001293805.1. Taxonomy (NCBI): domain Bacteria; kingdom Pseudomonadati; phylum Pseudomonadota; class Gammaproteobacteria; order Alteromonadales; family Pseudoalteromonadaceae; genus Pseudoalteromonas; species Pseudoalteromonas sp. SW0106-04. The sequence continues at coordinate 84,497 of NZ_BCAI01000008.1, read as the reverse complement.
CTCGCGGCGCGCTGCTCTCCAGTGCGGATATTATGCTGGTCTGGCAGGAAGTAGACTTTCGAGCCAAGTTCTCTGCGTTTTTACCACAGTGTGCAGCGGATAAAGACACCGTGCTCGATGCCGCCAAAGCCGAATTGGTGCAAGGTAAAGACTTCTTCACCTTACTGCAGCACCTATCGACCGACGATAATTTGCAGCATCTGCTCGAGCAAGCGCTATTGGCACACTTACAAAGTGAGCATGCTAAACAAAGCTTGGCTATGCGCTTTGTTGAGCAAGGTGCGAAAGGCAGCGAATATAACGAGCAAGGACAAAGCGCATTGATGCTGGCCGCTGAGAAAGGCTTTGTGGCGGTGCTTGAAGCTATCCTCGGCGATGCCTCGATGGATGCCAAAGATGAGCATGGCAATACTGCTTTGCACTATGCTGTAGCAGCCGATAACAGCGCCTGTTTGAAGTTGTTGTTGCGCGCTGGGGCTAACTTTCACGCTAAAAATAACGCTGGGCTCAGTTGTTATCGTTACGCCGTAGAGCGCAACCGCAAAGAGCTGGTGCGCCTAATGGAGCGTGAATTTGGAATTAAAGAGCTCTCACCACAGGGGCAGTACATGCGTGTTGCCAAGGTGCATGTATTGCATGCTTTAGTGGTGATGTTGCTACCGTTGCAGCTGTTTTTCTTTTTTGATGAGAGCATTGAGCATAAAAGCGAGCTCACCATCGCGTTGACGATGTTTTCCATGGTGGCGATATTTTTTGCTATCAGCTTAAAGCGCTGTGCGTTGTATCCACAGCTAAAACACCCCTTTGGTTTAGGGGTTATTCGCATAGGCTCGGTATTATCCTTGGTGGCCCAATTAGGTCTGTTATCGGTCGTTGCGTTGGCGTTTTTAAGTCAGCTGGCGGGGTAGAGGCACTTTTAGGTCGTTCTTATGCAAACATGCCAAAGCGCAGTGCTCTGGCCTGTTTGCGAGCTTACTAACTATCTTTGTGGTGGTTTTGGCGATGATATTCTTGTGCCGCCTTCTCCTGGGCTAGATCATCTTTAAGCTTACCTACTTTTAGTCCCAATTCTTGACCGCGATGGCGGGCATAGTAAGTACAACCTACAAACATCATGCTTGAGAGTATTAACTCAAGAATGACCCAAAGGCGCTCGTCGGGGCTGACCCACAACAAGGTAAAACCATGAATAAAATAAATCATGACCACAAAGTTGGCCCAAGCATAGGTGTAAGGTTTGTCCTGAATAATGCCTTTCAATGGCAGTAACAATGGCAGAATATACAAACCAAACGTAAATGCCAGTGAATAGTCAGTGCGTGGTACCAAGACAAACATCCACAGCGGCATTAGAATTAGCAGGCCAATGTAGCCGGTCAACGCCAAAAGTTGGTAGCGTTTAGTGATCGGTTTTTTTGCAATATCAGTCATTAAGCTTTCTCGTTAATGTTGCTAAGCGCTTGCCCAGAGCTTGGCATATCTGTTTTTCATCGTTGCTCAATTGAGCGTTATTGTGCGCCCCAGATACATGGCTTGCGCCGTAAGGCGCGCCCCCTGAGGTGGTGCTACTCAATGCCGGGACGTCATAAGGCACCCCCACCAGTAACATGCCATGGTGCAGTAGCGGCGTGGCCAAGTTAAGCAAAGTCGCCTCATTGCCTCCATGCATGCTACTTGAAGAAGTAAACACACAGGCTGGCTTATCAATGAGTTCGCCTTTAAGCCACATCTCGCTGGTTTGCTCCCACATCGCTTTTGCTTGCGAGGCCATCATGCCAAAGCGAGTCGGCGTGCCAAAAGCCAACGCAGAACATTGGCTCAGTTCGACTAAGTCTACTTGAGGGTGCGCTCCATCCTCACTGACGCAGCGTATCAGCGTATCAACGCCTTGTGCTTCAATGCTGTCGGCAAGTTCCTCGGCCAATGCGCGAACACTGCCACCTCGAGAATGGTACAGCACTAAAATAGGTGCCATTTACAGCAGCTCCAAGACATTTTCAGGAGGACGTCCAAGAACGGCTTTATTGCCATTTACAACAATAGGACGTTCGATAAGCTTTGGATTGTGATGCATGGCATTTAACAGCGCCTGTTCGTCATGCTGGTTTTTAAAATCAAGCTCTTTGTACGTGTCTTCTTTGGTACGCATTAATTCGCGGGCAGAGCTAAAGCCTAATTGTTGTACTAGTGTGTTTAGTTGCTCTACGCTGGGGGTATCGTCTAAATACTTGATGACTTCTGGCTCTACGCCTTTTTCTTCGATTAGGGCCAAAGTTTGGCGTGATTTAGAACAACGTGGATTGTGATAAATAACGATAGACATAGCTTCCTCTTGCGGATGTTTTGCCCTTGATTGCTGTGAGCTGGCCACAACCATATTGGCCTTGGCAGTGCAGGCGGGCCGATAAATTTATATCTATAGTGTAAAAGATACGTGCGCCCGTTGATAGAGGCGCACACCTTGTTGCTTCAATTTGCGCCACCGAGGTGGCATATGCGTTATAAACGAGCGAGCTCTTTTTGCATTTGCCGGTATTGTGCTAACAATGCCTTCAGCCGCTTATGTTTAATCGCTTCATTTGGTTCAATATGATTTAGGGCTTTTTGAACTTCATCAGCGGCTTTCATATACGCCCCCACTTGAGCCATTAAATCAGCATTGGCCTCATGGTAGGCTGCTTTGTCATCTTGGCGTCGATAGGTAGTGGTAAGCAGCTGCTTAGCCAAAAAGTGGTCTGGTTTTTCCAAGGTAAAACTACGCAGCAGTTCAGTGGCCAGCGCATAGTCCTCGGCTTCAATTGCAGCGTGGGCGTAGTTTAAGGTTATAACTTGGTTGTTTGGCCGCAATTGATGAAACGGGCGCAAATGCTCAAGGGCTTTGTCTGGTTCGCCCTTGCCAACATAGTAATCGGTTAGCGTATCCAAATAAAAAAGATTACTCGGGGCGCGTTCCAACAAGGGGGCGAGGTATTGCCATGCTTGGTCGAACTTTTTCTGGTCGATTAAGGTCAGCGCCAGTCCGTAATGCAATGCTGACTTGTCACCATAGGCGTTCTCCCGCAGTAGTTTATTAAACTGCTCTTGTGCTTGTTGTGAGTCATAACCGTAGCGGGCCAGAATACGGCTTTTCGCAAGGTAGAACTCTAAGCTTTGGCCATATTGACGCTTTTCATATTGTTGTGCACGCAAGCGGACATCACTGATCCGGCTTTGTGGTAATGGGTGGGTAAGAATAAATACCGGCGGTTTTTGGCGGTAACGAATTTGCGCGGCCAGTTTTGTTAAAAACTCGCCAGAAGCATGAGGGTCAAATCCAGCTTCGTATAAGGTGCGCATGCCGATTCGATCGGCCTCTTGTTCAGCCCCTCGGCTGTGGCTAAGCTGGCTCAGTGCGCTTTGTGTTTGGGTTCCAGAAATAATGGCCATGCCGGCATCGGGGGCAACAACGGTCGCTAGTATACCGGCAATCAGCCCGGCAATAGTGACCCCAGAGTTATCTTTTTGCTGTTGTAAACGCCTTGCCAGGTGACGCTGAGTCACGTGCGCAATTTCATGCCCCAGTACAGACGCCAATTGACTCTCGTTATCTGCTTGAGCGATTAGCCCGGTATGGACGCCAACGTGACCGCCGTAGAAAGCAAATGCGTTAATATCTTTGTTATTTATCCAGAAAAAAGAAAATGGAAAACGCACATCGTCGGCGTGGGAGACAAGCTTATTGCCAAGCGTAGTGAGGTACTCATCAAGCACGGGATCGTCGATGACCGGCGATGAACCGCGAATTTGCATCATCATCACATCGCCAATAGCCCGCTCTTTTTCAATGGGCAGTACCTGCAAAGCCGAGGTGCCTAAATCTGGCAACTCAAAGGTATTTTGTGCCTTTACTGGCATAAACGTTGTGCTCAATAAAGCACAGGACAACAAGATACGTTTAAAAGGCATATTATTCCTTGTGGTTATAATCATCTGGCTCCATCAACCTAGCCAGTGCGAACTCACTACCGCCAGTGTTGTGGTGCTTTTCGCACATTTTGTAGAACTCTTTTATTGAGACTCCGTTGTAGGCTTGAACGTTCAATTCGCGACGTAACAATTCAACCGTGTCATGCACGACTTTATGGGCATGAATGATCAGAGCTTTATCGGCTTCATCACCATTATCAAAGAAGAACGCGATGAATTTGTGCAACTGGCCGATGCGGATCACATGCTCCATGGTCGCCGGATCCCATACATCGAATTCCATTTTGGCATTATCACGCACGTAATGACGAATTTTTTCGTCGCCAGCATAAGCATAAGCACTGAGCTCAAAGCCTCGCTCGGTAAAGCTTTGATGTAAACCGATACGCGGCTTGTTATCGCAGTGGATAATGCCATTATGATCTTCCTGCCCACCGAGTGTCTTCAGGTTCCAATTTCGTTTATCGAGTAAGCGCTTGATAGCTGTATCAAACCCGTGCTCTAGCAGGTTTTCAGATTCACTGAGACTTTGTGACACCATATGGTAAAAAGGCGGCAGTTCACCCCAGTTAAGCTGTTTTTTATACCAATTGATTTCCTTTAAGGTCGGATTGGCAGGCAGCCTAGCTTTGTTATGCGACGTCGCCATGACACGCTTCCTTCATTTTCGCCTTATAGTATTAAGCATAAACGAATGTCGTAAACCTTTTAAGCTTTTTTACGGTATGATTAAGGAATCGGTATCATCGACTAACTATTTCTTTTTACGCTTAATCTCAGCGACATATTAGCATCGATAACAAGTGTTAAGCGCCAAGCAAGGTAATGTGAATATAATGGTGGAAGTTGATTTACGGTCGTTACGGTGTCCGCAGCAGTTTGTGCAATTTAAGCTCGCGCTAAAGCGTGCTCAGGGTGACCATCGTCGTTTATTATTATTGTTGAATACCAACACTCAAGAATTTACCGATATAGAACGGTACTTGAAAAACCAAGGGCTGAGCTATGCGTTGCAGCGGCAACCATCGTTTTACCGCCTCATAGTGGAGATTTAAATTCGTGTTCGAATACGTGCGTTCGTGGTATCAAAGAAAGTTCTCTGACCCTCACTCTGTCACCTTACTGCTGCTGCTCGTTGCAGCGTTTGCCATTCTCTACTTCTTCGGTAACTTGTTGATGCCTGCGTTAGTCGCAGTGGTGGTGGCATACCTTTTAGACTGGCCAGTGGCTCGCTTGCAGCGCTTGGGTCTATCACGACTCTTGGCCACCGTGGTGGTGATGGCCTTATTTTGCTCGTTAGTTATTGGCAGCTTATTTGGGATTGGGCCCGTGCTGTGGCAACAAACCAGTAATCTAGTACAAGAGGCGCCAACCATGCTTGAGCAAGGAAAACATTATTTGTTGCACTTGCCCATAGACTACCCAACTCTCATTTCGCCCGAACAGGTCCGTTCGGTGGTCAGCAGTGTAGAGTCAAAAGCGGTGGAGCTTGGGCAAACCTTGGTGTCATTTTCTTTAACCTCACTTAAAGATGTGGCCGCATGGCTGATTTATTTGATACTAGTGCCACTACTGATATTTTTCATGCTCAAGGATAAGGCGCAGCTGGTCCAAAGCATGAGTTCGCTGCTGCCCAAACAACGCCGTTTAATCCATCAGGTGTGGATAGAAATGAACCAGCAAATTATGAACTATATCCGAGGTAAAGTGTTTGAGATTGTGATTGTTGGTGGTGTGTCGTTTGTGGTGTTTACCATTTTCGACCTACGGTACGCGGCGCTGCTGGGTGTGTTAGTGGGCTTTTCAGTCCTTATTCCCTTTATTGGTGCGGCGTTGGTGACTATTCCAGTGGCTGCTGTCGCGTTGTTTCAGTTTGGACTCGGTAGCGAGTTTTGGTCAGTGCTCGTGGCTTACGGCATTATTCAAGCACTTGATGGCAACGTGCTGGTGCCCTTACTTTTTTCAGAAGCAGTGGACTTGAATCCGGTCTTTATTATCGTTGCGGTGCTGTTTTTTGGTGGCCTATGGGGCTTTTGGGGGGTCTTTTTCGCAATCCCACTGGCGTCACTGGTACGTGCGCTTATTAATGCGTGGTCTAGCAGTGCTGATGAACCCCATCAAAGCATGCCCAAAGCGTTAGTCGAGGAAATGAACAACGATTAAAAACATCGATAGATTGCTGCTTCTATGCAGCAATCTATTTTTACTCTTAACAAGCTCCCCCTGTTGCCGCACGAGTTATACGATAAACTCATAAAACCTCGGTTTATTCGAACAAATTAGTCTTACTGCGTTGAGTGCTTATGTGTACAATGGTTATAAGTTATAGCTAATAGTAATATAGTGTCTTATGTCGCAGCGTTTCTTCACCCAGCCTAGCCAAGATCTGGTTTATCTTGATGCCAATGCCACCACCCCGGTGCTGCCGTGTATTGCCGATGTGGTGTCACATACCATGCAAGTGTGTTTTGGAAACCCTTCAAGCTCTCATATAACCGGTGTACAAGCGAAATATTTATTGGAGCAAACGCGCAATAAGGCACGCCAGGTGATAGGTGCGCAAAGTGGCGATATTCTTTTCACCTCAGGTGCGACCGAGGGAATTCAAACGGCAGTGGTATCCACGCTGCTGGCAAACCGTCATAAAGCCACCGAGCACAGTGTATTGTTGTATGGGGCGACTGAGCACAAGGCCGTGCCAAATACCCTGAAACACTGGAACGAAGTATTAGGGCTTGGGGCAAAAGTCTTGGCGATTCCGGTGGACAAAGATGGCTTGCTAGATAGCCAATTTATTGCAGAGCACGTGGGCCAAGCATTAATGATATGTACTATGGCGGTGAATAATGAAACCGGCGTATATCAAGACTTAGGTGCACTCGAGAAAGTGATCCGAGCGCATAATCCGCACGTGTCTTGGATGGTCGACTGCGTTCAAGCTCTTGGTAAACAATCGTTGGCCTTAAGTGATACCACAATTGATTATGCCCCTTTTTCTGGGCATAAACTCTACGCACCTAAGGGAATAGGCTTTTTGTATATTCGCGAAAATAGCCCCTATACCCCATTCATCGCCGGAGGGGGTCAAGAAAGTGGTATGCGCTCAGGAACAGAGAACCTACCCGGTATCGCCGGTTTGTATGAACTATTTGAACTACTGCTAGATTCCAAGCAAGCGGTGTTCAAACCTTTGTGCACCTTGCATCAATACCGCGACCAACTTATTAGTGCCTTAGAGCAAACCTTTGGTGATATCACCTTTAATGCGCCTTTAGCATCAACGGTGCCGACGACACTGAACTTTTGCGTTAATAGCCTGACCTCTAAAGAGGTGATGGATTTGTTCGATGCTGCGGGGATCCGCGTTAGTGGTGGTTCAGCCTGTAGCTCTGGGGCATCGCGCAGTTTCGTACTTGATGCCATGGGTGTTAGCGACTGGCAAAGCGAAAACGCCATTCGTATGTCTTTTGGTCCAGCTGCCAGCGCTGCAGATATCGCTTTGGCCTGTGAGCGCATTTGTGCGTTAAAACCAGTGCTTACTAATCATTGTCTCGTCGTCTCTGATGCTCATCAGCCAGAGCAAGAGGTCTGTGCACTGGGGCTTACACAATTGCGCCATCAAGGCAGTTGTTGTTGGCTATTTGTCGCTGACAATAATGACGCAGTAATCATCGACCCCATTGTTGAATTGGTGCCTCGCCTGACTCGGTTAGTTAAGCAGCAGCAATTGCGGGTCAAAGCCGTACTAGAAACTCACCGACATCAAGATAAAGACTCCGCACGCTCGCTGTTGGCTCAGCGCCTAGAAGTCGATGCAAGTGGCGAGCTTGGGTGGTCTCATGGTGATACTATTGCTCTTGGCTCACACCAATTAAGCCGTGTGACCACGCCAGGGCACAGCAGTGACAGTGTCAGTTATTTACTTTCTCAAAACGAGCATATTGAAGCCTGTTTCTGTGGCGATTTGCTTGTTTGGGGTGGGCTGGGCAGTACTCAATTTGACGATGCCAGTTGCGAGCAAATGGCGCAGTCGCTGAAATTGCTCAGTCAATTACTTGAACAAAACACGGTTATTTGCCCAGCGCACGACTACGAACAGTGCTTTGCCATGACCTGGCAGGCACAGTGCCAAGCCAGTGAGCTGTTGGCAGCCTTATTGCTAGGGGATATTGATCATGAGCAGTTTGCTTTGCGTAAAAATCAGTTAGATCAACGCCAAGGCGAGCAATGCGGCGCCTTATGTGGCTTTAGCCTAGCGCCCGCCAAGGCAAGTGGGGCACAGCTGAGCGCACAGCAGTTGCAGCAGTTACTGCATGAGCACAGCGATAGTACTGTGGTACTTGATGTACGTGAACCCTATGAACACGGCGCAACGGATATTCGCAGCCTATTTACGTTAGCGCCAGAACAGCTCATTAATATCCCACTTAGTCGGCTCGCGAATGCGTTGTTGACGCAACAGCTGGACAAAAGTAAACACTATGTATTGATCTGCCGTACAGGGAATCGCTCTGGGCAGGCTATCAGTAACTTAAAAGCCTTGGGTTTTGAGCACGTGTATAATTTGCAAGGTGGGCTCGCGCTTGTATGATGGAAGGGTATTCACAGTCCAAGGAACCTTTATGAGTCAAGTGTTTATCCGCGATGCGGTGATCAATGATGTGCCGCTTATCTATCATTTTATCAATCAACTCGCTATTTATGAGAAAGAGCCGGACGCGGTCACTGCCACTGAGCAGGACATTGAGCGCACATTGTTCGGTGAAGGAGCGACCGCCCATAGTGTGATTTGCTTTGACAGTGAGGCGCCTGATGCTGAGGCAATCGGCTTTGCAGTGTACTTGTTCAATTATTCCACTTGGTTGGGCCGCAATGGCCTGTACCTTGAAGACTTATATGTTAGCGAAGATAAGCGAGGTCGAGGTGCAGGCAAGGCATTGATGCAATTTCTTGCCCGTCGCGCGATTGAAAAAGACTGTGGCCGTTTTGAGTGGGTGGTGCTCGATTGGAACAAGCCAGCGATTGACTTTTATGAGAGTATCGGCGCGCAAGCACAAGGTGAGTGGATTATCTATCGCTTAGATGGTGAGCAGCTGCACCAGTTTGCGCAATGAGGTTAGTAAATTAAACCCATAAATAAAAATGATTTGCATTAACGTTTATCTGTGTTTAAGGTAGTGGTATGACCCACAGTGACGTGAATGTAAATCAGTATGAGCCAATCTCCATTAACTGACTTGCCTTGGGTGCAATCCGCACTCACCCCTTGGCAAGTCGATATTCAAGCCGGTAATCACGCATTCAACGCTAAGCAGTGGCACCTCGCCAGAGATAAATACACTGTTGCTTACCAACTTAGCTATCGCTTGATGGCGCAATTTTTAACGTTAAAAGATGAGGGCGTGCGTTGCCAAGCATTGGCGCAATGTAGCCCTGCTATGGTAGTGGCTGCCCACAACCTCGCAGATACTTACATTCGCCTTGGTAACCTAAGTGGCGCTGCACACACTCTTACTCAAGTGCATGCCAATATGCTGGCGTTGCGTCAGCACTCTGACCCAAGTGTCATGCACATCGGTGCTATCCATAGTGATAAAACGTATGCGCAACTGATGCACTTCGCCAAGCTCTATGGCCCCAACCCTGAAACTCATAAGCAACTACAACACGCGCTTAATCAGCACAGTGTTACACACCCCACTTTTCACTAAATAAGGAGTGACGATGGCATTTCAACTTCCAGAATTAGCTTACGGCTATGATGACCTGGAGCCTCATATTGATGGCCGTACCATGGAAATTCATCATACTTTACATCACCAAACCTACATCAATAAGGCCAATGACGCTTTGAAAGACAGCGAATATGAGGGCAAAGGGGCACATTGGTTGTTGCATAACATCGCTAAGATAGATGAGGCACTGAGACCTGCGATCCGTGATCACGTCGGTGGGCATGCCAATCACAGTTTGTTTTGGCAAGTGATGAGCCCCTCAGGTGGCACGCAGCCACAAGGTGCGTTAGCTCAGGCTATCAAAAGTGACTTAGGGAGCTGGGAGGCATTTAAAAAGCAGTTTACGCAGGCGGCATTAACGCAGTTTGGAAGTGGTTGGGCATGGCTGGTGGTTGATAGTAGCCATCGACTTCAAGTGGTCAACAGTGCCAATCAAGATAGCCCACTAATGGATGGATTAACGCCTATTCTAGGTTTGGACGTATGGGAGCATGCATACTACTTACAGTACCAAAACCGCCGACCAGAATATATTGAAGCCTTTTATGAGGTCATCGATTGGCCAGCGGTGGAGGCGCTTTTTCATCAAGCGACAGGGCGCTAAGTTAATTTTATATTGAGTGTAAAATCTGGCTAGGTATTCACGCATTTTACGATAAGCTGATCACAAGACTTAAAGTAAAGTGAGTGTAAAGCATGTATCCCCCAGATATCTGCCAAACAGCCCGGATGAGCCGTGACAAGCGCTTTGATGGGCTCTTTTACGTTGCAGTGCGTAGTACCGGCATTTATTGTCGGCCTATTTGCCCAGCCCCTGCGGCAAAAGAGCATAACGTGCAGTATTATCAGCATGCACATCAGGCAGCCTTAGCCGGCTTTAGACCCTGTTTGCGCTGTCGCCCCGATGCCAGCCCAGGCAGTTACCCTTGGCTGGGCGCGCAAACAACCGCACTGCGTGGCAAAAAGTTAATTGATCAAGGGCAATGGCGTGAGGGCGGGTTACCCGCGCTGGCGGCGCGCCTAGGGGTGTCGCAAAGTTATATAAGTCAATTATTCAAACGACATTATGGTATCGCACCTGGCCAATACGCACAGTTTGTTCAGTGCCAGTTTGCCAAACAGCTATTGCAGCAAACACAGCTAAAAATTACTGACATTGCATTCGCTTCAGGCTTCAACAGTGTTCGGCGCTTCAATGATGCATTTAAACAGCTTCTAAAGCTCACTCCGAGTGATATTCGTAGTCGAACGTCGCCTGCGCAGCAGCATATTAATTTGTTTTTAAGTTTTCGCCCGCCTTATGACTGGCCTGCCATGCAACAGTTTTTAGCAAAGCGGGCGGTCGACCCTGTAGAGTGGGTTGATTCTAACAGCTATGGTCGCACCTTTGAGTATGCATCCTGTAAAGGCCAGTTTAATGCTGTTTTTGACCGGGCGAAACAGGGCTTTTGGGTTGATATTACCCTCACGGATTGGTCTCATTTACAGGCTGTAGTGGCGAACATTCGCCGTGTTTTAGATTTGGATGCCGATACCGAGGTGATCAATCAGCAACTGCATCGTGCTTTCGGGGAGTGTCTGCCGCTTAAACAAGGGCTCAGGCTGCCAGGCATTTGGGAGCCGTTCGAAGCGGGCATCAGGGCGGTGTTAGGGCAACAAGTCAGCGTGAGTGCTGCAAGACAGTTAAGCAAAACCTTGGTGGCATCGCTCGGTGATGAAGGGCGCTATTTTCCAAGGGCTCACCAAGTGGCGCAAAGTGAGCTTAGCTTTTTTAAAATGCCAGCAAGGCGTAAACAGGCGATTATTGATTTAGCCCGGCATGTGAGCAGCCATGGTATTGACGATATAGACGCTTGGTTAACCATAAAAGGTATCGGCCCTTGGACTGTAAACTATGCGAAGATGCGTGGTCTGAGCGACCCTGATATCTATTTAGGGGGGGACTTGGGGGTCAAAAAAGCGCTGCAACACCTGCCGAACATAAATCCCGAGGCCTGTGCACCGTTTCGTTCTTATTTAACCTTTCAGCTATGGCAACAATTATGACTATGTACCAAACAACGCTAGGGACGCCGATAGGCGCCTTGTTAATCCAAGCGACCGATCATGGCCTGTGCTATGTCGGTTTTGATATGGGCCGTGCCCAAAATGGCCTTAGTTGCAACAACGACTTGCTAAATCAAGCACTCTATCAGCTACAGCAGTACTTTGATGGTACTCGGCAAAAATTTGATGTGGCTATTGATGTCGCCGGCACTGATTTTCAAAATCAGGTGTGGAATGCATTGATGACGATAAGTTATGCGACTACGTGCAGCTATGGTGATATTGCCAAGTTATTAGATAACCCAAATGCAGTGCGTGCCGTCGGCGCGGCGAATGGCAAAAACCCTATCAGTATTATCGTGCCTTGCCATCGCGTTATCGGCAGTAACGGCACGTTGACTGGCTATGCCGGTGGGGTGGACAAGAAACAATGGTTGCTAGCGTTTGAACAGGCCCACTGCGACGGCTAAACTAAAACACAATTAATCCAGCTAAGTGGTCTTAAATGGTCCGGTTCCTCCTTTTTATGGTGGTTATAACAGTTGTTTGTTGCCGCGTCGCATTGGCAGCTAACAGCAATCTGCGAATAACCCTCTGTTATGAGGACAAAGAGGTGGTGCCGTTTTACATGGGACAAACCCGAGAGGTGCCTACCCACAACCCCGGTGCTAATATCGAAGTGATCCAACAATTACAGTCACGCCTAGAGAACGTGCGTTTTGCATTTATTCGCAGACCTTGGAAGCGCTGTTTAGATATGGTCGAAAAGGGCGAAGCGCAAGCATTAATAGGCAGCTATCGAAAGCAACGACTCTCTCGGCTGCGTTATCCTATGATTAACAATGACGTTGATACAGGTCGTGCACTGAGTAAAGTGGGTAGTTGCTTTATTGGCAATCGTGAATTTCATGAGTTCTGGCCAAGAAGACACTATTTGCAACAGCAAGGCGTGGCGATTGCCTTGCCGCATGGTTACGCTGTAGCTCAGCGCTTAAACGATCAGCCAGTTTTTGTGCATTTTGTTTTTTTTGCAGCAAGACGCTTACCGGCTATTGGCAAACAGGCGTGTACACGCAGTGATGGATTTTTGCCAAGTCGGTAATCAGAACCTATACGTTGAGCCCGCCGATATCCAAGGGGTGAGCCCACTTTATCCGCCTTTCGATGTGCACTATGGCTATCTTATCTTCGCACCAAAATTTTACCAGGCACACCCTCACCGAGTGGAACGTATATGGGATGCGCTAAAAGGCTTGGATACCACGGCTATTTACCGACGCTATCTACAAATTCGCGATTAGTGTTTGTTGTTTAAAGCTCTCTAAGAGGAGATATGACTTTCCTAAAGCCTTAGTGTAAGCTTGGCGCGCGAAAAAAATGGATAACAATCACTATGGCTCAACTCTATTTCTACTACTCGGCGATGAATGCTGGAAAGTCCACAACGTTATTGCAATCGGCTTTTAACTATCGTGAGCGCGGTATGCGCCCTATGATTATGACTGCCGCGATAGACGACCGATCAGGTGTTGGGAAGGTTGCATCGCGAATTGGCTTGCAGGCCGATGCCTATGTCTTTGACGGTGAGTCTGATGTGTTTGCACTTATCCAACAGCAGCACCAAATCCAGCCGGTAAATTGTGTGTTGGTGGATGAAAGCCAGTTTTTGTCGAAGCAACAAGTGTGGCAGCTGACCGAGGTTGTCGATCAGTTACGCATACCCGTTTTATGCTATGGCCTACGCAGTGACTTCCTTGGCGAACTTTTTGTCGGTTCACAATATTTATTAGCCTGGGCCGATAAGCTGGTGGAGCTAAAAACCGTATGCCACTGCGGCCGCAAAGCCAACCACGTATTGCGCTATGACAGCGAAGGAGCGGTGGTTGCCAGTGGCGACCAAGTGCAAATTGGTGGTAACGAGCGCTATGTTTCCGTGTGTCGTAAACATTATAAGCAAGCGCTCAATGACCCGAGTACCACTCAGCAAAGCAATTGTTCTAAGCGTGCTTGACGTTCACTCTGTGGCATAAAGCTCCAAGCAAGAAAGCGGCTGACTTTTTGCCCTTGGGCCATATTCACCACCTCAATATTGATGGCCCCAGCCTTACGCAAGGTGTTTTTGAGGGCCCTGAGGTTGTCTTTTTTTGAAATCAATGAGCTAAACCACAGTACCTGCTCGGCATAATGGCTGCTTTCTAAAATCATATCGCGCACAAAGCCAAGTTCGCCACCTTGGCACCATAGCTCATTGGCACGACCGCCAAAGTTGAGGTGCGCCCCTTTTGCTTGGCCTTTCAGATTACGCCATTTGCGCTCGCTTCCGGCCTGTGCGCTTTGTTCGCTGTCGTGAAAAGGTGGGTTGCACAGGGTGGCGACTAAGGTATCTTGGGCTTTAACTATGCCGTTAAAATAACTACTTGGACGTTTTTGTTGTTGTACCTTGATAGGTAATTGATTGAGTTGTGCTAACTGCTTAGCGAGCTTGACAGACTGGGGGTCGATATCACTGGCAACAAACTGCCAGTTAAATAGTTTATGACCTAAGATAGGGTAAATGAGCGATGCGCCGGTCCCCACATCCAATACCCTTACTTTATGATGCGCGACATCTAAGCCGCTGTCGTTGGCAAGTAGGTCGTGTAAGTGGTGCACATAATCGGCTCGCCCGGGAACCGGGGGGCATAAAAAGCCGCTGGGTAAATCCCATATATCAATGTGATAATGGTGCTTAAGCAGTGCTTGGTTGAGTGTTTTTAACGCGTTCGGATCGCTGAAATCGATACTTGGCTGGCCATCGCGCCGAGTAATAATGTGGTTCTCTAAACTAGGTAAGCTTCGACACAAGGCGTCGAAATCATAGCCGTTGGCGTGACGGTTCTTCGGATGCAAGGGCAAACTCTATTCGGCTAAAAGCCCCATTATAGAGAAAATCACCTTGTTGCTGTAGTGCTTTGTGATGGACTAAGAGCGTTACATACGCTCATATTGCTCATTTTTAGTTTCATGACTTTTCTTTACACTACAGACTTATTCACCATGCGAGCATAGCTGTTGTGGCTAAATAGTGACTGAATTATGTTACTTGTTGATAACATTTGATGCTGGTACGATGAGTAAAAAAGAATAAGCAATATCAAGTATGAGCGATATTATTCAACAGTCGGTATATATTGATTACAGTGAGCAGCAAACCCTGCATTTGCGTTATATTGCGCAAGATAACGCCACAGGTCCAGCCATCTTTTTTATGCATGGTGCTGTTGAAAATGGCAAGATTTTTTATACGCATTCGAATAAAGGATTAGCGCCTTTTTTAGCTAAACATGGATATCGATGTTATGTCGCCGACTTATGTGGTCGTGGCGAAAGTAAGCCATCAATAGGCCCTGGGGCCAGTTATGGGCAAACCGAGGCCATATGTCATGAAATCCCAGCGTTTTTAAGCAAAATAACGAAGCATGCCGGTGAATTCCCTCGTTTTTGGGTCGCTCACTCTTGGGGCGGAGTGTTATTCAACAGTGTCTTTGCTCGCTTTCCTGAGTATATAAAGAAAGTCAGCGCCTGTGCGTACTTTGGATCCAAGCGCTCATTGTATAACCGTCACCCTAGTAAATTCCTTAAAGGTAATTTGGTGTGGTATTGGTTGGCACCAAAAAAAGCGAAGAAATATGGCTATTTGCCTGCGCGTAAACTGAAGTGGGGCAGTGATGATGAAACCGTTAAATCACACTATCAAAGTATGCAGTGGGCAAAGGTAAGGCCTTGGATTGATAGCGACGATGGTTTTGATTATGGCCATGCCATTAAACGCTTGGCGTTACCGCCAACGTTGCACATCGCAGGGGTTAAGGATAAAGCGCTGGCACAACCCATAGATATAAAGAAGTTTATGCAAGAGTCAGGTTGTGGCATCCAAGAATTTAAGTTGTACGGGCGCAGTCATGGCCATCACCATGACTATGGCCATATTGACATGCTTACTCATCCCCAAGCGCAGCGGGATCAGTTTCAGGATGTACTGGCCTGGTTTTCACGCTACGGCTAAAGCATTCGCTAAAGGCTTGCTCATAGTCTTTGTAAGCTTTGTTCGCATCTTTATAGACGGGTTCACGCACTTGATGGCGACTCAAGGTCGTCACCGCGTGATGTGATTCAAAATAGCGCAAGCATTGTTGTGTGTAACTTAACTCCAGTTTACTGAATATTTTACGTAGGTACTGTTCAGGTTCTTGCACTAATTGTTCGTAATGTATCGTGATCAGGTTTTCCCCCAATGTGTCTCGCCAGTGTTGCATCAAGTTATCATAGCCTTCGTAGTAACGAGCTAAGGTGTCCATATGGCAGAAAAAGGGTTCATTGGCGCCAAAGTAATGACAAAATACCGACCAAGCCATGGGCTGGAAATTACGTCTCAAATCGATAAACACGGCATTTGGCATCAGTGCTTGAATAGCTCCGAGAGCCTGAAAGTTAGCGGGGAGTTTATTGATCACGACACGGTGAGCGAGTTGATGCTTGGTGAGTTCATCAACGTACATCTGTCGCAGCCGGTTACGAATATCGGTGTTATCGGTGTTTGTATTGGCCATGCATTGTGGGAAAGGAGCTTCATTGACCGCGCTCAAATAAGCCATCAGTTTGGCGCTAATAACGTCGTTTTCACCTAGGCTTGCTATGCTTGGGTGCTGACACAACATTTGCTCTAACAGGGTGGAACCCGTCCGTGGCATGCCAACAATAAACACCGGAATAAAGCTGGCTTTTAAGGTGTCTTGTTGCTCAGTAATAAAGGTTGTTGAAAACTGCGCTATAAGCATGTTGATGTACTGCTCGAAGCCCTCACCCAAAGGCGTACACAAGGTATATTGCATTTCATTGGCTAAACGATAGTGAGCAAAGGCCTGAGTTTTGTCACCACTGTTATGATAGCTTTTTGCCAAGCTGTAATGCAGCACCACTTTGGCTTGCGTGCTACGGCTTGCGCTAAGCAGAGTGTGCATATGAGCAATCTGTTTAGAAGTAACATTATTACCTTTCAGTTGGCTTAACTCATAGTATATGTATGGGGTGACCGGGTGATCTGGGCAGCCCAAGCCATTGAGCAGAGCCTGCTTAGCTTTTTTGATATAGCCATAGGTAAGATGGTGCAGGGCTAAGCGATAAAAGGACTCGCCGTTATGAGGAGCAATTTTGGTGCAGTAGTGCAGTACTTCATAAGCATCACTTCGTTTCTCTAGGCCGTCAAATGCATCGGCAAGCGCAAATAAAGGGTCGAGTACTTTAGGGAGCCTTTGGCAGGCTTTTTGTAGCAAATAGACTGCCTGAGGGTATTTCTCTAAGCGGATGGCAATGCGACCCAAACCAAACAGTGCTTCGCCTTGATTCGGGTCGGCTTCAAGCGCCGATTTAAAATGAAACTCGGCTTCCTTCAGTTTGTTTTCACTTAGCAGCTGATTAGCGCGCTCTAAAATAGTCATAGTGATTCGGTAAAGCTTTTTAATTCAACATACCGTGCGGCCTGTGTCGACGCAAGCATAAAAAAGGCGGGCTTTATGCCCGCCTGTGATGTGGTTAATGTGCTTCTATTAGAAGCTATAAGTCGCTTTTACGTAGTAATAGCCACCATTGAAACCAAACGGCGAGGTTTCATAGTACAAGCCACCCCAATTGTTATTAGGAATACCTGTACGGTCCTCGAAATCTAAAGGCTCTGCCTCTTGGTCGAAGATGTTTTGTGCACCCACAGATAGACCGATGGCTTCGGTGGGGTAGTAAGTCACCTCCGCATCAACTGTTACTGCGGCATCGGCCATTTTAGCTGTTTGGTCGAAGTCAACATGAACACCTTGGTACTCACCGAAGTAATTCACGCGCACAAAGCCAGAGAATGAATCCCATTGTTGTGACCAAGTTGCTGTACCACGATGATTAGGTAGGTCTTCCTCTAGGCGTTGTACTTTAAAGTCACCGGTAATATCACTGAAGCTGGTCACTTCAGTTTCATTCCAGTTGTACGCCAAGCTAAAGGTTGAGAAACCATCGAGTAAATCAGTGCTGTAGTTGGCTACTATATCAACACCCTCAGTGGTGGTGTCAAAGTCATTGGTGAAGAAACTGACCTGTGCAAGTTGGTCGACATTCGGCACACCTGCTTGTTTTAAGATGTCTTTATCTTCATCGCTAAGCACGATTTTTTCTGATTGACTGATACGGTCTTCTACATCGATGTTGTAGTAATCCATGGTTAGATAGAAATCACCGTTTTGGTAAACCGCACCGAAGGTATAGCTATCAGACTCTTCCGGCTGTAGTTCTTCACCACCGAGCTGAACCGCAATCGGGTTAGTTGGTGGTAACAGCGCCGAATCAACCAACACGCCACTGCTTAGGTTCGTTTGCACGTTACTAACGTTCGCTTGCCCAACAGTAGGCGCACGGAAACCAGTGCTTAATGAACCACGCAATGAGAACATGTCGTTAATAGTGTAATGACCCGTTACTTTGTAGTTAGTTGTTGAACCAAAGCTGTCGTAATCTTCATAGCGCAGCGCCCAACCCATTAAAAAGTTCTCAGTGAATGGTGTTTCGATATCAATATAGGCAGCATAGTTGCGGCGTGTGAATTCACCGGCTTGTGAAGGCTTAAAGCCAGGGAAGCCGTTAGAACCAATACTGAAGCCTTGCTCTGTTAGCGGGCCGATTTCAAATGAATCTTCATCGCCAGCGATCACGGTGAAGGTTTCTTCACGCCACTCAATACCACCGGCAACGTTGGCATCGTAATACAAGCCCCAATCAAAGGTCCGGGTGATATCGAAGTTAAATGTTTTCTCTAACTGCTCGTATTTACCTGGTGAGAAATCGCGCGGTGTTTGCGGACCTAAAGAGGCATTTACGGTGTCATAGAGGAAGTAGCGTGAGGCGTTATAGCCCACTGAGCCACTGGCATCATAGAGCCAACCTTTGAGCCAGCCATCGGTAAACTCACCTTTCACACCTGCTGTGAATGAGGTGTCAACGATATTACCGCCGAAGTTTGGCGTAAAACCACCAGGCAGAATTTCATTAAAGGCAAAGCAATCTGGGTTATTAGCTACGCCATTAATGTACTCTGGGTTGTCCAGTACGTTATCGTCGATTTGGATATTGGTTGGACAGTTGCCGCTCATATCGCCAGTTAAATCACCCACCAGCAGCGTTTCACCGCCATCGTTGGAGTACACACCTGGGCGTGTATGCGGGTTACGATAATAGAAGCCACCACGAACATCACGCTCAGAATAGTTACCGAACATGTAGAACTCATCATCATTGGTTAGCTCTAAGCCAACATTACCAAAAATGGAAATGTCGTCTTCAATCTCTGGGGTACCCCAAATTTGTGCTGGGTCGTCAATATCCGGCACGCCCGCCGCTGTTAACGCAATCGCGTCAGCGCGCTGAGTACTGCGACTTGTCGCGTCAGCATTTTTATATTGGAAGCTTAAGTTAGCGAAGCCGTTATCAGTGAACGGTAAACCAATGTTACCGGCAATTTGAGTGCTATCACCGTCGCCTTCGTAGTATTGCCCATGACGTACTTCAAACGTACCCCCTTCGCTGGCATCTTTAAGCACGAAGTTCATTACCCCAGCAATTGCATCCGACCCGTACTGCGCCGCAGCACCGTCGCGCAATACTTCTACTTGTTTCAGCGCGATGCTTGGGATCACTGAAATATCAGGGCCTTGTGCACCATCGTTAATACCACCGCCTAGAAATGCGATGACCGAGGCGCGATGGCGGCGTTTGCCATTGAGTAAGACTAGTGTGCTATCAGAGGGGAGACCTCGCAAGTTGGCAGGGCGCACAAGCGTTGCTGCGTCACTGATAGGATTACTATGTACATTAAATGATGGAACAGTGCCTTTAAGCACTTCTAACATATCGGAATTACCCACCTTACTGAGCTCTTCACCGCCGATAATGTCAACCGGAACAGGAGAACTACCGATAGAGCGTGGTGCAGCACGTGACCCTACGACGGCGATTTTTTCAATATTTTTCGTTTTTTCAGCATTGCTCTCGTCTTCAGCAAGTGCATTACCGGTGTGTAGCAGCGCTACCGTTGATGTGGAAAGAAGTGCGCAGCGAACGGCTGCTTGCAGAGTTCTGTATTTCAACTTCATATTGTATCCCCCAGTTAGTATACAGATTTATGATTCTTTGTTGTCATTGTGTATAAGGTATCTATACATGTTGTTTACAATAGATTCAACACAACAATAACTTTTGTTACAAAATATTAGACCTAAGTGGGAGAAATTGTATGGTGCTAGCGTCTAGGGGTTATCTGTGTGACAATCATTTAGTAACTACTTAGTGAAGACCTTATGCGCATCTATCGTTTATTCCATCGCGCTCCAATCCGCGTGCTGCTTATTTCTCGGCGGCGACAAAAATTGAAATTACGTCGCGCGATGGTGACGGTGAAGTGGGCCTTGGCGCAAGAACGCCAAGAAACAAAAGAGATGCTGGATATTTACCGACGCTACACGCGTGGTAACGCCACTAAGCATGAACTCAAAGTGGCAAATGAACAGTTTGTAGATATTTTAAAGGGGCTGGGTTTAGGCGTGTTTGCAATACTGCCATTTGCTCCTATTACCATCCCCCTTGTTGTTAAAATTGCCAAGCTGGTAGGGGTTGAGGTGTTACCTAGCTCGTTCAGTCACCCTAAACCACCTGCTAAGAATTCATCCCGCTGCGACGACAGTCCCCCTCCCGAGGGCTAGTTTAGACACTGACGTGCCCAACTAGGCGGCGCTCAGCTAACTGCCCGGTTGGGTGGGCAGGGCTGTGTTGTTGTCGATATACACATTGCGACTAAGGGGATCAATGTAAAGAAAATCGCTGTCCGGGGCGAGTTCATATTCGTTTCCAGAAATATGTACTCCATCGAAAGAAGCGTGATCAGAGTAGCTGTAGGTTCGCACAATATCACGCCAGTTGGTTTCCTCGGCGAAGTGAACTTGCTCAAAACGGTTATCGCGCACGGTCAACGCATACACAGGGCGCAGTTGCTCTCTGCCAAGGCTATTTAGGCGCAGACCAAATCGGGTGTTATGAATAAAGTTTTTCTCAAACATAATATTATCCCATGGAATTTGTCGGGGAGCTTGAGAGTTCGGGTATAAGTTCATAACAAACCCATCAATGTTCATAAAGCGATTATGAGCGACCCACAGATCTGAGTAGTAGCTCACCTCAAATGCGGTCTTGTTAATATCCTTAAAGGTATTGAACAACACATTCGCAGTTTGTGCTGGCGCACGAGTTGAAAGCTTAAGGGTACAACTCTCAAATTCATTGTCCAACACCACAATATCATTCACCCCTCCCACGTAAGAGTTTGTCTGTGCTTGTGTTGTTGTCACTTGCCGACACTGGCTAAAGCGGTTGCTGGCGATCATGACTTCACGGGTATTGGTAGTGAAATAATCGGCTTCAGGCCCGGAAGTCACTCGCAAAGCGGCATCACCAAAGTTGCTAAACTCATTGCCGATAATTTTTACGTTTGTAGCCGAGGCGATATACACGCCTTGTTTGCCCCAGGTGCTAACTTGGTGACCGTTATGGAGTCCTTGAAAATGTAACGAGCTCAAGGTGAAGTCTTGCGCTGGTTTAACGTAAAGCAAGTATTCTCCAGAAAAGTTTGCACACTTTTTTAATTTACTCTGTGTAAAAGAGCGCAAAGTGATTTGCTCACTGTGTTGCAACACTAAGGTGGCGCACACATCGTACGTGCCCTCAGCAAAGATAAGCGTGTCACCTTTGGCCAGTGAGTCGAGGGCGCTTTGTATCGCTACGCTGTCATCTTGTTGATCATTGGCTGTGGCGCCAAAATCGCCGACATGCACATTTTCTGCTTGGGCAACGAAAGAAAAAAGTAAAAGAAAGTAAATAAATCGCGTCATGATGGATCCTTGAAAATAGATAATTCAAAGTCGTGGTTCTGACTGGTAATGCGATGTAGGGAACCGGTTACCTTTAGCATAGTGTGCCATCCTCAGAGTCTCAATGTATTTGCTTAAAAGCACGCTAATACAGCGTAAAATGTTCAATCGGGCGATAGACCAAGCCTTGCTCATCACGGGTCGACTCAAACAATGTAAACCTATGCACTTGCATGTCAAAAGCTGGCATCGGTTGAGCAACTGTGGGCATCGCTTTGCAGTTTCTTGCTAGGGTGATGTGGGGGCGATAGCGCCGGTGCGGATCTTTAATATGATGTTTTTGTGCTATCTTTTTGAGGCCATTGTGCAGTGTGAATAACGCGTTAGGTGGTGAGCTGGGGCGAAGGTGAAAAATGCCATTACTGGGCCACCAATCGATGTCTGCCACCTTTAAGTTAAACTTCCTAAGCTGCAGAGCTCTCACTTCTTTAATCAGCGCAGCCTCCGTATTCGAAGGGGTATTGCCAAGAAATAACAGGGTTAAGTGCCAGTTTCGTGGTTGCGTAAAGGCTTTATCGGCGATGACATGGTGTTGTAGCCAGTGCGCGAGTGAAGACTTTGCCTCGTTGCTTAAGCCCAGAGCAAAAAACAACCGTCGGCTGGAAAGTGAAGACGCCATTACTCATCCTATACCAATTATAAGGCGAACTTGATATGCTGAATATTATCAGCAACCAACGATGAGTCTGCAATGAATCTTTTGGTAAATACGCCGCGTAAGGATAACGCGCCAATCCCTTTTTATGTTATCAATCAAAACAACTTAGAGACATGGTCTGAGCAACAGGACGACTTTACCCGAACTTGGGTATTGCGTTCACTCGGTGGAGGTCAAGGTCTATGTGTTGTACCAAATACCGACAATGGCGAACCTAAACTGGCAGTCTTAGTCAGCGATAATGAGCAAAGTGTGTGGGCCGCTGGAGACAGTGTGAACAAGTTACCAGAGGGCGATTATCAACTGACTGACTGCGCCAACGAACGTGATATTGCCCTGGGTTTTGCGCTCGGTGGCTATCAATTCACTGGCTATAAACAAACGAATTCACCGAAAGCGCGTTTACTCATAACCGATAAGGCGTTGTTCGATGAGCTGATAGCCAGTGTTGAGTCGACAAACTTAGTGCGCGACCTTGTTAATACGCCTGCGGCGGATATGATGCCTCAACACTTAAGTGAAGTCATGAGCGACTTAGCTGAGCGTTACGATGGCCAATTCTCACAGTGGATCGGTGATGAGCTATTAGAGCAAAACTATCCGACCATTCATTTGGTCGGTCGTGCCAGTGAAAACAAGCCGCGATTGCTTGATTTGCGCTGGGGTGATAAAAAAGCGCCCAAAATCACTTTAGTAGGCAAAGGCGTATGCTTTGACTCCGGCGGTCTAGATTTAAAGCCTGCGGCGGGTATGCGATTAATGAAAAAAGACATGGGCGGTGCAGCGCATGTATTGGGCCTTGCTAATATGATCATGGCAGCTGGGTTAAACGTGCAGCTACGGGTGTTAATTCCTGCAGTCGAAAATGCGGTATCACGTAATGCGTTTCGCCCAGGTGATGTGGTTAAAACTCGTAAAGGCATTACCGTTGAAATTGACAATACCGATGCCGAGGGTC
Organism: Pseudoalteromonas sp. SW0106-04; assembly: GCF_001293805.1. NCBI lineage: Bacteria > Pseudomonadati > Pseudomonadota > Gammaproteobacteria > Alteromonadales > Pseudoalteromonadaceae > Pseudoalteromonas > Pseudoalteromonas sp. SW0106-04. Next base: position 61,139 of record NZ_BCAI01000008.1, on the reverse strand, counting down.
GCTTAGTGTTGTGCGATGCGCTTGATGAAGCGCAGCAAGATAACCCCGATCTTATTATGGATTTCGCCACCCTCACCGGCGCTATGCGAATTGCTCTTGGCACCGAGTTACCCGGTTTTTTCAGTAGCGATGATGACATCGCTCAGGCGTTGACAGAGGCTGGTTATCAAAGCCAAGACCCAGTATGGCGTATGCCACTGTTTGCTCAGTATAAAAACTTGTTGAAAAGCGACGTGGCGGATATGAGCAACTGCTCACAAGGCCCATTTGGCGGCGCCATAACCGCAGCGCTTTACCTGCAAGAGTTTGTTGCCAAAGAAACACCTTGGGTACACTTTGATGTTATGGCGTGGAATGTGCGCGCACTACCAGGTCGCCCGGTTGGTGGTGAGGCCTATGGTATTCGTGCTGCATACACCATGTTGCAACAGCGCTTTGGTAGCTAAGAAAAAAGTTACACAATAGGCCGCGTAAGCGGCCTTTTTTAATGTTCAGATAACCAGGCGATTGCCGCGCGAGGGTCGTCGAAATATTTAACTTCGCCACTAACAAACCAATTTGCAACACTTGCCGCGAAGCTTTGCCACCGTTTATGGCCGTACAAGGCTATGCGTTTAAATTGCTTACGATGAATAACCCCTAACTTGAAGTCATCCCACATAGCTCGTGTTGTAAAACCGTCTAGCTGACTGGCGTCGATGAAAACATCGACAATGGGCTCGTCAATATCAGCCAAGGCCGAAGCGAATAATGGCGTCAGTAGTTGATAATGCTCATGATTCAACGTACCGGTCAGTACTAAGGCGATATAGATGCGCTGCTGGTGGCGCTCTATATCTACTTTCAAACCGTCTTTAGCCATAACACTGTTCCTATATAGCTTACGCTCAAGGTAACCATAGCGGCATTTATGAAAGTTTTAAAGTAATTGGGCCGCCATTGCAGCCCATAGTCGCATTAACCTTGTTGGCAGGCCGTTACCGCCTCGGCAATGAGCTCTAACCCAGTTTGCGAGCACTCAGGTAAAGCCGCTTGACTGTCACGCACTGGAGTTACACGCTCACCCCACTTTATGTAACTGGCTGCCCAAGTCAGGCCTGCGCCGAAGGCGGCTGACATGATATTCGCGCCAGGTTTGACCATCCCTCTTTCTACAGCCTCACACAAGGCAATGGCAATGGTTGCTGCGGAGGTATTGCCGTATTCATCGATATTAACCATCACTTTGTCATCGTCTACTTTTAAGCGCTGCTGAATTGATTGGATAATTCGTAAGTTCGCTTGGTGTGGTACTAATACATCGATGTCATCGAGGCTAAGTTGTGCCTGACTCAACACATCGTCGCAGGCTACACTCATGCCTTTGACGGCACGTTTGAAGATTTCCGGGCCAACAAAGTTTAAATCAGACCCGCCAATGGTCTGGTATTTGTTCACGTTGGTGCCAAAGTTACTAATATGCAAAATTGAACGGTCGCTGCTGTCACAGCCACTTTTGCTCGCGAGTAACCCTAATGGTTGCTCACTGGCTTGCAACACCACCGCACCCGCGCCATCGCCAAATAACACCGCACTGTCACGCAGGGCCCAATTGACATACCACAGCATGCGCTCGGCGGCGACTACAACAGCGGTTTTAATCATGCCTGCCTGGATTTGTGCCGTGGCCATTTGCAGCGCATATAAAAAACCAGAGCAAGCGGCGTTACTGTCACACGTAGCGGCTCCTTTGGCGCCTAAGCGTTGTTGCACTTCCGAGGCTGTGTTGGCGACCATGGTACTTGGTGTGCAGGTGGCAACCAGCACGAGATCAAGCTGCTCGGCGTCAACGCCAGCACAATCTAACGCGCGTTGGGCGGCCACGGTTGCAAGCTCAGCAGTGCTTACGTGGCTAATATGGCGGGCTTTAATACCGGTGCGAGAGCTGATCCACTCATCTGAGGTATCAACCACGGTGGCAATGTCATCGTTAGTAATGCGTGCTGGTGGGATACATTTGCCCCAGCCAGTGATCTCTGCATAGTGCATAAAACTTCCTAAGGTTGCTGCGTCGGACGTTTGTTTATTCATCTGGCCCGATCTCTTTGCTATGGCAACTTTATACCAAAATGCAGCGTTTTGGTCGAGTTATACTGGTTTGCACCGGCAAAGTATGTTCAGGTAAAAGAAAATAATAACCAAGGAAAAACAATGAAACTCATCACATGTGCAAGCTTACTTTTGGCGTTATCAAGCGCAAGCGCTTGGGCGCAAAGTACATTGATTTATGCCGGTAAATTACTCCCAGCGGCCAATGCCGATGTTCTTGAGCGGCAAACCCTGGAAGTAGTAGACGGTCGTGTCCAGGGCATTCATGAAGGCTATGTCAGTGCTCAGACGTTAGGCTTGGCCGACGCGCATATTATTGACCTTAAAGAGCAATTTGTAATGCCGGGGCTAATAGATTTGCATGTGCATATTAGTTTTGAACGTGATCCCCAGGCTGACCCTGAAAGGTGGTTGAAGGAGGTCGAGGCCGATCAGGCGTTACGTGCTACGCAATTCCTTGGCAATACCCTCAACGCGGGGTTCACTACCGTACGTGATTTAGGCAGTTATAACGAGGTGATTTTTCCGCTGCAACGAGCAGTAGAAAATGGCGTGATACAGGGGCCACGTATTATTGCTGCAGGTGAGGCGGTGACTCCTACGGGCGGCCACGGTGATTTACATGGGTATAGACAAGAGGTGCTTGATGCGTTTGCTCCACGCATGGGCGTGTGCAATGGCGCCGATGATTGCACACGGGCGGTGCGCGAGATAGTTAAAGCCGGGGCGCAAGTTATCAAAATCACTGCCACCGGCGGGGTATTGAGTAACACTCAGGCGGGGCTCAATCAGCAACTGACTGACGAGGAGATGAAGGCGATTGTTGATACTGCTCATAACCTTGGTCGCCCTGTGACAGCTCACGCACACAGCGCCCAAGGTGTTGCAGCTGCACTTCGCAGCGGAGTCGACTCTATCGAACACGGCTCTTATGCCAGTGATGAAACGGTGGCGCTGTTTAAAAGTACGGGTGCTTACTTAGTGCCGACATTGTTAGCAGGGATCTCTGTGAGTGAGGAAGTGAAGCACAATCATAAGGTTCCTCAGGCTATAGTAGACAAAATAACGCAGGTCGCCCCGGTGGTGAAAGCATCATTCCAACGGGCTTTAGATGAAGGCGTGAATATCGCATTTGGTACCGACTCAGGGGTATCCCGCCATGGAGATAACGCCCGCGAATTTGCATTGTTAGTTGAGTATGGTATGTCGCCCCGTGAAGCGTTGGCGACTAGTTTAGAGCAAGCGCCTAAGCTATTGAATATGGGTAAGGAAGTTGGCAAATTGCAAAACGGATACTACGCTGATGTAATTGCTGTTGCGCAGTCGCCATTAAAGGATATTTCGCAACTAAGCGCAGTGACCTTTGTCATGAAAGAAGGGAAAGTCATCAAACATCATGAGCAAGATTAAAGCGCAAACGTTGGCGCAACTAATTGAGTTAGAAAGAACTTTAATGAGTGAGGAGGTGCGCAGCAATGCCTCGCGATTAAATGAATTGCTTGATGAACGTTTTATCGAGGTGTCGGCCGACGGCCGGCGCTTTGATAAGGACAATGTGCTTGCTCGGCTACCAAAAGAGCAAGCCAAGGGACGAAAACCCACCTTTCACAATCAAGATTTTGAAGGGCGCATGTTGGGCGCTGATGTCGCCCAGCTTTCTTACCGAGGTGCGCTTAGACGCATCAAAGGAGGGCAATGGCACTACTCTGTAAGGATGTCGATATGGTGTCTGAATAGCAACCAAGATTGGCGTTTAGTTTACCACCAAGGCACGCCTTGTGAGGCCTTCCAGTTAAGCCGGTAACGTCGCCGTAGTCACCCACTCTTTGCTTTTCTCAGCGCCAGAATAACGATAGACTTTCGTTATTCATCCCCTCTTAGCGCTGTTATTTTGGACCTGCTATTACAATCCAGTATTCGCCGTGTGTTATTGCTACGCAGTGTCGCCATTGCACTGCAATTACTGGCGGTGCTCATTGCTTACTATGTGCTTGATTTTGCGTTAGCACTTTTGCCGCTGTTGAGCATCATCGCCGTGGAGTCGCTATTTCAGCTGCTGAGTGTGGTGGTGCTACGACAACGCATCCATAGTCGCGCACCGGTGGGCGCCGCCACCGTAGTGTGGCAATTATTAGCTGATATCTTGTTTTTAACCTTGCTGCTTATGCACAGTGGCGGGGCGACCAATGCCTTTGTGTCGTTGCTGCTGTTGCCGGTTATGATTGCTGCTGTGACCTTACCTGGGCGTTTAACGGTGTTGTTAACCGTGATTGCAATTGCTGCTTACTCGGCCTTAGTGATGATGATGCCATTGCATCATCAAGGTGAGCATGGCATGCAAATGCGCCACCATTTTATCGCCATGTGGATAAACTTTGTACTCAGTGCAGTTGTGGTCGCCACTTTAGTCAGCGCATTATCTCGCACTTTGGCAAAACAACAGCGCGCTATTGCCCAAAGCCGAGAAGAGCAGCTTCGCGCTGAGCAGCTTGTGTCTTTGGGCAGCGCTGCAGCGCAAGCGACCCACCAATTAGCCACACCGCTTGCAAATTTGGCGCTGTTGCATGATGAAGCAAGGGAGCTAAGCGCCGACTGTCCGACGTTACAGCCTGTGGTTGATGATATGGCGGTGCCTTTGACGCAGTGTCAGCGGCAGTTGGATTTGTTTCGTGCTCGGGCGCAGCAACTGCGTGATGCTCATGAAAGAGCGCCACATTACCAGCCGCTATTACAGCTCGTTGATGAGATACGCCAAGCCTTCACGCTGAATTATCCGTCTCAGCAACTGCATTGCCAGCTCCCACATCAAGGTGAACATATTGAAATTATTAGTGACCCATTGTTGAGCGCCGCTGTGATCAACGTATTGGCCAATGCTGTGCGGGCAAACGAAGAGGTTGGGGCAGAGCGTATCACGATTACCATTCGCGACTCTGACTCTGCTCTTCATTGGCGAATTGAGGACCAAGGCCGAGGGTTTAGCGCTGAGATGCAGGCCTCCTTGGGCAGCGCAGTGATAGCGAGCAGTGATGGTTTTGGTGTGGCGCTGTGGCTAACCAACGCCACGATAGAGCGCATTGGTGGCACTTTGGCATTGGCCAACAATGAACACGGTGCATGCATTGATATCACTATTCCTAAGAGGCGCTATGAAGCTGTTACTGATTGAAGATGACCTGGCCTTTGCGCGAACACTCATGCGGCGCCTAGAAGCGCACACCCAAGCGCAGGCACATGCTGATTGTGTGCAAAGTGCCCTGTTCCAAGCACGACAGTTGCGCCCGAGCCACATTATTTTGGATATGAATTTAAATAATGAGTCTGGACTGCAACTGCTTGCTCCGCTGCGCGCTTTGCTGCCGAGTGCACGAATCATATTGCTAACTGGATTTGCCAGTATTGCCACTGCTGTTAAAGCAGTGAAGCTCGGCGCTGATGATTACCTCGCTAAGCCTGTGTCTATGGCACTTTTACTGGCAACTTTGGAGGATGATATTGTGCATTCACACGTTTCGCACGACGATGAGATCATGTCTCCTGAGCGTTTGGAGTGGGAGCATATTCAAGCGGTGTTGACGCGCAACAATGGCAACATTTCGCAAACAGCGCGTCAACTCAACATGCACCGACGTACCTTGCAACGTAAGTTGCAGAAAAAACCAGTGGCAAATTAACCTCGCTGAGGAGACTTTAGAAAAGAAAAAAGGCCAATAACAACGTGGCCTTTGGTAGCTATCACAAAGAGAAACTAACACCTAGATGGAGAGTACGGCCCAGTGCCTGTAAACGCTGGCCTTTATCTAATTCCCGGCCATCAACACGGTTTATGCCGCTGAGATGTGGCGCATAGCTATGATTAAACAGGTTGTTAACCGCTGCATTGAACTGCCAATGGCTGTTGATATCATAATCTACACTCACATCAACAACACCATAGCCGGGTGAGCTCAGCTCGTTGTTATAGTGCGACACATGCGTTTGCGACTGGGCGAAACGCCAACGCGCAGCCACTTGGTAATCATTGGCATAGTAATGGGCACTCAATTGGCCGTTAAGTGGGCTGATACGATAGAGATTGTCGTTTACCTCATCGCTGCGTTTACCGCGCACATAACTAAGCTGAGCATTAACTTGCCACTGCCGAGAGAGTTGATACTCAGCACTCATATCAGCCCCGTAAAGGTGAGCATCAATATTACTAAAGCGAAGCGCGCCTTGCCCAGACATCATCATCGCCACCATATTCACCACACTGTCTTCACTGGGGGTGCCTTGGATGTAATTATCAATTCGTTGATAAAATAGCTGAGGCTTTATCGAGAGCCGCTCATTGGTGTATGACCAACCCACATTCGTTTGGTACGCCGTTTCAGGTTTAAGGTTGATATTACCAACATAGGTTTTGCCATCCGCAAGGCCCCCGGTTGCTTGCATGGGAAGCCATAAATAACGCGCTTGATAGCTCGCAGCCCGCTCTTTGATAGCGACACCGTAACTGAGGTCTGAGTGTGAATTCAACGTATAGCGATTATTGATGACTACATCGAAGGTGGTATCACTGACGCTTTTGTCTGCATTATTAAAACGAGTTTGTAAGGTTGCAACCGCTGGCATCATCATGGCCATGGTGGAGCTTACCTTATCGGCATCGGCAACATTGTATTTCAATCGTGCGCCTACTGTTGTGTTGAGCTTGCGGTGGCTAAAAGTGTACTCGGTGAATAGGCTATGGCGGTCATCAGCTACATTATTAAAGTTTTCCACGAAAAACGCGTCATTGTTTGGATTAGTGACGTCTGCATCATGACGGTTGATACTGCCATCATAGCCCCATAGCCAAGCCCCTTTTTGTATGTGGGCAAAGAGGCTGGTACTGCGTCCTAAAGCCAAGGTATAACGTGCTTTTTGCGCGGTACTAAGGGCGCGCTGTTGGTAGTTATCCATACCATGCTCGCCATCTTGAAAGCCCACACCCCATAATAGCGTTGTGTCACTGATTTCGTGCTCACCCGATACCTCAAATCGTGTGGTGTCGATGTAATCAATATCCATAGGCAGCGCGGCTGTGCCGCTTTGTTTGGTATCGGTACGATGAATATTGGCGAAGAGGCGCCCTTGATTTAGGGCCGACGTGGTAAGCACACCATACTGGTGACGCTGGTAATCACTGTTCGGAATTGCACGTTCCTTGGCGTCTTGTTCATCACTGTTACGCGTATCTGCGTAGGCAAGCCAAGCAAATTGGCTATTGCCAGCGCCCCCAGCGAGGCTCGCATTGAATCCTGAGCCATTATCTTGCGCATCGATGCGGCCATTTACAGTCAATGGGCTATCGAGCTCAGCGCGGCGCATGTTTACGTCAATGGCCCCGCCAAGCGTGTCGATACCGGCACTGACCGGGGCAATACCACGATAGATGTCCATGTTCGCAATGATGATAGCGGGAGTGTAACTGAGCGGTGTATCCATTGAGTTGGGGCCTGCACCACTAAAGTTGAAGCCATTACTGGCAACATTAATGCGCTGGGCAAACATACCACGGTATTGCGCTAACCCTGTTATCGGGCCATTTTTGTTTACACCCGCACCAACAACACCATCGAGCCAATCGGCCGTGTCGGTTGCAAACTTTTGTGCCGGTATTTGCATTAAACGGGCACCTGTATCATGGTGTTGCGAGTGCACGGTGATCACTTCCATGGCTTGACTATTGACTGCGAGAAGTGCGGTGATGGTTGCGCCAAGGGCTGATTTTATCTTCATAATATCCACTGAGAATTGAAAAGCATGTCTGAATTTTCAATTGCTTAGGGACGAGGTGCAATAGCAAACCGCCACAGTGCGGCAATATGTCGCACTCCAGTGAACAACGCACGAATTTTGCTGGTACGGTGTTCGCGAGCTACGCTTAGTAGAGTGTATTATTTGTGAGCCACGCTATGAATTTTGCAGATTTTAATTTTATCGCGGTGCTAATTGCAGCCCTTGCCACGTTTATCTTAGGTGGCGTGTGGTATTCACCACTGATGTTTAAAAATGCTTGGTTAGATGGGTGCGGGTTAACGGACATAGATTTGCAAAATGCGGCAATGGGAAAGGTCTTTACCATCGCCTTTATACTCTCTCTTTTGGCTGCTTTTATCTTTGCGTTATTTTTAGGCCCTCGGCCCGAGCTCGGGTTTGCGGTAGGTGCAGGCTTTGCTGCGGGTTTAGGGTGGGTGGCTACGTCCTTTGGGATTAGCTATGTTTTCGAGCAGCGACCTCTAAAGCTGTTTTTAGTTAATGCCGGATACCATACTGTGCAGTTTACCTTGATGGGGCTTATTCTGGGCTTATGGCATTAGAGCATCGCGCCTGACAATGGTAGACTAGGCTGTGTTGTCTTAAGGGAGGGAGCATGGCTAAACCGAACAAAAAGGGCCCCGTTCGCACCGTGAATATTCATTGTTCGCAGTGCCGCACTAAACTCTACAAGTACCGCAAAGGCGGCAAGGGCGCGCTTATTAAATGTTTTATCGAACGCATAACTGAGGACTTCACTGAGCAGCTCGCAACCTGTCCGCAATGTCAGCAGGTTTTCGCTCGAGAGACTATGATCAGGGGCACCCCCGCACTGAAAATGATTGGCCAAAAAGTATTTATGAAATAAGCCTGCAAAGGATACGGGCATTTGTCCTTAAAGTGTATGAATGGCCACTGTTAAGCTCGCCCGGTTTGGTTTTCATCTGGAGTAAACAATGGATATTTTGTTCGATGTTATTGGCATGTCGGGCACCTTTTTAGTGGTAGGTGCATTCTTTTTGTTGCAGTTGAATAAGCTGCCTGCAACTGGCTTAGGTTACAACCTAATGAACCTATCAGGCGCCATTTTATTGCTAATAAGCCTTTGTTATAACTTTAACTTGGCCAGCTTCGTTATCGAAATTTTCTGGATAGCGGCGTCACTCATTGGTATTTATAAATACATTAAAGCGCGTAAAGCCAGTAAGCTTGCAGCGGCGCATTCTGCCTCATAAACACACCTTGGCGTGAAACTTCATTTGTTTTTATGTAAATATGGTGTAATTATTTAATTTATGAGTGATTTACACCGTATGTGCGATGTTCCGTTTTTGTTTCTATTTTACGCTCGTAGGCTCGTTTGTCTTTCCAGCCTTGGCTGAACAAGCGAGCAGCGATGAGCTCTTTTCTCTAAGCTTTGAACAACTGCTTGATGTTCAAGTAGATATCGCATCAAAAAGTGCAGAAAGCCAATCTTTGGCCCCTTCTTCGGTGACCTTATTTACCCGCCAACAAATTGCCCAGTTGGGTGTCCACAATGCTTATCAATTAATGAATTATGTGCCCGGCATGCAGCTGACTCGGGGCGACTGGGTCGGGGCCGTGCCAAAAGAGCATGCGCGCGGCGTGCATTTGGACAGTGGCAATATTCTGGTGATGATTAACGGTGAGCGCTTAAATGAAGTTTCCTTCGGTAAGGCCTCAGTGTACACACCTTATATTCCGGCGCAGTTAATTGAAAGAGTAGAGTTTATTCGCGGTCCTGGCTCTGCATTGTATGGCAGCAATGCGTTTTTAGGGGTGATGAATATTATCCTGAGTAAAGATAACAATGCTTTGAGTGTTGGCATAGGTGAGAATGCTCGCCAGCAATTAACTGGGCAGTGGCATCAAGCGACGTCATTGGGGCAATTCTCTGCTAATATCGCGGTGGAAAAAACCAATGGTCAAGATTACGACGTTGCCGATAATGTCCGTGATCCACTGTATTCTGTTTTTGCTAATACCCAGTTTAGTACCGAGTACTTAACCATCAATGCGCGCTATCAGCGTACTGAGCTGAATGAATTTTTGAATTTAGGCGGGTATAGTCCTGATAATCGCCATCGCAGTGATAATTACGCCGCCAGTGTTGCCTATCAATGGTTGCAAGGCGATCACGATTTATCCTCCCAGTTGAGTTATGCCGAGCACCATATTGAAGCGCAAGGCTTAGTGGAGGGTCTTAATCTACCTGAAAACATGCCGTATTTTGTTGGTCCTAACTGGCAAAGCTCTGAGCTTAAGTTTGTCAGCGATTATCAGCATCAGCTTCATGCCAACAGTATGTTATTTGCAGGTGTAGAGCTGCGCCGAGACGAACAAACTCAAGCCGGCGTTGTGACCAGCTATTTCAATGATCAATCAGGCTTTATTGAGCTCAATAGTGAGTATTATGAAAACCCCTCGCGAGTACTGAGCCGCTATCGTGAGTTCAGTGATTTAGAGCATCGCTTTGATGCCCAAGCAGGCTATGTGCAAGTGAAACAACAGCTTCCGGATTTCGGGCTCACTGCCTTTTTCGGGGCGCGCTATGATCATGTCAATGGTATTGATGCACGTTGGTCACCACGAGCCTCGCTTATTTACGAGCTGCCCAGCGGCGACATTCGCCATGTTTTAAAAGCGCAATACGGCGAGTCGTTTCGTACTCCGGTCACCAATGAGCTTTACTCTAACGATGATATCACCTCTGGTAATGCCGATTTATCCTCTGAAGTGATCAAAACAACCGAGTTGGTGTGGTTAGCCCAAGGCACACAGTGGAAAAGCGAAGTGGTGCTGTTTGATAACGCCCTAGAGGATTTTATTGATTTGGTGATGGTCAACGAGCAGCAGCAAGCTTTTACCTTCGCGAATGTATTCAGCACCACTATGCAGGGTATTGAGATGAGTGCTCAATCGCAACTCGGCCAATATAGTGATGTGCAAATCAATTATACCCAGCTATTTGATGATCCCATTAGTCCAAGCTTTAAGCGCTTTGCCAGTGTGGCGGTGAATATGCAGCTTGAGACATTGACACTTAGCGCGAATGCCCTGTGGCGCGATAGTGTCGAAGTATTCGGTGCTAATGATAAGCGCTTTTATCAAGGTGCGTATGTGTTGCTCGGCGCAGCGCTGCATTGGCAGATGGATGAACATACGCGGCTGAGCTTAAAAGTAGAAAACCTTACCGATAAAGATTACGATACCTTCGATGCGCGCGTGTTTGATGGCCGCGTACCCGGGTACGGACGTCAGTCCAGCCTAACCTATACTTATCAGTTTTAAATAGCAGGGATATTCTAGTGAGCGAGCAGTTGTGTGTGCTTGATAAGGTGTTTTCGCAGTTTAAACAAGCCCATGAACAAGAGCCAATAATGAGTCTTGTAAAGCGCAAGCAGGCGCTATTAGCGCTGAAGCATGCACTACTTGATGCACAAGAGCCATTGATTGCAGCAGCCAGCGAAGATTTTGGCTATCGCGAGCGCTTTGACACCTTGGTAAGCGACATTCTTCCTACGATAGAGGCATTGGACTACTGCCGTAAAAACCTCGCTAAATGGGCTAAACCGGAAAAGCGCCAGGGTGGTTTTGCGCACTTTCCCTCGTCATTACACGTGCATTATGAGGCCAAAGGCGTGGTGGGCGTTGTATCGCCTTGGAATTATCCAGTGAATTTGGCGTTATCGCCCCTTGCTTTTGCCCTAGCAGCGGGTAATCGAGTGGTAGTGAAATTGAGCGAATATACGCCTGCTGTGAATCAAGTATTAAAAACATTGCTTAGCTCTGAGTTGAAGCGCCATGTGGCCTTCATTGAAGGAGATGCACAAGTAGGGGCCGCGTTTAGCGCTAAGCCTTGGGATCACCTTGTGTTTACCGGCTCCGGTCATATCGGCAAAAAGGTAATGCGCAGCGCTGCTGAAAATCTCACACCTTTAACTCTAGAGCTCGGCGGTAAGTCGCCGGCGGTGATGTTGCCTTGTGCGCAGGTCAATCATGCGGCAACTCAGATTGCCTTTGGTAAATCGACTAATGCTGGGCAGATATGCGTAGCTCCGGATTTTGTCCTTTTACATACCTCACAATTAGATTCTTTTATCACTTGCATCAAAGCCGAGGTGGCGCAGTTAGGCCATCGCCCAACGAAGGTGATTAATCAGGCTCAGGCTAATCGCCTAAAGGCGTTAAAAGAGGATGCCCTCAGCAAAGGAGCCAAGGCGTTGGAGCTCATTAATGGGGGGGAACAACATGTGTTAACCCTGCTTTTAAATGTCGATGATAGCATGCGTGTTTGCCAAGAAGAGATCTTTGGGCCGTTATTGCCTATCCAAACTTATGAGCATATTGAAGACGCCTGTGCAGCGTTAAAAGCGCAGCCCAAACCATTGGCATTGTATTTGTTCGCGACCAAGCGGGCCCATTGGCAAAAAGTGAGTGAGCAAGTACAAAGTGGTACGTTGGCGGTGAATGACACCCTAATGCAAGTCAGTGCAACTGATTTACCTTTTGGCGGGGTAGGAGCATCGGGATTTGGCCAGTATCATGGTATTGAGGGGTTTTATACTTTTTCCCATGCGCGCTCGGTTCTCAAAACACCCCATTGGTGGCCGCGTGCGAAGTTGTTGTTACATCGCTCGCCTTGGTTATTAAAAATAGTGACTTGGCTTTACTTAAAAAAATAGGAGGGTTACCCCTCCTAAGCGTATTTATAGCTGTTTAATTTCGATATCAATCACGGTGTTATTCTCTACCATGACCCATTCGCGGAAGGTTTCGTAGCCGGGTTTACTCACTTCAACCTCATATTCACCAGGTTGCAGCTCTATCCCATCGTGGTATTTCGGACGAATATTCATAATTCTTACGCGTGAATCCGAAGGGGTGGTATTCACGGTTAACTGCGTGATCTCAGGCTTGACTACCTCAACAACTTGCTCTTTTGGCTCGGTATTAGTCTGTGGCTCAGCAGGTGCTGGCGCTTGGGTATTTTGACACGCTGCAAGCATTAAACTCAGGGCAAGGACAGATAGCTTTTTCATGGATTTTCCTTAACTGTGGCTTCACTTCCTAGTAGGTTCGTACGAACTTTCAGGGATCTCTTCGTTAATGGTTTAATTTTAGATACAGCTGCGCACTGTAGCTTACTCACAGCGATATAGTCAACGCAGTTGAGATAAATCCAAAAAAATATACGCTAACTAACAATATAAAAACGTGGCATAAAATCGGTATCAATATCTACACTGCGGCCTTGGTCTTGCACTAAACAGGCTGTGCCTAAAAGCTCAATAGGCATGTAGAAGTTAGTGTGGGCATGGTCGGCGTAAAGGTGCTGACCTTGGTATTGCCAATAGTGATTTAATGCACCCAGGAAGGTCTCATCTAAATCAGTTGCTTTACTGATCAAGGCATTATTGATCAGGCTTAATTTGGCGTTAGTGCAGTGTTGAACTAGCGGGTTAGTGTCGGCGGCAATTTGCTGGCTCAGGGCGATGATTTCTGGTTGCGAGACCTCTTTGTCCAACAACACTTTTTGCAGCAGCTCGGCCAACATAAGCTCAACCTCCGGGCACACGGCACGGCTTTCTCTTAGGTGAGACAAATCAAACGCTAATAGTGAGGAAAGGGCATCGTGGTCGCGTACTGTGAGTGCACAAAAGACGGCTTCTTGCCAATTCTGTGCATTGATCCGGCCTTGTTCAACTAGGCCGACGCCGTTGTACTGGGTATCGTGCTGTTCACCGTTAAATTCTAGCTCTACAATACGTTCAGGGTCGTTCGCGAGGCTAAATAATAGTGCATAGGCCTGCGCACAGTGAGCAATGGCTTGTTTCGCTTCTGCGTTGTGCTCTGGGCTTTGCTCATATGAAAGGTACTGCGCTAAAGTGAGCGCGTGATTAGCGAGCCACATCAGGTTATCGCGCTGCACATGCACGAAGTTTAGGGTGTCTTGGTACTTTTTGCGGCTGGTGTTTATCTTCTCGTCAATTTCAGAAATTGTAGTAGGGCGCTCAATATTTAGCATGACATATCCTTGTTCGGGGGTGAACTTATCCTTAAGCCGCTATTGTAAACAACACCATCGCAGTAACGCAACTGTACTTTAAATAGCAAAGGCTCTTTTAGCCATCAAGTAGGTAATGACCGCAAGAGCCTTTATCGGGGGCGTGTTAGCTATCTTGGTAAGTTTTTACTGAGTTTTTTATTCTTATTCATTACACCCGAGTAATAACCGTGCAGTGCCTCGTTTAATTGCCGTTCGCAACGTTTAAGCTGTTCACTTTGTTCAATGACTTGCATGCTCAGTTTTACTTTTTCTTCACGCAGGTTTTTTACATCAATACTTTGGCTATCTAATCGGCTTTGTAGTTCATCAACTTGGCTGTTCGACGCTTTAAGTAACTCATGTAATTCTTTATTGCGCTCTTGTAAGTCACGGCAATGATGCTTCATTACATGCTTACTGGTGCTCGCTTCCTCGAGTTGCTGTTCAAGCTCGGCCATTTCAATTTGCACATCGCGTTTAGCCTGCATTTGCACTTGCTGCATCTGCTCTGCCATTTTATCCATGTGCGCAAGGGCTTTTTTATTTAATGATTCCGCTTGGTTTATCTGCTGAACCAAAGGGGCATGAGCTTGTTCTAGCTGTTTAATTTGCCGCTCTTTTTCTTGCAACAGTTGCTTGTAAAGGTGCAGTTGCTCACTCAGGGAAGGCTCGCCACTACTTTGGCCAATAGGGGTTACGGTAGCCTGCGGCATAGGTTCAACTGGGGTATGAAAGTCTGAGTGCGCCATTGTCTGTCCTTGGAGTTCTTATATGTATTGGTCAAACTTTAGCAAATACGGCCAGTAAAAATTTGATCTATATCAGGTCCAGACCCGCTGAAGACTTTGCTCAGCAAAGACTTTGATCTAGCGCAAATAATGGGTGAGGTAATGGAAGGCTTAGCTCTGAGTGCACGGGCAAATACAAGCTATATACTGATGACGATAGAGCAGACTTATAGATTTACTATTTGGGTGACTACTATATAAACGCTCAGCCATAAGTCGTGTTTAGGTTATCTCTTTGTGAATGCTTAACTTAGCGCCTGAAATAATGAAATGCGTATTATATTAGCTGTTAAACTAAGTGTACCCTGCTAGCTAAGCGTTTATCACGCCACACTAGCAGGGGAAAGTGCTTCATAAAAAGTTAGAGCTCGTTTGAGGACAAATGCCGCTCAGCAGATTCCAGCTGTCTCTTAGCATACTTTTTCTGAAAGTTTGATTGGGTATGCTTTAGAACATGTTTAGCGTGGATAGCTACTTTCTTCCAGTTCCTTTCTTGTATATATAAATCTGCCAATTTCATATGGTTCAAGGCAATTTGATTAGGGGTAAAACTTTTATCTAAGACCAGTAACTCCTCACGAAGTGCTATTGCTTTAGCGATATCCTTTTTCACAAATTGGCCTGACCCATAAAGCCAAGCTAACGTAGTATAAGCGCCAGGCTCTTTATTTTTTAGCCTTTCTTTGGCCTCTGCTACCAGCCTAGTACCGTCACTTGTATGCAAACTTATAGGTACCAGAGCCGACCAGTAACCCATCTCATAGGCTTTTTCGCACCATGCTTCTAAGAGTTCTGGTGCGTTGATCAAGCTTTTGTGGCACTGCTGTGCGGCCACTTCGACGGTGAGCTCAGGGTCGTCAATCTTAATAGAGTGATCCCAGCGAGGGCCTGCTGCCATAGCTATATGCGTATATAATGCGAACAAAATAATACAGAGAACTAGTGAAGGTGACATTCTACAGGCCTTAGTTGATATCTTTTTGACTGTGTATTTTAGCTTTAGCTGCTTCAATAATAGAGGCTGCATACTCTCGTTTTTTACTATCGTTTATATACTTGGCCGCAACACTTGCGTGTTTTAGAGTGAGAGACCAATTGTTTTGCTTTTGATATATTTTGGCTAAATCCAGATGAGTTTGCCCATACCATGGCTGTGAAGGATCAATACCTTCTAGGTAATCATTATAAAGAGCTAAGGAGCGACTCTCGTTCCGCAGCACAAACGTACCACTTTCATAAAGCCAAGCGAGTGAAAGTAGGGCAACGGAGTCACCTGCCTTAATGCGTTTATTTAACTCTTCAATATAACGCGAACCATCTTTGGTGTGGTAACCAATATTAAGCAGTGCCTGTGCAAATCCAGCCTCGGCTGCTTTTTCACACCAAAAAAGCACCCTGTCGGGACGATAATAAAAGCTTTTATCGCATAGCCTCATGAGTTTGTCGGCTGTGAGTGTTGGATCATTTTCGTCAGGTTCTTGCCAATTTGCTTGCGCTAAACACGAAATAAAGAGCAAGGGTACTGTTACCCAAGGAGCGTTTACTACCATGTGAAAGCCTTATTGTCTTAGTAACCAATAGATAACGATAAAGTGTACAACTTGTATCTTACGCTTTTCCTGCCCACTTATTTCTTTGAGCCTCCAACATACTGTTCGGTTATGAATAAATATGGAGTGATTCGCTTGACTCTTGTTTACAAAAATCAAGCGAGGATACTAGCTAAGTATGAGTAAGTACTGCGATAAATTACATTGTCATTGAGTGCTTGGTTGGGTATGTTTTTGCGCTTTGGCTATTTGTCTTTGAGCAGCATCAATATCAAACTTAAAGCGGCTGTGCTTTTTGACGTAGCTAGCGTGTTTGATTACCGCAGGCCAATTTTCCTGTAGCTGATATAAATCGGCTAACTCTTTATGAGCAGAGGTTCTTCTTGCTGGTGTAACTCCGGCATTAGCTAGATTTAGCAGCTCTTTATTTAAAGATATTGCGCGTTCAATATCTTCCTCTACAAACTGCCCTGAGCCATAGAGCCAAGCCAACACTGTGTATGCTTTTGGCTCTTTATTTTTTAGCCTTTCTTTGGCCTCTGCTACCAGCCTAGTACCGTCACTTGTATGCAAACTTATAGGTACCAGAGCCGACCAGTAACCCATCTTATAGGCTTTTTCGCACCATGCTTCTAAGAGTTCTGGTGCATTTATCAAACTTTTGTGGCACTGCTGTGCGGCCACTTCGACGGTGAGTTCAGGATCGTCAATCTTGATAGAGTGATCCCAGCGAGGGCCTGCTGCGATTAAAGTACTAGATATTAATGCTAGCAGCACCGCTATTGCCTTTATCATGGTTGAGCTCTTTCATCCGATTGTCCTTCACAATAGCTTTTGCTCAAGCAAGCTAAACCGTCATTATAATCTATACGCCTGAACCTATTTAATCGGCAAGCCAACTAAGCTTTCTATAATCACACGGGAGTCGACCACGCGTTTTTATGATAAATGTTATCGGAAATTACTTGAGGCCATATTAGTAATGAAAGTACAGCTTACGTGAGTAAAGGCAGCTTTCTTGCTTTATTGACACGACTACTGGTTTTGCTCGCCCAAAGAAATACCGGCCTCTTCTAGCTGCCTTTTAAACATGGCTTTTTTAGCTTCAGCGTATTTGCTTTGCTCAAGATAACGCTTATGCTCAGCGACTTTTTCCGAATTTCCGAGCTCTTTATAAATAGCAAGCAGCTCCTCATGGGTGCTACCCACTCTCATTTTCTCACTCTCGACATCACCGTATTCATCTAAATATCGTTTAAATAACACAATAGATTTTTGGAGATCTCTATCAATAAAACGCCCTAATTTATAGGCATAGGCAAGCGCGATAATGCCTTCAGGAGAGCCTTGTTGAGCATGTTTTCTCGCTTCCGCGATATAGCGGCTACCATCTCCAGTATGCAAGCCGATAAACTGAAGAGCGCTCCAATAACCCAGTTCATACGCTTTTTCGCACCAAGCCTCTAGCTGTCTAGGCGCATACATTAAGCTTTTTTGACATTGCAACATAACGGTGGCCTTGGATAAGCTCGGGTCGTTGATATCATGATCTGGGAATAAAGTACCAGCGTAGGAGTTAAAGTTAAGCACAAGGGCCATAAAAGTTAAGTATTTCATCATTTTGTTCCCTCAAGCATTAAGTTCTTCTCAGGCAAATGCACTTGATAGGTTTTGATTGCTGTTTCAAACGAAGTACTTTCTCTGTAAAAATATTCGCTTTTTAAGCGCCCTTGCTCGTCTGAAAGACCCTCGCAACTGCGCTTTGAATAACATGCTATGCCACCAATAAAATCTATATATCTTATCTTTGATATCCCTTCTTTTACGACTAAGGTATCAAGGCCTTCTTGGTAGGGAGTGGCTCTCAGCGCATGCCATCGATGCATAAACGCAATTACGCGGTTATTACTAGCTTGCCTCAAAATAGTGCTTATATTTTGGACCCACGCTTGGTTTCTATTAGAGTGACTATCCAAGCAATCTTTTTCTTTAGCTAGTTCAGGAGGGCATGATGAGTCGATGCTGTCCATTTCGTCTAAAGTTAAGTCAAGAGCAACGATTTTAAGGCCTATGTCACGAGCTGATTTGACTAGCTCACCGTAAGCAGCAGGTACTGTATATCCCCAAGCCCAATTATCATCAAAGTACTTTTGTATTTCACCAAACCCTTTACCAGTACGTTGATAAAACTCTACTTTCTCTTGCATGGAGCGGGGGAGCATTTCTATTGCAAAGTGAGTAAAGCCTGCAGCTTTTAGCTGTCTTAGGGCTTTAATGGCTTCATACTTATAGATTGCGGGATTATGGCTTGATTCGCCGAGCATCACCAAACGAGCGCTCCCTGCCATTTTTTTGTAATCTACATCCTTGTTTATTTTATTCATGCTATTTCCTTATATAGTTATCACTTACTTATGCCTTCCTGAAGTGAATTTAGGTTGGCACTTTCTGTGGTCTTTTAGTCATTGTTTAGTCGAAATCCTCAATCGCTGGAAGTGTGCTTTCACTTTTGTCATTGCAAAGCCAGTATTGCTTGTTATCACTTTGGGTGAATGTCACCGAGTACTCTTGGGTTAGCGTTCCAAGCTCTTCACTGTGATAGTCGCTGATAACAACCTTAGTTTCATCATAACTAAAATGCATACTGTGGTCCGAAACCAAAGCACGGTGATAACTCGACTTATTAACACTATCAGCAGTAGACCCAATATCGAGCTTTAATTTTGGGTGCTCAAAATGGGTGAGTGCATAGGTGTCATCTACCTTGCTCGCAACGACATAAATTGGGGTTGGGTTGTCTGCGCGGCAATCAAAGACAACTTGTACATGACTTACAGCGGCATGGCTTGAAGCTGCGAATAACAAACAGCCAGCACTCCCCATCTTTATAACCACCGATTCTATCGCCATGCTTCATACCATAACTATCAGTTTATGCCCTATAGAAAACTATTATCTTTTTAATGTTTAGCCACTAATTATATGCTAATGGCATGGGGGTGAAATAGTAAATTCGTATATGGGCTTGCTTTACCAGTCTCCTGCTTTTGTAATTTAAATTGACGTTATCAAATTTCTAAGGCATTATTTTTATTTTTTAGTTATAACCTTCCAGCCTAATATGATTATAACTAATTGAAAAAACAAAAAAGTATTTAAAAACATCCTAGCCGCTGTGTTTATGTCATGATTTAAAAGTGTTACAAGTGATAGTATTATTGAAAGTGGTAAATACGCTAGCTCTTGCTTTATGAAATACCTTACCTTTTCGGCTCTTGTCATGTTTCTATTCCTACCAAATGAAGGTTGCTATTTTTTATTTTAAATCTATTTCTAGTGCTTTAAATGAGTTTTATGACTTTCTAGTCACTCTGTTTATTTGCTGAGTCTGACTCGTTTTCTAGTGCTAAATTATTGACTATGCCGTCCGTTGTATCACTTACATCTGAATCTGTTTGCAAGCTTGGAGGTATAGGAGTCTCTAGTGCTTGGGTTATCTCTTTTTGACTATAGTTAGACAAAGAGTCACCAGTAAATTTGAGCACTTCTATATAACCAGCTGACTTCCCGGCTAGCTCTGTTCTCCCAACCATTGAGGTTCTTGTTGTATTAGATACTACACTATTTAAGTTACCAAAACCGTTTTCTAATGTTTCTGCTGTTGATACAGAAAGCTTTGATGAGATCGCCCCGCCGGCAAAACCTGTTACTCCAGCCACTGCTAACTCTGTATAAGTTGTGCTTTCTTCTTTAATAAGGTTTGTGGTGACAGTACCACTAACATTAGCAATGGCTGAGATACTAGCTGTGTAGGCAACGGCTTTCGTTGAAGAGGTTAAACCAAGCGATGCAGCATTTGCAAATACAGAACTACCCCCACCTGCTATAGAACCTACTGCGGCTGATGCTAGTACCGATACTGGATCTATGTTTCCATATAAGGTGTATTGAACTGAAGCATCAATACCTCCGGCCACAAATGCGCCTACTAACATTGCTTTACCGAGCCCTTGTTTGAGTTGGGACCACTTTCCCTCCTTACAACTCAATCCCAGTGGGTCCACCCAGTTAATGGGGTTGGGTGCATATTGGTAGTGGTTAATACCGCCTACCAAGCCAATCGGATCTTGGTTAATAAAGCGCTGTTGTTTGGGGCTGTAGTAGCGGTAGCGATTATAGTGCAAGCCGCTTTCTTCATCAAAGTACTGGCCCTGAAAACGCAGGGGTTGGGTAATGTGTTCTGGGCTGAGCTCGATTTGCTCACTGTAACCAAAGGCATCGGTATTATTTTGCCACACCACCTCGGCATGGGCGTTGGTCACAAACTGCGGGGTATCGAGTTGGTCTAAATGGTAATAATACACACCACTGTCGTTGATTAGCAGTAATGGCTGATACTCTCCTGGCAGTGATACATACCAGGTATACTGGCCGTTTTGGCACTCGCCGAGGAGTTGGTTACCATCCCAAATATAGTCAATGCGCCCTTGCTCGGTCAGTTTGGCGCAGCGTCGACCGAGTGGGTCATATTCATAACGAGTCAGCTGATCGTTATGATAAAAGCTTGCGAGCTGGTTTAAGGCGTTGTATTCCAAGCGTTGGCGCTGCCCTTTGCCAAGCACGTGCACCTGGTTACCACAGGCATCATAGTCAAACTCGTCCTGGCCAAGGTGGTATAGGCGGTCATCAATACAGGCTGTGCCCGTAAAGACATCCTCGGCGCTGTTATTAAGGGCAGGGGAAGTGTGCTCTTTATCAACTGGGCGCAGCGCTGGTTCATCAGATGCCGTTGCTTGCTCCGGGTTGCCAAAGCTGTCCCAGTGGTAGCGCGCCGATTGATCGCCGTTGACCTCAATAAGCTGACTGATGGCGTTGTACTGATATTGCTTATCACTACTTAGCTCGCTACATGAGCTCTCGCGCTGACTAGCTATAAGTTGGTTGTTGCCATCGTATTGGTAGATTTGTTTAGCATAGAGCGCATTTTCTGGGTGCGATAACTCTTGCTCGCAAAGACGGCCAAAACAATCAAACTCTTGCTTGGTGGTGATGTTATTGGCGTAGTGAATTTCACTGAGTTGACCATGTCGATGGCTGAGCTCGACATGGGTGTGCCCATTGAGCTCGATGCGCGCCAATTGGCCTTGGGCGTCATAATGATAATTAAGAATTTGGCCGTCGGCTAAAGTTAAGGCGCTGCGCCGACCAAAGGCATCATAACTGTAATTAAGGGTATGCTGGCCCTGGGTCGCTACCAGTAGTTTACCGGCTTGATCGAACCCTTGTGTCAGAGTGGTGGCACCGTTATGGGCGCGTTGAAGGCGTCCTTGACTGTCATAACTAAAATAGTTGGACAGGTTACACAGGGTGCTGTCTTTGGCATTGGGGTGGGCAGCCTGTTGTTCTATGACTTGGCCGAGCGCGTTTCGTTTTAATTTAATAAAGCGCTCGTCGGCATCGTTGAGTGCGACCACACGGTTATGAGCATCAAATTCAAAGCGCTGCACGCGACCGTCAAAGCCCGTGGTGCGAATTGGGTTTTCATTAGCGTCGTAATCAATGCGGTATTCTGCACCATCACTGCGGGTAATACCGATCAGGTTGCGCTCTTTATCATAGCGGTAGCGCAAGTGGCTGCCATCGGCAAAACGCACTTGTTCGGGCTGCGCTAATCCAGCGTAATCAGCGCTGGTTTGCTCGCCATTACCGTTGGTGGTCGCCGTTAAGCGACCAGCAGCATCGTAATGGTACTCAATACGAATCGCCACGTGCTCGTCGCCTTCTTGGCGCATGACTTTGGCGCTCAGTTGGCCGGCGGCATTGCGCTCGAATTGGGTTAATAGACCAGTGTTGGTTAGAGTTGCATTAACACGGCCTAGTTCGTCGTAACTAAAGCGCGTTAGGACATCGCCTTGTTGATGTGCTAAGAGCTCGCCTTGGGCACTCCAGCTAAACTGTTCACTGCGGCCATCGCCATGCACCACTGTGGTCAATTGATTATTATCATTGTATTGATAATGGCTGGTGCGGCCATCGGGCAGAGTTTGCGATTGCAGCAGCCCCATGGCAGTAAACGCGCGCTTGAGTTCGCCGCCATCGGCATAGCGAGTCAGTACATGCTGCCCCAGTTGGTTGTAAGCAAAGGTGGTTTTATTGCCTTGAGCATCGTACTGGGCCACTTTTTGGCCACGATCGTTGTATTCGCTGCGCTCTTCGCTGCCATCTGGATGCTGGGTATGAGTACGATTGCCGAAGGCATCATAGCGGTACCGCCAGCTGTGGCCCCGCGCATCGGTGTATGCAACCAGCTTACCGTCGCTGTTGTGAACAAAGGTTTCGGTATTACCGCGACTATCGGTACTTTTACTCACTCCCTCTCGTGGGTATTCAAAGCTGTATTCGTAGGTGTTGCTATCACCGTACTGGCGAATACATTTTGCATCAACGCCTGCACCTTGCCACTCAAAGTGGTGGCTAAAGCCACTGGCGCGGGTACGCTTGCTAATAACATTATCGCCACGGTAGCTGTAACGCTCGATATTGCCCTGGCTATCGGTCACTGCCACCAGTTGTTTAGCGTCATTGTATTGGTAACAAGCAAGCAGCGGCTCATGGATGTGACGTTTATCTTTGTCATCCATGTGATAAGCGGCAACCTTGGTTAATAAATCATCGCCGTTATATTGCAGTACTACACCGCGCTTATCATTAATAGCAATACGGCTTAGGCGTTCGTTGGCATCGTAGAAAAAGCTGAGTGTTTGTCCCTTGGCATCAGTTATTTTATCGAGTAACCAGGCCTTGGAACCAGCAAAAAACGTGTAATGGCTGTCATCAGGGCGTACTAAGGTTTGCTTGCCATCGTTTTGGTAGTGTAAAGCAAGTTGTGAGCTAAGCTGGTAACTGGTTTGCCCTGGTTTTACTTTCTCAAACTCATGTATGCGGCCTTGCTCATCAACGAGTTCTAGCCAGTAGCGCCCGGGTGTTTTCGGGCCAACTTTGGGTGGCGCTTCGTAGCGCTCAAAAATGCTAAGAGCAAAGTGATGGCGCCAGCCAAAACCCAAGCCCACATTGGTATCGCTTTTGCTGGAGCGGTATAGGCGTTGCCACTTTAAAGGCATGGGTGCGTTAAGGGTAAAATCGACCAACGGAAGAATTTCTTCACCGCTTAGCATGGAGATAGGATCAGAGCGGCACTCTTGCTCATCTACACTTTGCTCAGTGGCCGTGTCATTGACTTGGGCTTTGTTAGGGTTGCCCTCGGATTGACCGCCTTTTTTAACCACACTAGGTTGGGACTTTTTATCTTTTTGTGCTTTGGCGCCGCCACTGGCACTGGCCGAGTTGGTATTGTCGCTAACTTGAATACTGCGTTTCGGTTTTTGGTTATAACAAAGTAAGGAGCCTGATGCTAACGCCGAGCTTAGGCCATGGGCGACTTCCCGCGCGGTGGCGGTGTTAACCGAATGCACGCCCGCAGCGCGCAGCATATGCACACATTGAATTCGTTTATGAATATCGCCGACCAGATCTTCGGCCAATAGATTGACTTGGGCGCCTGCCGCATCTGGGGTGTCTATCGCCACCGGATCGTAGCCACCAGGGGCTTTATCATTGGCTAGGGTAATTAATACTGAGCCGCGTTTTGAGCGAAAGGCAATTGAACGAATATCCATATTCTTACGTTATTCCTTAATCAATCCATTGATACACAGAAGTTGCTTGGTAGAGCTTGGGCGTGCTGCCAAGGTGTAAAATAATATCACGATGCATGCTCGAATTGTAGTCATTATAGATACCAATAAATGAATAAAGGCCAAACACTGCGCCGAGCTGACCATGAACGTATTCACTTTGCGTCACCTTTGGTTGCTCAACCACTTTACCGTTTAGTTGTAAATACCCCTCAAGCCAGGCACTAGGCCAAGGCTCTTCCCCTAAGGCGGGGGCTACAATGTGCTCTATTGGGGCGGGCACTTCTTTTACCGCTTGGCTGAGTAAAGTAGGGAAGGGGTTGTGTTGTTCGATATCGAAGCAAGGTTCACCATGACAAAAGGGCACGTGCAGCCCTGTTTCACTAAACTGTATTCGTGCTAATGCGAATGCGGCGCCATTATTGTGTGTGATACCTTCATTTAGATGTAAAATCTGCTCATCTAAGGCAATGAATGTGACATGTTTAGCAAGCTGCATCGCTTTAATAAGTGCGCAGTGCAATGCCGATTCACCATGCGCGAAAAACTCGTTTACTGGGTGGGAGTGGCCTGGTTGCGCTCGGCCATTGGGAGCCACTTCGTTTAAGGCTGAAATAAGCGTATTTAGGCGTTGCTCATCATAAGCGAGGTTAGGCAGCAGCCAAAAAATAGGCTCCTCGGGGTCAAACTCAAAGCGGGCTAAAAACTGGTTTAGTGGTGCAATAAGAGAAATAGGCCAGGGCATTGCCTCGCTCTGTTGCGACTGCTCGCTTACAGGCATAGGCTCGCTAAGAAGAAGTGCTGCTTCGGTACTTTCGAGCCCAGGAAGGGCGATATCGAACTCTGTAAGTGTTATTGCCATGTGACCCCCAAGGAGAGTGGATGAACTATATGGCTCTCTTTTTTGTGCATTAAATTAAACAGCTGCGCCACCAAGTAAGGCGTAATAGCATCGAACTGATAGTCTTTAAGCGGGTGCGTGTAGATGTCTTTCCCTGCCAGTAGTCGATTGGCAAAATTGACCTGCTCGCAAAAGGTTGGCCACTTTGTTGATAGTTGCTCTTGAAAGTTGCCCAAGGTATCGGGAGCAAGCCAAGCTTCGGTCAGTTGCTCTTGCGTAAATAGCGTTTCTACATGCTCGCCGTAACAGTTCATGAAGGTGTTGATAAGCTCGTTATTGGGCTCCTCACACAGTAATTGGTAAATCAAAGGAAGCTGCTTTGTCAGCCCCGCGAGCATGAATAGGTGTGCAATGTCTTGTGGGCCGTGGATTTTTGACCAGGTATTGGCAATACGCTGAATATCATCATTGGAACAGGTCAAGAAAAATAGTTGGGCTAAAGGGTGCGTGAGCGAATAACGGGCTAGTATTTCTTCGCAAGCAGTCAATATGTCTTGCTTGTCGTTTGCTTGCCAACTTAAGGTTCGCCCGGTGAGCAACGCGCGATAGTCGCTGTGGTCTGTCGTGTCGATTTGCTGCAACACCGACTCGGGAATATGTGTTAACACCCCCTCTCGCCAAGCCAGCTCTAAAGCGATGACATGATGCTCTGGTGATTCGCTAAGTAACAATTGATTCAGTGCAGATTTCAGACTTAATCGTTGTAGCCTGATCAATAGCTGGCAAAAAAGCACTCGTTGCTCGAAGTTGGTTTCATCGCTAACTATAAAAGCTGCATCGAGCAGCGTTTTGCTGCCGATGCTCAGTGAAAAAGGGCAATGAGGATCAGAAAAATCTCGCAAACCCGCGCTGGCCTGGCGCAATTCGACGGTGAAGCGGTTAACGGCGCTTAAAAAGCTGGCACGATTAGCCAGAGGATGTGATTGTAAGCACACCAGTTCTTGCAAACGTTGAGCGGTATTCAAAGCTTCCATGCGTGAGTGCAATCCTTTAGCCTAGCCACCAATCAATACAGTTGGATTACCAACTACTATTTTCCCGCCGTGAGCGGTCCCATCGCCCATACGTGCGGCGGGTTTACCATTGATTTTTACAGAACCTGAGCCTGAATTAATGGTATCCGGCGGACCTACGCAAATAAGTTTATCGCCTTTTCTGGCTGCTGGCAGACCACCAATCAATACATTGCCTGAGCCCATGATTATAGGGCCACCGACATGGGGAACTGGGCCGGGATTAGTCTTGGGGCATACATGCATATGAGTCAAAGTGGAAGCGGGTTTTCCCATGATCACATCCTTTTAATCGCTGAAAGGCTATATTATCGCCGATTAATAGTGCGTCGACAAGTATATTGAATGCCCAGCTTGATTATTCTGAAAAGTCAGGTTTCAACAAGGCCTGCAATGGCTCAAGATCCGTGGTATTAAAGTCCCAGCGCTGATGGTTTTTAAATTCGAAGTCTGCTTTGAAAAAGCCGCTTTTTTGTTGAATTTGTACCAATAATTGCTGAATTTGCAAGGGGCCTTGGCGAGTAATTTCCTGCTGCATATCCTGCACCATGTCTGAGAGAACCAAATGCTCATTAGAGTTGACGTAAAATGGCGTGGCTGAACCATCGTCTTGGTAGTAGAAGCCAGCATTTGCAAACCCCTTATCTTCTTGAGTAAGAACCAAGGCTAAGGTTGACCAGGTAATGTCTTTTAGTGCTGACGCTTTCAGCACCTCATCGACGATTCGTTGTAAATATTTAATATCAATGCCCATAGCTTATGTCCCTATATAATGGTTTTGGTTGCTAGGTTAACACATAAGAAAGGGAGCTGGGGGGAGTCATCGAGAATAACAGCTCAGGATTTAAAGTTTAGACAGATCTCTTATAGTGGGCTTACTATGATAATTTCTTACTTAACATATAGAATAGGGGCTGTGGTAGCCCCTATAAAGCAAATC
The DNA here is from genome assembly GCF_001293805.1 of Pseudoalteromonas sp. SW0106-04. Classification (NCBI taxonomy): domain Bacteria; kingdom Pseudomonadati; phylum Pseudomonadota; class Gammaproteobacteria; order Alteromonadales; family Pseudoalteromonadaceae; genus Pseudoalteromonas; species Pseudoalteromonas sp. SW0106-04. The sequence goes on along the minus strand of NZ_BCAI01000008.1, from coordinate 34,314 downwards.
CTAACGCCACTGTTTCACACCGACAGTTCTGCCTTCTGTGTCTTTGATACGGTAGTCATTAATGCTAAAACGTATGTTCTCAAATTCATCAAAGAAGAACGCCTGAACCCGAAGTTTTAGTTGCTCCATCATTTGTTGGTACATGCTCGGAGTGAGGTATATTTCTGCCCAGCAATCATCGACACCTTTAACCATGGCTGTGTCGCTAGGGATTAATTTTATGTTATGTTCTTCACTGATTATGATTAAATCTTGACCGTGGGGTAAACGTCCAGGCAACACAGATTCTAGGTATTCAGCTGCTAGCGCATCAATTTGGATATAAGCAGTGGTTGCGTCAGTTACTTGAAACATAATCTGACCGCAGGGAACTAACTGTGTATCTGAACCGTCTTTATCACGGCCGCGTTGAAATGCCGCCTTTATATTTTCGTTCTTTAATAAAGAGAAACGCTTAAGATCAATAATATTCTTTGGAACCTGCAGGGTTAGTAACTGTGCAAACTTATCTAATTTCCAACCACGGGCAGCCATTTCTTCGTCATGAGTGATGGCACAAACCTGCAAAAAGTCAATGCTATCCATGCCCTTTAATTCACAGTCTTGAGTAAAAAATAGTGTTGTTAAAAAGCAATCTGCTTCACGAACAATTGGGCTACCCAATGGTAAGAAACTATTTGCTTCAATAGGCTCCTCGCGACCGAAAGCACGACGTGCTACAGCTTTAAGCAGCTCGAAAGGCCATTCAGGTGCTGCTTCTTCGGAAGATTTAATGCGTAAAGTAAGCTCTTGACCAAACTGTGCGAGACCAGTTGTTATGTATAGCCAATGTTCGCATGGATCTGTAAGACGAAAAGCTGACACCTTCTCCAAGGGGCAATCACCACCTAGCTCAAATGGTATTTCAGGTGCGAACTCAGTTGCATCCAAGCCACTTATTAAATCTGAAAGTGCGATCGTTTGGGACATTATTTATTTCTCCTTGTTTACGATTGATGTCATTCTATGACATGGTTTAATTGTATTATTTAAAACCTAAACTTAAGTTTATAACTTTTCCGAATCTAGGATGTGCTCAGAGTATATTGTTTTTATTTTCCTATTTGTAGCTTTTAATATATCTGTATTGTTGATTAATATGGGACTTTAATAGGTTTATTTTATGTTTAGTTGCTGTCCAGTGAGTTTTTGTTAAAAACATATGAGAAAGTGGGTTTGGTTATTAAAAATTAAAAAGTCGCTCTCATTTTTTGCAGTGTTGCCTAATCAATTGAAGTGAACCTTTATTACTCTTAAAAAGTCTTTAGTTATTATTTCTTACCTCTTTCGGTGAAGGCGGAGGAAAAGCAACGCCTTTTTCTATCAGTAGTTCTTTGATTTCCATTACATACTCATAGTTATCAGTGCCAGGGCGAACCAATTTCTTACGCAAGTCTTTTTCTATACTGTTGGCAACCGTGCCGCCTGTGGTTGAGGGCGCAGAGAAGTTGGCTCCTTTGGCAATAAATAGTAAAGCGTATTTATACTTTAGCATGAGCGCCGCATAGTTGGCGGCATTGGTGTTCATCGCATCTGTGGCATTAAGATCAACATCATGCTTTAGCAGTAACTCTATTTGGTCGTCTTTATCGTTGGCAATAGCATTGAAAATAGCTGGCTTTTTATGGGCATCAACGCCGTTGGGAGAGGCATTATGCTCCAGTAAAACCTCCATCATATCTGTTTTGTCGCTGCCCGCTAAAGCTGCGAGGAGCTGTTCTTTCTTTGGTTCGTTACGGTCTTTTTTAACTAGGGCCGGGTAGTCGGGATTCGCGCCGAGTTCTAGCGCAAGCTGTAACGATTCTTTGTCCGTCTCCATAGCGAGCCAAAATAGTGGCGTAATACCATGTTCACCGCGTACATCCAGTGCAGCGCCATTATCAATGATAGCTTGCGCGGCTTGCTTATCTCCCGCTTTAATGGCGTTGAGCAACTTTACATGGGAGGGCTCAAAAAATTGTTCAGCTTTCATATTTTTTCCTTGAGTAGGCAATGCCATGCAGGCTATCAGTATCAGTGCCAAAGGCACAGCAATAAAAAGAAGCTTCATGTTCACCTAGCCTAAGTAATTGTCTTTAATGGTATTAAGGGTGTTTATATCTTCTTGCTTCTGCGACTCAATTCCCTCAACTACTTGGTCCATACCGTGGCGGTCTATGGGTGTGCCACCTTGAAGGCTTGGCAGACTGCGCATATCACCAGACGCTTTAGGGATTAGGTCTAAACCGGCAATTGCCGCAGCTGTAGCAAGGCCCGCGACAGGGCCCCCCAGATATCCCGCAGCGCCAGTGAGTATGCCTTTTACTGGCAAGCTCTGCGCCATGGTGAGGACATCACCATCAACCGCTTGAGAAACAATCAGTTTTGATACTTCTTCTAAAGGCAACCCTTGTTCACGTGCCGACGTTTTCGGGTGTAAGCCTGAGGAGTTAAAGGTATAGCCTTTATTTCCCGATACAGCCACACCGGATGTTGCCAGCCCGCCACCGAGAGAGTGACCGACCATAATGACATCATCTTGATATAATTGCTCAGCTCTTCGTGCAAGTTCCATCGCTTGGTTGTACTGGGTCGTTTCCATACCACTGCCTTGCATAAAATTGGTTTTCCAATCTGCTGCACCGGTTACACCGTTATTCGTTCCTCGGAACGTTAACATTTTTTCGCCAGTAATATCAGATTCAAATAACGCGGCTCCGAAGCCCGAATCATTATCAGTAAATACCGCGTCCGCTAATTCTGGTGTATTTTCTGCGTTGAGGTGTTTTAAACCCACAGGCGGTTCTGGCAGCGTGTCTATATGTCCTCGGTTGTATTCATCAACGCGATAAACATATTGAGCGGCCTCAGCACGAACGACATTGTCATTATTAAAGTCAAGACGCTGCGCTGCAGGCTCTGCTCCAGGTAGCGAGCGGGTATCGGCAATTAAAGTCTTTCTTTGCTGATAACGTTGTTGCCTAGCTGCGACAGCATCAAACTGCTCAGGGACCTCTGCCACTTGGGGTAATGGGGTGTTTGTCGAAGGCCCGTCTATTACACCGGCCGAGCTTGAGGCTGGAACCGCAGCTTTTGAGCTAGAAGGTGTGCTTTTACCTTGAGGGCTGGCCAAATCTGCACCACTACTACGTTTTGGTTGCTCAGCGCTGGATTGCTGTGAACGAGTCTTGTCAGATTTTTGCAGCTGACGTTTTACAACGCTTGGATGCTGGGCAATATCTTCTAGTGGATAAACAACTAGTCGGCCGTCTGTCATCGCCTGCGCCACATCGCACAACTGTACATGCAGGGGCTTTGACCCGCCATTTAGTAAGGTTAAGTTTAAATAGTCGTAAAGCGCACTAATGATAAGGTGATTATTTCGCCACGGGTCCAAGTCTTGAAGGAACTGCTCTGCAAACACTACCCCCGCACTGAACTCGGCCATTGCTGGCGCCAGCATAGGATCATCAGGGGTATGCTCTGGACGACATATTAAGTGAGGCTCGCCAAAACAGCAGTACACCACGATACCTTGTGAAAACAAGGCTTCTTGGTTGTGGCTGCTAAGGTAAGCGTCCATATTAATTCAACTTAATCACGCCAGCTTTAAGGGCAATTTGACTGCCATTGATCTTGATATTGGTACCTTTAATATCAATGCTGCCATCACTTTTCATGGTGATAGACGCGCCGCCGGTTTTAATATTAATCTCTTTACCAGCTTCAATATTAAGTGCGTCACCTACTTTCAGGGTGTCGTTTTTACCTATATCTGTACTGCGATCTTTGCCGACTTTGATCGTGTCGTTGTTGGTTATATCACTTAAACGGTCATTGAGTATGGTGTCTTTCTGATCGTTTTTAACATGTAAGTGATGGTCTTTCTCTGCTTGTAAGTAGAGGAGTTCACTGCCTTTTTTATCTTCAAAGCGTATTTCATTAAAGTTATCGGCACCACCTTCTTTGGTGGACCTTGATTTAATACCGCTTTGGGTTTTATCCGCAGGCAATGCATAAGGAGGCATCAAGTCGGCATTGTAGAGCGCACCACTGATAATCGGTTGATCAGGGTCGCCATTAATAAATTCAACTAAGACTTCTTGTCCAACACGAGGGAAAAAGAACGCACCCCACTTTTTCCCCGCCCAATTTTGAGCTACACGGATCCAACATGAGCTCTTGGAGTCTTTTTTACCCTCGCGGTCCCAATCAAATTGCACCTTTACGCGGCCATACTTATCGATATGGATTTCATCACCTGGATCACCGGTTACGAGTGCAGTTTGTATACCCTGAACTAAGGGTTTTTGGTAACTGCGGGTAGGGCGATAAACAGTATCTTTAGGTACGCAGCTAAAGCTGTTGGAGTAGACTAAGCCTTCACTTTGGCCAGCACCTGATTGGTTAGGAACATTGGCAGAGGTACGTAATTTTGTAACAACAAACTTTTTACCTTCTAGGCGGGGGTCTTCATGCTTTTTAAAGGCAAAGATACCACCGAGCACAAACGAGCGACAGTCACTTTTACCGCTACTCAGGTTCATGTCTTTTTGTAATGCTTGCAGTTGAATTGAAGCGAGATCCGAGGCGCGCTTGTTGCACTCTGCCTCCCCGGTGTACTCGAATACCTCGCCGCTACTTTGTGTCGGCAGCTCAGGCTTTTTCTGTTCACCGTCTGGGTATTTGCTCGGCTTTTCAAAGTCATAACCTAAACGTTTATAACTACCCGGAGCCAGCGAGAGGCCACCTTGCCAAGCGCTGATATGAGATTCACTAAGATGGCCCGAGGAGTGGGCTACGGGTGAGTCTGCTACATCAGCATAGACGGTTTCATCATCGGCGAAAACTAAAGTGTGATTGCCTTGTGAATGTTCAAAATAGAAGTAAATACCTTCTTGCTGGAATAAGCGTTGGATAAATTCCAAGTCATTCTCTTGATATTGAACACAATACTCGTACTTTGGATAACTCTTTTTAGTTTTATCGCTAAAAGCAACGCCATGTTGACCAAATAAATCAGCGGCAATTTCCGTAACCTTCTTTTGCTGATAGATTCGATAATTTTGGCGATGTTGCATAGTCGCAGCAACAGGCACAATAGTAACCTGATAATCGATGTAATTTTTTTGTTCATCTTTATCAGCTGTGCGTGTGCCCAAGGACACCATTTGACTTACGATACCATGAAAGTGGCGAGCCGCACCGCCGCCTTTAGCATTGCGTAACTCGATAACAGCCGCTTTACCTACTACGGCATCATGGCTTACTTGCGAGCCAATGGTAAACATATTGGCAGAGATAACAAACAGCTCGGACATACTCTCCGCAGCATTAAAGCTAGTGAGGTAAAACGCATCCTTGCCAGCCGCTGTGGTGATTTTAATTACATTTTTGTCTTGTGTCGCTTTTTGCATTCCATGCCTCAATTGTTATCCAAAATACAGTAAGCTCCGACGCGTGAGCGCCGAAGCTGAGTTGGGCAACAAATAAATTACATTTGTTGACCTTTAACACCGCTGTAGCCGTATACAAGCGGCGCAGTAACACTGTTTTTGTCGTCTGTAGGCTTAACAGTCATCATCATTTCTGTGTAGCTGATGGTGATTGTTTCGATAGGACGATCGTTTTGTACAGATACGCTGTAGCTAGAGATCATGGCATCAGTAAGGTCGATTTTCATGATTTCTTCTACTTTGTCACCTTGCTTAGTGATGTGGAAAGTGGCTGGGACACCTTTACCAATCGTTGCTTCTTTGAAAAGGTCTGGAGACGCTTTATCTTGAAGTTTAGTGATAGTTACATCACCAAGGCGAGTCGCGCTTGCTTCACGGTCCATAGCGGTACCAGTGTGAGCTGAAATTTCACGGCTAATATTCCAATCCATAGACAAAACAGTGATCTTGTCTTTGAAATCCTCAGCAGTAGTTTCGCCTACAATTGAACCATACTTTAGATAAGTATTTGCTTGCATTTCTTATGCTCCTTTTTGCATTTTACTAACATCCATAAATGGATAGGGTACTTCCCGGCGAACCGGAAATTTATAGCTTCGACTTCATTATCTTTTGAACTGCAAGTAAAGGGTGGGTACTGATAAATCCCTTTGTCAGCAAAAAATAATTCCTTCTCTAGTGCATCTTTATATGCGCTGAGTAAATTATATTTAATTGCGATATCTAACACAAGAATATAATTGATAAAGAAATTATATTATTCTGATTTTTGCAATTCGATTTGAGGTGGTTTACGCCACCTCAATCACTAACTCATCACCTTCGATAGTCAATGATACTGAATTAATGTCCTTTTTACTGGTCATGCTGTTGAGTAACTCTTCACTCAGTTTCGGTAATATTTCATTTTGTAGAATATTATGAATGTTCCTAGCACCTGAACCAGGCTCATGACAGCGTTGTACGATATAATCTGTAAGCTCTTTTTCGAAGCTAAACTCTGCACCGTAGTTTTTAGCGACGCGTTTTTCGACTTTCGCGAGCTGGATTTTGGCAATGTCGATGAGCATTTCATCAGTCAGAGGTACATAAGGAACAATGTTAATTCTTCCTAAGAAAGCTGGCTTAAACGCTTCTAGTAAATCATCACGTAGCGCCTTTTGCAGTCCTTTGATAGATGGGGCTGTTTCCGGATCGTCGAACAAGTTCATGGTGGTGTCAGTGCCGACGTTTGATGTCATGATGATAATGGTATTTTTAAAATCGATGTCACGGCCTTCACCGTCTTTGATCATCCCTTTATCAAACACTTGATAGAAAATATCCTGTACTCCAGGGTGTGCTTTTTCCATCTCATCAAGTAGTACCACACTGTATGGCTGGCGACGCACCGCCTCGGTCAAAATACCGCCTTCGCCATAGCCAACGTAGCCCGGTGGTGAGCCTAATAGCAATGACACTTTATGCTCTTCTTTGAACTCAGACATATTAATAACGGTGACGTTTTCTTCTGAGCCATATACTTCACTTGCTAGTGTAAGCGCCGTCTCAGTTTTACCTACACCACTTGGGCCGGTAAGCATGAAAATACCATTGGGGCGGTTCTCATCAGCAAGTTGCGCACGCGATGTTTGAACGGTTTTAGCAATAAGGTCAAGCGCATGATCTTGGCCGACCACACGTTCTTTCATGCTGTCGGCTAAGTTAAGTACCGCATTAATCTCATCTTCATGCATTTTACCGACAGGAATACCTGTCCAATCAGCAATAACTTGGGCAATGAGAGCTTCATCGACCTGCCAGTGAACCATATTTTGCTCATATTCACTCAGGTTGGCCTTAATATCATTGAGCTCAGCAACGAGCGTCTCTTTATCCGCTTGTTCTTGCTGTAGTTCACTGAGAATTTCTCCAACACGGGCTATAGCTTGTTGCTCTTGCTGCCATTGCTCTTTGAGCGGGGCTAACTGCGCTTCGATATCCGTCTTTTGTTGTTCTAATTCGGAAATTTTAGCGCTATGGTCTAAGCCCGCATTCGCTTCGCGCGTCAACATGGCCATTTGATCATCAAGGCGCTGCACTTTGCGGTTTAAGTTTTCTACCGGGCCAGGCGTAGCAGCTTGGCTCATCGCAACGCGAGCACAGGCTGTGTCTAGCAAACCAACGGCTTTATCGGGGAGTTGGCGGCCACTTACATAGCGGTGCGATAGATTCACTGCACTTTCCAGTGCTTGTTCAGATATGAAGACGCTATGGTGGCTTTCCATGACGGGTACAAGTCCGCGCAACATGGCGATGGCTTTGCTTGGCTCAGGCTCATCGACTTTGACGACTTGGAAGCGTCGCGTTAGGGCGGCATCTTTTTCAAAGAATTTCTTATACTCGGCCCATGTCGTTGCCGCAATCGTGCGCAACTCGCCGCGCGCTAACGCGGGCTTCAGCAAGTTGGCGGCATCATTTTGACCTGCCTGACCGCCACTGCCGATCATAGTGTGGGCTTCATCAATAAATAAGATGATGGGCTGCGCCGAGTTTTTCACTTCACTAATTAGTGATTTTAAGCGGTTTTCGAACTCACCTTTCATTCCTGCGCCAGCTTGAAGGAGCGCGAGATCCAGTGTATGAATACGCACATTCTTAATTGCTTCTGGCACATCTTGTTCGGCGATGCGAAGCGCAAGCCCTTCCACAACAGCAGTTTTACCCACACCTGCCTCACCAGTCAGAATAGGGTTATTTTGACGGCGACGCGTCAGGATATCGATCATTTGTCGAATTTCGTCATCACGCCCTAGAATAGGGTCAATCTTGCCAGACTTTGCTTGCGCAGTAAGATCAATGGTGAATTGATCTAAGCTTGGCGTCTTACCCGAAGCTTGCGTTGCCGGTTTGTCAGAGTTTGATGTAGACGCAGCGAGCTGATTACTTTCATTTGATTGACCGGCCAATTCGGGCCACGCATGCAGTAATTGAGAAGGGTCAATTTTTTCCAATTGCGGTGCATGGCGCATTGTTAAAGAACCAAGCGTGTCGTCTTTTACCAGCGTGTAAAGTAAATAAGCGCTGCGTATTTGCGTATCGTTAAACTCGATACTGGTGTTAAGCCAGGTTTGACGCAATAAAGAGATCACATGTGGTGATAAGCTGGGTGCAGACTCGTTACCGGTTTTAAAGCTTTCCAAAGCTTGGTTTAGCTCGGCCATTAATCTGTCAGCATTAATACTGAAACTCGCCAATATGATACGCACATCATCGAGTTTTTTATCCAGCATGGCATGCAACCAGTGCTCAAGCTCCACGGTAAAGTGGCTGCGACTATGGCACAGCGCAGCCGCTGCTTCTAAGGAGCCTCGACATTCTGGCGAGAGCTTCTCTACGAGTTTATTGAGGGTCATAGATGACATAGGTGTTTTCCTTTTCCTTATTGTCCGCGTAATTGAATACAAACATCACGCGATAGTACCCGTTCCCGAGCGAGGGTTACGCCCCCATGGCCCAAGGCTGAAGACTGTTGTCCCAACCTCATAACAGGTAGGTTTTTTAATTGCGTTTTTACATTAATGTTAGCTTTGACGGCATAGCCTAAATAGCTATGGAGCATATCTTTGAGTAACCCATTTAACGGGCCTTGTGGTAACAGTGCGCGTGCTTTGGCTTTATCTTTACAATGGAAGGTAATATCAATGGCGCTATTTACATCCCATACGGATTTACCGGCCGCAGCCTCAGAGCCAAGGCGAGCAAATTGCCCTTCGGGGTTTTCTCTTGTCCCTAGGCGTGTCTGCTCTGATGACGCTAATGGTCGCCAGGTACCGACAAATTGTTTTACGTCGACATCAAGTTCTAAATAGTGAGTGAGCAAACGCTCTAGCTGTACCGCGCTGCGCACTCGGCGGCTAAATAAACCCGCCATATGCAAACGGTAAGGTGCATTGCCGCCACTGAGGTGACCTAATACGCGAGTAAATGGGTCAAAATGCTCACTATGCGTAGAGTAATTGATTGCTTGGCGATATTTCTCCCAGGCGCGGTAGTACAAAGACACTAAGCGATGATTAAACATGTCGTAAAAGTCCACCATTGTGGTGTCTTTTTGCTTAATACGAGAAAGCACCAGTTCACTGTAGTGCTGAGGCAGCGCTCCGCTTGGGCCTGTGAGCCCCATAAAAGTCACATCCACTTGATGATACTGTCCGCCTTGTTCGCAAGCGACTGGTTTGACTTTAGCAACAGGGGAGCCTGGAAAGCCTAAGTGCTGTACAGACTTGAACCGCACTAACTCTTGGTTAGGTAAGGCATCAGCTCCTACTTTCTGACCACGACTTCCAGCACGGTTTTGCAACATAAACACCGCTTGATAGAAGTCAAATTGGCCGGGGGTTTTATATAAGCTATCGATACTCATAACAGCGGCACCTTACCCGAGCGAGGAGGCCAGCTATGATAGATACTGTCTTGATCCTTAAACCGTATCCGCAACTGAGTAAAACTATTAATGGCGGCAAATTGCGCGAAGAAATGATCCAACACCGAAGCAAAAAAGAACATGCCGCTGCCGGAAAAGTCATCCTTTGCAAAGGTCAACGTAATAGCGCTGCCACTGGCAAAACACGTACGCCCACCTTGCACAAGCCGCGCCGAGGTCATCTCAATCTTGACACCATGGATATTGTCAATAAGCGCTTTCGATTCAGGTGCATTCTTAAAATCATACAGGCGTAACGTTTCTTTTAACTTGCGAAGCGCATCAGGGCCAGAGAAATAGTCCAAAGACAAGTGGGACACTAACTGCCACCGTGTAGCATCGCTAAGCTCAGGGCGAACTGCATGCGTGGGAGCAACTAAACAACGGACTTTCTTTATAATATCCGCACGCTCTGGTACGAGCATCTGCGGTTCATCACCGCCGAAAGGCAAATTGGCCGGTAAGTTGCGGTTACTGCACAGTGCTTTTATCGTAACTAACCAACTTTCATGTTCGCTGTCTGGCTCAAAATGTTCAAACTCTCTATCAACCAAGCTGAAAAAGGTGTCGGTGCCTTGCTCGGTGAAGCCGCCAGCCCAATATGCAGACTCTCGGCGAATATGCCAAAAAAGTCGATCTTGATCGCGATAAGCCGGGTGAGTTTGCCCATAAAAAGGTGTTACCTGATAACTGTTATCTTTGTGGTCGTAGGCGTTGACTTCACCAACTTGAATCACTTCTGAGATATCCGCGTCCATATAGCGCGGTACCAGTTTGTACTCGTACTGGCTGAGTGATACGCGAACAGGCTCTAGCTCCTGTTCAAACAGGTTAACAATGGGCGTGCAGCCGAGTTGAAAATGTTGCTTACCGAGTTGTTTCTCAAGCTCTTGAGAGCTTTCATCGAAGTAGATGTAAAGATTACAGTTTGCTTTATCTTCAGGTAGAAACTGGTTGATATCCTCTAAGTCGAAGAATAGAAACTTCTCAGGGAAAATAAAGTTCTCTGCCAACAGGCGATAGCCAGTCGCTGATTTGTCGCTGTAGGGAATGGTGGCATGTTGGTCGCTAAAACCGACCTCTTGGAGGTGACGCGTTGAGAAGAATTTAGCTTCATGACCCTCAGCCTCGATGGCAAAGCCAATAGCACTTTTAAAGAGTAATTCATAAATGCTCAAACTATGGTGCCACTGACCATTAATATAAAACCGTAGCTTGTTTAATTCGGTTTCTTTAAGGCCGACCTCTTTGTATTCACCCTGTAGTTCAATTTTTACTACAGACTTGGCAGTGGTAGACCAAATTGGGCGCGGAGCACTAAAAGGGGCGTTGTTAAACTGCGCGTTATTAACTTCGACCGGCCATAAATAACTGTCATAGCAGGTGCGAAAGTGACAGGTTTTCATACCTTCAACATCAGACTCAACATCACTGTCGCGCGGTAGCACCACCCCGGTTGTTGAAAGGTTCTCAGTAGTCATCTTAATGACAGACATTGACGGGATAGGGGCTTGATAATCAGGGTAGAGTTGACCCATCAAGGCGTCAGTTAATTCTGGGAAGCTGTCGTCTAGTTTTTGCCTGATCTGTGCAGTCATAAATGCAAAAGACTCAACCAAGCGCGATACATGCGGGTCTTCAATCTGTTCTTCAGAAAGCTTTAAACGCCCGGCAATCTTTGGATATTTGTCGGCAAAGTCGGCCCCCATATGACGAATATAGGCCAGTTCACGATTATAATACTTTAGTAATTCGTCATTCATAAGCTGGTCTCTTGGACTGTCATTCCCAAATTAATCGGTTCCACTTCTGAGTCAAAACTAATGAGCTCTGGTTCTGGCTCTGCCCAAAGCAGCGCATTGATGCGCAAACGCATGATTCTATCCAGCGGCAAGTCATCTTCTAGGCAGCTTACTTCGACCTCAATAAAGCGAGGTTCGAAGCGTAAAATCGTGTCGCGCACTTTTTGGCACAGTAGCTCTCGGCCTTCGGTGCTGCTAACAGGCATGTTTGAAAAATCAGGCAAGCCGTAGGTCAACACTGAGGTGGCAAGCTCTTCATACTGTCTTGGCCACGTATGCCAATGGATCCGCGCGTTCAGCAACGCTTCTAAGTCTCGGCGCACACTGGCGCGTAGAGTCTTTAGATTAATTGCCATTCCACGGCTAGTGCTCAGCTGATTATCAGGCTCATCATCGATGAGTCTGTCTAAAATAGAAGCTTGTAGCTGATGGTCACTGCGAACGCGCATCGTTTATTCCTTTAGGCCGCTTGCTCAGGTTGTTGAGCCACCGTGGTGATTTGATTAATAGCCACGGCTTCACCATCAACAAACCACATTTTCAGACCGCGACCTATGTACAGCTCGTCACCTAACTGTTGCCATTCTGTCGCTTGTCCCAAACGCTCGATTTCATTGTTATCACCACCGTAGATAGCAGGAATATGAGCTTCTCCGCTTGGGCCATCTTTAATATCAATTTCTACGCGTAACCAAAGATGCTCAACCAGTGACTCGGGTTGTTTAAACTCGATGCTGAGAATTTCTTCACTGCGAGCGAGGTAAAACTCGCCATTGGTGCCGAGCAGTTCGATGTAGTTATTCAGGCTATCATCAAGATCTCTAAAATCAGTACAAGGAGCGTCATTGATCGCTAGGGTAGGGTTGGCACGCTGCTCTTCGAGCTGTTTGGCTAGGCGCTGTGCAGTATCACTATCGCCTTCGTTTAAGGCGATACGTAGCTCCAAGAAAATAGCATCTAGGTCATCATTATCATGAAATAGTTTTGGTGCAGCTTTGCCTTGATAGAAGTCTTGACGCGCTTGCTCAGCACGTACTAATTGACGCAAGTTCATAGCGCCAACAGCAAAATCAGGGTTTTTCTGAACCATGTAGTCAAGCTGTTTATCAGCGCGCTCAAGCTCATTGTTAAGGCAAAGCAACTCTATGAATTGGCTGCGTATATCAAAGTTCACGGGATCATCTTTCAACTGTTGCTCACAGTAGCTGATCGCTTCAAGTAGCTTGCCTTGTTGAATGTAATCGAATATTTCCTTCATAGTAATCCTGTCTATTTGCCTTATTCGTAGTGAGTGGGTGAGAGCTCGGTCACTAACTTGATGCTAGACACCATCTGGTCTAGCTGAAAGTGGGGCTGAAGCTGCATCACTGAGTAATAATGTCCAGGTTTGGCCTGGTGTTCCTTAACATTGACCCGGGCGCTCGAAAGCGGGTAACGAGAGCGCACTTCATCAGACGCAGAGTCTGATGCGGTGGTGTAATTATTTATCCACGACTGCAGGTCTCGCTCACAGGCTTGTGGAGTCGCATAAGAACCAATTCGGTCACGGCCCATCACCTTGATGTAGTGAGCAAAGCGCGAAACACATAAAATATATTGCATCATCGAGGACAGCTTGGCGTTAATACGTGCAGCAACACCATCGTAGTTGGCCGGTTGTTGAACGGAAGAGTTACTGAAAAACACCAAGTTACCACTTTTATTCAGTGGCGAGAGAGGGATAAAACCGCTATCAGAGAGTGCTTTTTCGGCTCGGTCAGTGATCAATAAATCAACGGGAGGCTTCGGCTGTTTTTGGTACAAGTCAGTTTCAAACGGGCTCTGCGCCAAGTTCGTTACTACTCCTTGGTTTATTTGACCAGGCTGCATTCCGCGAATTTGTCCGAACCAACCAGAGCTACAAAATGCACGAATAAGTGTTGCTGCAAACGGATAAGCGGCATTACCCCAGAGATTATCCTCATCAGGGTTATTAACCACCTCACGAAATTTGAACCCCTCACTACGCTGACCATCCTCAACATAGGGAGCGCGCATCAATACACGGGGTACGGCAATTCCTAAAAATCGAGAATCATTCATATCACGCAATTTACGCCACTTGATATATTCGATTTGCTCGAACTGAGAGCTTAAGTCAACGTGAAAACCGAGTTCGGAAAAGTTATCGACACCAAACATATTCGCTTCTGCAGAGGTAATGAAAGGCGAGAAAGCAGCTGCGCACGTGCGCACTATCTCTTGCAGGGTATCGATGTCGTTGCCAGCGACGCCGGGTCGTGGCTTATGAGAAATACGATAATCTCCGATGATGACACCAAAAGGTTCACCGCCTGGATTATCATACTCGTTGGAGTAAATTTGTTTAAAGAAGTCGCTTTGATCGAAATCAATGGCTTTGCTGACATCTTTGGTCAAAGTTTGCCAACTGCAATTAAGTAGTTTGATTTTGACCTTACCATCCTTGTCGTATTGCTCGGCCTCTTCTGTGAGGTATTTGATATTACGCCAACTGGACTCAAGCGCTTGAAATTTGGGATGGTGAAGGATGATATTGAGCTGCTTTTGTAACAGCTCATCAATCAGTGCGATAGTGCGACTTAAGTAGGCAACTACTTTTTCATTATTGCGTTGAAGCGGAGCGTTAGGCGCATTCTCAAGCCATAAAAGCAAAGCATGAGTCGGATCTTTTTGGCGCACGAAGCGCTCCATAAAGACATCATTTGGCAGGCGTCGAGAAGCAGATTCCTGCTGCTGCTCGAACACATCCTGACTAACAAATGAAAACTCACCAGCACTCATTCACATCATCCTTTGCAAAAATACTGAGTTTGTATAGAGGAGGGCTTAGCCCACCTCTGGAATTTTTGCTACCAAACGTAAAGAGGTGGTTAACTCTTCCATTTGTAGCCATGGCTTGAGCCATGCCACAGCATTATAAGAGCCTGGCGCCCCAGGAACTTCCTTAACACTGACTTTTGCATCAGCAAGTGGGTAACGAGCACGAATTTCCTGACCGCCCCCTTCTGAAGCATTGACATAGTTGAGGATCCAACGGTTTAACCACATTTCCACATCTTCTGCTTCCATGAAGCTACCAATTTTGTCGCGCGCCATGACTTTGAGATAATGGGCAAAACGTGAGGTTGCCATCATATAAGGTAGGCGAGCAGAAATTGCCGCATTGGCGGTTGCGTCTGGGTTATCGTAAACCTTTGGTTTTTGACAAGTTTGACCACCAAAGAACACAGCATAGTCGGTGTTTTTATAGTGACACAGTGGCAAGAAGCCTAGTTTACTTAACTCAGCTTCACGACGGTCAGTAATGCCAATTTCTGTCGGGCACTTGAGATCTGGGTCGCCGTCATCGCTGGTGAAAATATGTGTAGGAAGGCCTTCAACTTTACCGCCACCTTCAGCACCGCGAATAGCTGTACAGAAGCCGTATTTTGAGAAGGCCTGGGTCATATTTGTTGCCATTGCATACGCAGCATTGGTCCAGCAATAATTATCATGCTCAGTATTACCAGAGCGAGAAGTCGATGGATCGACGTCAAATTCTTCGTAGCCAAACTCTTCAACTGGTTTAGTCGATTCGCCATAAGGTAGACGCGCTAGCACACGTGGCATGGTAAGCGTCACAAAACGTGAGTCATCACTGTCACGGAATGAGCGCCACTTGGTGTATTCTAGCGATTCAAATACTTTTTCAAGGTCGCGCGGTTTGCTTAATTCTGTCCATGAGTCAAAACCAAACAGTGAAGGTGATGACGCTGAAATAAATGGACAGAAGCCAGCAGCAGAGACGTTTGACATCAAGCTTAAAGTTTCGATGTCTTCTGGGTGGTTAGTAAACTCGTAGTCACCTACGATAGCACCATAGGGCTCACCACCTGGGGTACCAAATTCAGACTCGTAAATTTTCTTGAAGGTTTGCGACTGGTCAAATTCAACAGCTTTAGAGAGATCTTTATGCAGCTCTTTCTTCTTCAAGCTCATGACACGAATTTTGAGTGTGGCATTGGTCTCTGAGTTGCTCACTAAGTGGTGCAAACCACGCCAAGAGCCTTCAAGCTTTTGAAACTCATCATTGTGCATAATGGCCGACAACTGCTTAGAAATCGCTTCATCAATGACTTTAATTGCTTCATTAAAGGTGACAGTCAGGTTTTTATTCCACTGTACTGTGCCTTTTAGCGCTTCTTCAGTTAAGGTTTTGATAAGCTCCTGAGCGCGTGAGCTTTCAGTTTGCTTGGTAGCGCCAATTGCCTGCTCTAGCAGTGAAAAGCTTTGCTCTTCCACGCCTTCCTGTTGTTGTTCTTGAACGTCCGTGCTCATTATTCTTTCTCCTCAACGTCTAACTCTTTGGCTAGTTTATCCAAGTTTTGAGTGTTGCTCAGCACGTCTTCTAGGATGTTTTCTAATTCCTCTGAGCGGTCAACTTTGGTCATTAAGTCACGTAACTTGTTACGTGTGTCCATAAGGTTACGCAGCGGGTCAACTTGGTTCACAATGGCTGCGGGTTCAAAGTCAGACAGCGATTTAAACTCTAGATCAACACCAATTTCGGAGCCATCATCAGCCAAAGTGTTATCAACTTTAAGATTCAACGTTGGGCTCATGCGCTTCAACACATCGTTAAAGTTGTCGCGGTCAATTTGAATAAAACGGCGATCTTTTAATGGCTTTAGTGCCTCTTTATTGTGGCCGGAAAAATCACCGACAACACCAACAACAAAAGGGAGCTCTTTTTTGACCACTGCACCTTCAGTTTCGACATCATAGGTAATGTGGACGCGAGGCTTCCTTACTCTTTTCAACTTATCATGGATACTCATCGAGAACTCCTTTCAGATTATTCTAGGTTTCGCTATCTTCGACTTTGATGCCTGACAACTTGAAGTAACCTGTGCGTGCATCATTGTCAGATATCAGTTCGTTAAGTAGTTCCGGCAGTGTTAATTCACTCCAGCGGATTACTTGCTCTATGGTGTAAGACATGGGCGAATGAGGCTCTGTCTTACGAAAAAAATCGGATATTTTTTGCAGCTGTTTTATGGCGTCTTGGCGTGAGTTAATGCTCGCCTGAATAACGTCTTTGCTGCCGCCAGAAGTGCTCTGTTCTTCGCTATCGGCTGCGTCGCCATCGCTTGCTTGCTCATCATCAGCCGGTTCATCGACAGCATTTGCGGCTTCGATACGATCTCCAGCCAGGTGCTTGATAGCAGCTCTACATTGTTCGAGAGTCTTAGTGATGTAGCTGGTAGGTTGGGGCGAACCTACTTTCTCGTCCATGGCCTCACTTAGGTGCGTGAAAGCCTGTAAACAGTCATCAATCTCTTTATCAAGAGCAACAAAGTACTCGGTTGGAGTTTCTTTGACGGCGGTCGTGATTTGCTCTAGCGATACCGCACCTTCTTCAACTCGGCGCTCTCGCTTTTCTTCATCTAGACGCTCTAAATCAACAGCACGCTCATATTCCCATAACGAGAATGGACCTTGAGATACTCCTTCGGTCATGGCGATGCTCTTCAATGGGATGATGAGTGCGCCTTCACTGTCAATACCATTGAGACCGACAATCGGTGCTACACGCTCTTCAATGTCATCTTCATCAGGGGTGGGGTAGAGGGTATCCCAATATAATTCGATCAGCTGTGCGGCAAGTTCAAAGCCATGACTTAAACCGGCAAAACCATGTAAGCGACAAAGCCCTTCTATGTACCAAGCGACTAGCTCTAAGTCCTTACACTGTTGTGAAAGGACGTCGGGGATTTGTTCAAGTAAGGGTCGCCAATCTCGCGCAACAGCGATAATACTTTCATCGTCAATGAGGGCATTGCGCTCATTCGCGCGCAGCGTGTTACGTAAGTCTTTTAACGTGTAGTACGTTGACGTTGGCGATACATCCTCACGCGGGTCTACCCCGGTTGGCTGCTCGTCGCTGATAGCGTTAACAAGTGGTGATAAATCGAAAAGATCGGTCCCTGACATATACGCTCAAAATCCCTTGATTGCTTAACTTAGTTGCGTCTTATGCATGATAAATAATAAGTGTGCCTAAAACAAGGTTATATAGTACAAATGTGATTATTTATCTTTTGGCAATAGTTAAATATTAGAAGAGCGGTACGGTTTTGTCACCCTGATCGCACTGATTCGTCTCTTGTACATGATTTTCATTATTTTTCACTAAAATGCAGGTGACATTATCTTTCGCTCCTCGCACCAGCGCAGAGTGCATAAGTGCCATGCCGGCATCAATAATATTCAGTGGGGATAATGAACTCTCTATTTCGAGATCAGAGACTTCTCCAGTGAGCCCGTCACTACAGAGTAAGAATACATCTTTATCTTGTAACTTGCCTTGCATAACCTCTGGCTGTACTTCGGGGGCTACACCTACAGCGCGAGTAATAACATTCGACAGTGGGTGGACGGCAGCCTGTTCTTCGGTAATAACACCTTCATCGACTAGCTCATTCACTTGGCTGTGGTCACGTGTTTGCTGCTCGAGTCGGTCGCGACGCAATAGGTAGCCGCGACTATCGCCCACCCATACGAAGTAATAGCTTTGTTCGTGAAGAAATAGCACCACCGCTGTCGAGCCCATGGTTTTACCGTCCATATTTTCTTGGCTGTGCTGGTACAACTGAGTATTGGCATCCTCTAATGCCGCGATGATGACGTTACAATTGACGTTGCCACTACCCACACTATCGAGGTGGCGCTTTAACACATCAACAACCAGCTGACTGGCATAATCGCCAGCGGCGTGGCCGCCCATACCGTCGGCGACGACCCAAACATTGTGCTGTGGAAGCTCAACTAACGCATCCTCATTTATCTCTCGCACTACACCACGGTGGCTCTGCGCGTAACTGGTAATACTCATGCAGTTTCCCTGTCTAATTTTTGACTATGGTTCCAATCCCAGTGCTGCCATCGTCCATCAAGCATGGCGGAAAATTGGCTTATCGCCGGTAATCCGGGCGTAACCAGCAAGCAAGGCTCAACCAAGCAGGAACCATGTGTCCACCATAGACAATAGTTCGCATACCGTGAGCTCAGTAAATTGTGTAATAAGGTGTTAGCGTCCGCACTGGGAGCCAGCATGACGCTTAACGACTCTTTGCTAGGATCGCCAGAGCGCGTCAGCAAAAGCTCTTCAATGTCTGCTTTAGGTTGCTGATATTGCTCATTAACTGATTTAAACCAACTGGGCAAATCAACCGAATCCTCTAGCACATTGAGCACCGCATCTTCGTACTCTTGCGTTGCAAAGTCATTGTTGTAACAATCCAGCGGCTTACTATTGGTAATGGCAGCGACGGTAAACGGGAAGTGACGCCCAACCGCATCAACACTGGGAATAAACGAGCCACACATGGCATTAGCGCCACAGGCACCACTTGATAAGGCAAAGTGCCACACTGGGGAGGTGAGGTAACGCTCAGTCCACATATCACCAAGCTGCTCTTTACTTACCGCCACCACTGATTGTAACCACTCGTTCCAAGGTACCTGAAAACTACGCTCAAGTTGATGCGCAATAAAGTCCCCACGGGAGGGGACCTTTCCGCAATAGCCCATATTTACAGCTTGGTCGGACATCTGAAACTCTCTATGTTGGCACTCCAAAATGGGTGAATGGTGCTACTAGGTAGCAGTTGCACTTTAGCTTCGTTACCGCTTAAAGCGATATGTAACTGATGATCATCCTTAGTTTCTGGACGTTTCTGGCTCATATCGTCAAGCATTCTGAACAGTGACCATTCACCCGAGTAGGTGGTATTCGTTGAGCGCCCGCCCTCTGGTGGCGTAAACACGATGCGTGTTTCACTTTCTGCACTGTCCCCTGGCCAGGTCATATTGACTACACGCAGCGGCCCATGACGATAGTTAAGCGCTTGCCCGTCTATTTCTAAGCGGAAGTTACTGACCTTTTTGTCCAGTGAGATAGGTTTCAACCCGAACTGTAGGCTGGGCTTATCACTGCCTCCGCTGAAAAATGCTTGGCGAATTTTCGAGGCCTGCTCAAACATCGCTAGGCTGCGTTGACTAACACCGATATCACGCTCAAAGCGCCACGGAGAGGTACTGGTATCAACATTAGCCGCGAGGTAGCGCTTGAAGAATTTATCCAATGTACCATCTGGGCCGAAGAAGCGGCTGAAATCACGCATCCGTACTTCTTGCGAAGAAATAGGGTTAAACGGATAGCGATCGGCAATGGCAACTCGGTACTCACGAACCACTTGCGAGCGCCAAATCTCATTTAAGTGCTGATTAGCGCTTGCCTTGGTAATGCGATCGGCATTGTGAGTCATGCCTTCTAGCCAGTTATCAAACGGGTAGGGCAGAGAGCGGCTTTGTGAGCGCAATGTCGCAATAAATTTCGGGTCGGTATTACTGGCGACCTTAGTTTTAAAGCTTAGCTTTTGCTGATCGCCATTGGCGAGCTTATCAAGATAGCGATTAAGGCTACGCAAGTTGGTTTGGATATCTTCTAGCGAATCCGGGTCAACCTCGAGGATTTTTGTAAAGGCTTGTTCCACTTCAGCCCCAGGGAGTTGCATCTCAATATCTGGCATTTCATTGGGCAGTAAGCGCTTTAATCGCGATGTCTTGCTTTGCATTGCCACATCGGCGGCATTAGCCGCTACAGCCGCAGCTGCTTTTTGGTTTTTTGACACCGGCATCTTGGTGAGCGCGACATTTTTTTGCACGGCAGCAAGAATATTCTTAATGGGTGCTTCTGGACCAGAAAGTATTTCTGTAACGCGCACACCTTCTTCTGTGGTGCTGTAAGGGCGCAGCGTTAAGTCATCTAAAAACTCTTCCCAGTAGTAGATATAGTCGCGGAAATAACGATACTCTAAGTCTTTCTCTATACGTGCTTTGGCATCGTCACCGACTTCACTGAGATTATCACCATACACCCAACTATCATGCAGTAAGTTGCTTAATAGTTTCTTCTTCTCAATGTTAAAAATGCCATGGAAACCACTGTGGGTATAGAGCCCTGGAATCCCTGTGTTTATGTCGCGACCACTTTTAAAGCTAAACGCATACATACTGTTGTAGCTGATCACATCACTGAGTTTGAAGTCGGCCACGCTAGAGTCGATAAAGTCGGTCTTTAGGCGTTGGTAGGCGCGATCAACCAAGGGGAGTTTAGTCAGCTCTACACGGGCATTTTTAACCGCAGCAAGGTCTTGGTCGACACCTTCAAAGCCTTCAGCTAAGAGCGTTGCAATGTGAGAGTTAAGAGCTTGTCGGTCGGCAATATATGCATCGCCCGGCATCTCGCGCTCAATGTACGCGGCGAACCAAGCCTGAATATCTTCGGCCTTAAAGCGTTCTGGCATATACAGCATAAGATAAGCGCGTAAGGTTTCATACAGATACCCTAAGTGTTCTTTGTGCTCACTCATCTCTGTGGTCATCGCTTCGCCCATATAAGGCGCGAGGTGCGCGAATAGTGCGCGCTTATAGGCCTCAACCGATGGTTGTTTCAGATCGCTGCCTTTGTCATAGCCTACGGCTGATGGGTCTGCGAGCGGAATATGGTCGCTATATCCTGCAGGCAGATCACGCAGGCGGTTTAGCGCTTTTGTGAGAGTGAGTAAATCGGTTTGTCCGTTCAGCCCACCAGCCGTGAGAAGCTGGTACTCATCAATAGCGCCTTGCGTTGACTTGATGAGTTCTTTGTTCCATGAGTAACTAAGGTACCAGCTAATACTCAGCGCTAAAGTGGCACAAGCGGCGGTAGATATTGCACCAATACGCATCCACTTGTTCTGTTTATCGTGGTGGCGGTTAGTTGAGGCTAAGTTTTGCTCCGGAAAGACCACTTCCTCTAATAGTCGCTTAATGAAGAAGGCGCGGCTACTTTCACCGCCTGTGTTAGCACTGTAACCTTTCTTATGGGCCAATAAATCTTCAGGTACACCTTCTTGTGTCGCACTGGTTAGGTAAACGCCCCGTAAAATAGGCAGCTGCTCGTAGGCGTTAGGGGTGAAAATTTCCTTTAGGAAGGTGTCGGCGATGCCCTGCAGTACACGCAATTGACGAGGAAACTCAAAAATAATGCCACGACGTTTCGGGTCGCGCTCATGCATCAAGCGTTGGTTGAGCTTGGCTGCAAGGTTAGAAATAAGCGCATGGAATTCCCGGTTAAAGTGATTCACCGGTGCTTGTTCATTATCCGCTGTATTCAATTCAAAGGTGACACCTAGAACTTGTTCTGCTTCTTCTTCAGTTAAATACTCAAAGTATTCATTAAAGCCTGCAATCAAATCAGCTTTCGACAAAATAACGTACACAGGAAACGACATACCAAGCTGGTTTTGCAGTTCCTGCAAACGCTGTTTAATGGCGCGGGCGTGAAGATTTCGTTCGGTCTTGGTCTGGTGCATTAATTCGCTAATGCCCATGGAAATAACTACGCCGTTGATGGGGCGTAATGGTCTGTTTTTACGTAATAACCCCAAAAAACCTTGCCATGCACGAGCATCATGTCGGGCATGACTGTCTTGTGTGGTATAGCGTCCAGCGGTATCAATGAGCACGGCTTTATTGGTGAACCACCAATCACAGTTGCGAGTACCGCCAACCCCTTGGATCATGTCGATACCCATGGACTCACGCAGTGGGTAATCAAGACCTGAGTTGTTAATAGCAGTGGTTTTACCTGAACCCGGTGGGCCAATCATAATATACCAAGGCAACTGGTATACATTTTGGTTTTTGTATAGCTTTGCGGTTTTCAGCGTATCAATGGCATCACTCATACGCTTTTTCAGTGTGTCGATTTCCTCGTTCACATCACTGTTGGCGTCAGCATCTCCATCAATGAGCTCATTGGCCATTTGTTCATTGCGTTTGTTCTGTTTGACTCGTTTCGACCAAGTCACTAGCAGCCACACGACGACAATGGATAAAATTAACACTAACCGCCATGCTGCTGAAGCCAAAGGAACGGCACCGGCGATGGCAATGAGTGGGCCGCCAAACCATATCAATAAGGCAAGCGCTAAAAAGCCCAAAGTTGTTACTACAACTCGAGATTTAAGTTTGTACGAGAGCAGCCTCGCTTTTTCTTTGATAGACATAATCTCTTCCTTGAAACTAAAACAGCAGATCAATTTCAATACGGCGGTTTTTGGCTCGCTGTGCGGCGGTATCATTACTTTCAACTGGTTCCGCTTCGCCACGCCCCTCTGGCCATAAGCGGCCACTTAACGACGCATTTTGCGCCATTGCATTGGCAACTTGCGTTGCTCGCGCCAATGATAAGTGCCAATTAGAAGGATATTCAGGCGTTGAAATCGGCGTGTTGTCGGTATGGCCGGTGATCAGCACTTTACCTTGTGTGCCTTCAAGGGCACGGGCAATTTTAGCAATAATCGGCTTCATATCAGCACGAACAATATTACTGCCGGAATCAAACAGCGATTCACTGGATATACGAATACGTACGCGGTCAGATTGTGACGTGACACTGAGCACGCCACGTTGAATTTCTGTCTGCAACAACTGGTTCAGCACACTGGCTTCCATGCTATCACCAGTGGTTTGTTCGCCTAATTGATAGGGAACTAAGGCATCAAGCTCTGTGAAAACATTATCGGAGTAACGATTCAGTTGGTACGAAAAAAGGGTGTAAACCACCAGGGCGAGGGCAGCAAATAAGGTTAATATAACCCAGAGTGGAAATTGCTGGCGTAGCTCTAGGCCGTTAGCAATGCGTTTGCGCCAATTAATCGATAACTGGCTTGAACCAGTGCCACGGATCAGGCTTATCTCGCGATACAACTTATCACGGTAATCATCGACCGCAGATTGTCCCTGTGCACTGACACGATACTTGCCTTGGAACCCAAGATTCAAACAATAATATTGTAGTTCGAGTAGGTCGATATTATGACTCGACTGGCGCAGTGCCTCATCAAGTAAAGTGAAGAAGTACTCACCACCAAAGGTTTCTTTATGAAAGATGGATAGGAGACTTTCATTCACCCACACACTTTCGCTGCCCCACGGCGTATTGAGCACGGTCTCATCCAACAGCGCGCATACGCAATATCGTGCGGACTCAATAAGTTGACTATCGAGGTGCTCGTTACGCAAAGACTGTTCAAAATTCTTAACAGCATCAATGCTTTGTTGTTTAAGCTTATCGACATCATCGCAATGACTCATACGATTGATTGCCACTGTCAGCGAAAAAATATCAGCACCGTAATCGACTAGCTTGGACTGAAAAATGGGTGCGTTCCCTTGCACTCGAGCAACAGGCTTTGACTGGTTCACATTGACTACAGTCTTATCCCCGCTAGAGGTGTCTGCACTAGCCGCTGCGCCTGAAGCACCAGCACCTGCAGGAGCTGGCTCGCCATTATTTTGTGCCAGTCCTCTTCTTCCTGGACGGGGCTTTAAAATCGTCTTGTCCATGATGATTGTATCCTGTTGGTTAGTTATCCCTTAACGGCCCAAAGTGCCACTTGTAGTTCAGGGTAGTTGCCAGAAATATGCAGTGCTATACCACCACTACTGCTTAACTTAAGCCAGTGCTCATTGCCTTTTTCCAGCTGGAAGTAATGGTAGCCAGCATGATAGGGCACCTGCCTAGGTGCGACAGGCAAGGTCGCAAGAGTAATTCCTGGGATTTGGTTATTCACTAAGTCGCGAATTGTCTCGACGCTACCTATTTTCGTCTGTGCGGGTAGACGCTGACGTACTTCTTCGTTAGGTAGGTTCGCTTTTACAGCCAGTATAAAGTGAGCATTATCAAGTAAAGACTTATCATTAATTGCGCCAAAATAAATACCAAACTTGCTTTTCTCAAGGGGTATTTCCAGTGCAGTTTGTTCAAGTACTTGGCTCAGCGTTTGGTTGATTAATACCATTAAATTACCAAACACAGCAGTCAGCTCACTGTGGTTGTAATGGGGCAGCTCGGGAACTCGTTTATCACGGGTACTGAAGGTACTGAGCTCACCGACTAATTCAATCACCCGGTTATAAAGCATAAATGGATGTAACATATCCATATTTTCAAAGTTACTAAACACCGGTTGGTACTTGTTTAGCACTTGCAGCATCATAAAGTCAGCCACCGAAGTGGAACCTGCTTGCCCTTGAGTTAATCGCGCAGAAAGTGCTTCTGCACGCTGCTTAATCATGCCATGAATTTCGCGTACCACGCTGGTTAATGGCGCAACCGCTTTGGCATTCAAGGTAGGAGCAATAAACTTGCTATCAAGTTTAATGTTGCCCTCGTCGGATACTTCGATTACCCGTGCAATAGGTAAACAAATATAACCAGCTCGATCATCGTTATGGCGTTTAAGTTGGCTGTGCAGTGCGGCAATTTGCACAGATTCCTGAGCATCGCTGCCTAAGCTTACATCGGCACAGGTGTGGTCAGCGAAACGGTATCGGGTGATCATACCGTCACCATCAGCGCTGATATTTGTGCCATTGGTTTTATCACTGGCAATCGCCAAATAGATAACTTCATCCCGTACTTCGCTGGTTAACGACAGTGCTTGTGGTAGCGGGTCGATCGTAGGCATATCAACGGCGGTGCCATCAGCTAGGGTGGCGGTCAGTTTGCTTAAACGAACTTGCCCTAAAGGTAGCAAGGATTGGTCTATTTCCAACGACACAGTTCCCCACGGATAGTGGTGGACATGCTGGCTGCTGTGGTTGATCGCACGACGAATGCTGCGCTCAGCTTGCTGAAAATGTTGGGGACGTAAGAACATCCCCTCGGTCCATGCGATTGCGCTGTGGTCGCTCATGTAAATTCCCTCTTAGTGCTGTTTAGTCTTTGGCGTAAACAGCAATTTCCTCAACATTAACAGTTACATCATCATAGCCAGTTGGATCGGCCGCTAACACTGCACGCCAACGAGCTTGGTCAATATCGCGATAGGCTACAACAAAGCCGACATAGCGCGTATTTCTATCTAGCGACATCGGGTACTCAAGTTTGCTCCCAGGTTGTAGCTCTAACTCGTCCTTTTTTAACAGATCAGGGCCCAACACCGACTCAGGATCTTCATAAAGGGTGAAGAAATCTTGATTATCAAATACTGTCCGTGAACTCAGCTCAAAGATTTTAACCACAACAGGTGAAGGACGTTGATTAATATCTGGGTTGATATCAGCCGCGACATTAAAGGTGACGTCGGTGGAGGGCGGTACTATCTTATTCACCGCAGTACACGCACTCAGTGCTAAGGTAAAAATTACGACCAATACGGACAATAATTTGTTGTTCATGTTGTTTCCTCTAGGATAACTAATCTAAAGCGTTTTTAATTTACTATCGTAAGCTTTAACAAAATCATCAGCGAGCGCGCCACTGCCTTTGCGCTCAATTTCACTTTCCATGTCTTGGTGCATAGCGCTAAATAAACGCCAGCTTTTCGCTTCTAATTGATAGGGTAAAACCTTTTTCAGACCGCCTTGTTCGTTTGCTTGGCTTTTCAGGCGCTCTGGTGAAAGTGTATCGAGTAATCCTTCAATGGCCCCCACGGTCCCGGCCATCATTGCCGTATCGTGGTCGCGAGTGTCTTTAAACGCCTCAGCAATAGCTTGCTCAGCATTTAAAAAGCTGGCGCTATTTCGGGTGTATAAGTTCTGGATTACATCTTCTAAAGTTGCTGAAAACTTCAGTGGATTATTTTGTTGTGCTTGGAACATAGTGTGATTCAAGCGCAGTTGTTGTTTCACCGAGGAGCGTTGTCTAAGTGATTCAACTAAGCCCAACAATAGGAGTCGTAAACTCTCCCCCATCTGTTGCCACGTTTGTGCGTTGTTTAATTCATTCGCAAGCTGCGCGTCAACTTGCAAGCCTTGCAAAAAAGCAGCTGCTAATTCACCTTGCCCTGCAGCTGCTGGAGCTTGAGCTGGCTGCGGCGCAGCCGAAGCTTGTGGTGCAGCTTGCTGTGGCGCCTTTGGCTCTGGGGTCGGAGCGATGCTATGTTGCGTTTGCGCTGTTGGTGCCGGCGTAGGAGCAGGAGCTGGTTGTGGCTCTGGCTGAGCCGCAGGCGCTGCCTGACTCGCAGGGGACGCGCTCTCAGGTTGGCCGAATGCTAAGTCTAACCCCCAGTCTTCGGGGATGGTTTCGGCTGCGGATTGAGAGCCGGTTGCTGGGGCGCTCGCTGGTGTTTCTAGACCGGGCATCTGGAAAGATTGGTCAAGTTCGTTTGCGGATTGCATCTGCGTTGCAAACAAATCATCGTTATTCGTGCTCGAAGCAGGTGCAGCTTGCTGCGCAGGTATACTCGGCTGCGATGGTTGAGCTACTGGTGCGCTTTGCGCGGCGACGGCGCTTTGCGCCAGTTTAAATTCGATTTCATAATCGCCAATACTGAGCACATCACCATCTTGCAACGCTTGTTGATTGCCTTTGCCTACAGGGGTCACACTGTGGTTAACAAATAGGCCGTTTGTTGATAAATCATGAACAACGAAGTTCGACCCAGAGCGCTCAATACGGCCATGGGTGCTGGAAATTATTTTCTCAGGATCTGGCAAGTGCCAGTCGCACTCCTGTGAACGACCAAATACCAAGCTATCTTGGGTAGTCTTTGATGTTTCTATTTCAGGGGATAGGCGGTGGTAGCTGATAACGTTAAAGGTCGCTTCCATTTGCTTTACTCTATTCCATAAGACGACGTTAATAGCTCACGAGGATAAATATTAAGTTAGATTTTGTCAATAAAAGTGACGGTATCTAATAGCGCTACATTTACTCCGGTGTGGCATAAGTTCAAGTAACCATTGTAGTGGCTTTAAGAGATTGTGGTGGTTTTTGCAATTATACTGGTGGTTATACTATTGAACCGTATAAAAGGTCATTTAAACCGCAATCTGTTATAGCCTTTTATTTAATAATCTAATATATTAACGCTCAGTGAATGGATGAACGCATTAAAGGACAGCCAATATGGATGACAAGCCGCAAAATGCAAGCGAGCAAGATAAAACGCAAATCGCTGGTATCGCAAACTCAGGTAACGCCCCACAAAAGAATGCTCAAAGTGCCAACCTTCAGGGCTTGAAATTAGGTGCACGGTATCTGCTGGAGGAACTTGTCGGCCAAGGTGGTATGAGTGATATCTACCGCGCCAAAGACCTACACCTCTCAACCAGTGATGGCGAACATCACGTCGTTATTAAAGTGTTACAATCTCAGTTTGCAGAATCAGAGCAAGCATTGGCGCTGTTGAAAAAAGAAGCCCAGCGTTGTCAGCAATTATCGCATCCAAATATTGTCCGCGTTTATGATTGTGCAAGCGTGGCCGGGATTCACTACATCGTTATGGAGTGGATTGAGGGCGAGACACTTGAGCAAATTATCAAGCGTTCACGGCCAACGGGCATGAAATTTGCCAACGCTAAACCCATTCTCACGCAAATGATTGATGCGCTAATTTATGCGCACGCCCACGGTGTTGTGCACACCGACCTGAAGCCTTCCAATGTTATGGTCACCAGCCAAGGTGACGTAAAAATTCTAGATTTTGGTGTTGCTCGCGCCCATCGCGGCGATGATATTTACGCTTATCAAGGCGCTCAGGCAGAAGATGGTGTTGCCGGGTACACCCCAGCTTACGCCAGCGCATCGCAATTAGATGGCCAAGAGCCGACACCGCAAGATGATATTTTTTCGTTCGCGTGTATCGCCTATGAACTTATCTCGAGTAACCACCCTTATGACCGTGTTGCCGCCAATGAGGTGCCAGC
Organism: Pseudoalteromonas sp. SW0106-04; assembly: GCF_001293805.1. Taxonomy (NCBI): domain Bacteria; kingdom Pseudomonadati; phylum Pseudomonadota; class Gammaproteobacteria; order Alteromonadales; family Pseudoalteromonadaceae; genus Pseudoalteromonas; species Pseudoalteromonas sp. SW0106-04. The sequence goes on along the minus strand of NZ_BCAI01000008.1, from coordinate 5,806 downwards.
GACTTATACTCTGAAAAAGCCAGCGTCGATGCCGATGCTACGTTGGGGCGCGCTGAAAAAAGCATTATCAATTTCGCAGCCAGGGTTTAAGAGCTTTAGCGAACTCAAGTCGAAATTATTGACTGTCAACCACATGCCGGCAGTGGCTGCGGTGGCAACTGTAGCTGTAGTTGCAGGGTTAGGGTTTACTTATCATACCCAAGCGCAAAGTGATTACGCTTTGTTGCAAGCTAAATACGACAATGCTGTTGCCAAAAATGAGCAACTTAACCAGTGGATGGGATGGGGGCCAAGTAACCTATTCAGTAAACTAGGTGAAATTCCGCCACAGTACCAAGTACTAAAACAAGGCTTGGTGGTCAAAAACCAGCCCCAGTTACTGGCACAGTTGGAGCAACAAGCGAAGCTAGCAGGCCAGAATAAAGAGCAAGAATACAAGAACTTCACTGCAATTATTAACGTGTACGATCAGGCCAAACCTCGTTTCCCTGACTCACTGGCGTTGGCTGAACTTATTCAAGATACACGAACAGAGCAGCAATCGGTGCTCGATGGTGTGGTTGAAAAAATTGACTTGTTATTGAGTCAAGGACGTCTAACCGAGGACGGTGACAACTCTTTGGTTAAGCTTTCTGAAGATCTAGCCTTCATTGCCCCTGAATTTGATTATCAACCGATGGAAGCTGGGGTTACTTTATACCTTGAGCAATACCAAGCAGCCGTTGAAGCAGACGACGTTGCAACTTTAGATACCTTAGCCGAAGTCGGTGAGGCTGTATTTGCACAAAACCAGCAAATTGCGCAGTTATTGCAACAAGGTGAAGCGAAACGCGAAGCCATGACGGTGCTAGCACAGTACTTCAATAAACGTGAGAGTAATCCGGATACACCGTATCCTTACGAGGCTGCCACGGCGTATTACCAAGATCAGTTTGATGCTTGGGAAGTGTCCATTACCAATATGGATGACCATAAAGAGCTGATTGCACTGGAAGAAGAAGTGAACACGTTGGCAGAAAAAGTACCAGAAGATTTTCAGCCCATGGTAAAACTGAAGAAATCGCTCGCTTCTGCATATTTGTCGAAGGCGCATGCATTAATGCAAAAGCGCATGTATCGTACAGCGCAGAAGCTAATAGAGCGAAGTGACTCGATTAACAAGTCACTCTCAGCTTATTTATAGGCGACGACCTTCTCCAGCATAACGGCCGGCGAGGATCTTTTCATAGATGTCGTCGGCTTTTTGCTTTGCCCGCTCAATTTCTTCAGGCTGCAATTTTTTCTCGTCGAGTTTGCGGCTGGTACTGGCATCGTCATTGCCATTGTATTCCGCGATGGTGTTCCAGATATAAGATTTCTCGATACTTTTAGCTACACCTAGGCCTTCATAGTACATTAGCGCAAGGTTAAACTGAGCCAAGGTATAATTTTGCGCTGCCGCTTTACGATACCAATCGATTGCGCTTTGGTAATCTTTAATAACGCCTTCGCCATTGGTGTACATAACGCCAAGGTTAAATTGCGCAGCAGCCAGCCCTTTTTCGGCAGCCCCTTTGAATAAACTGACCGCCCGTTGCAAGTCTAGCTTTACTCCTCGGCCTTCTTGGTACATGACCGCCAAGGAAAACATCGCGTCTGCATAGTCTTTATCCACGGCCTGCTGATATAGCTGAGCAGCCTTACGTTGATTCTTTGCTACACCGTGGCCGCTTTCGTACATTTGCGCCAGTTGATAGATTCCAGGGGCATAGCCCATGTCTGCTAAATATTGAAACTCGCTGAGGGCGGTTTCAAAATCTCCCACATTGGCCGCAGCAATGCCTTCTTCTAACCCCGCATGTGCTGCGGGCGCGAGTGCAAGTGCACTGATCAGTGTCAGTGCGCATAGTGTGTATCGCAACATCTGTGTTCTCCGCGTATGGCTCGTATCTTTATGATTCTAGCCTGTTTATTGGTATGGGTCCAAAGCTTAGCCATAAAAAAACCCAAGCAAGGCTTGGGTTTTTGGGGTCATATCTACCGTCACCGATATGAGCAATGTAGCAAGTAAAGTTTTCATCGCATTGAGTGCGTATGAACAAGACCAAGAGAAAGCAAAAGACTCCGTTTCGTCTTGTTGATAATGATTATTACTAGCATAGATTAATGCGTCAAGTGCAAATAGGAATTATTATCAAATTAGTTTTTCTCCTTTTCTTAGCCTTTCAAAGCGAGGCACTTCCATGCTACAAAAGATAAAAATAAAGACACAGGAGTGAGGATATGAGTGATCAATACGCAGCACTACGCAGTAATGTGGGTTTATTAGGGCAGATGCTAGGACAAACCATTGCTCAGGCATTGGGTGATTCGGCTTTGGCCAAAGTTGAATCAATTCGTCAGTTGGCAAAAACTTCTCGCGGTGGCGATGAGCAGGCGCGTGAGGCGTTGATCAGCGAGCTACAATCCCTAAGCGACGATGAGTTACTGCTTGTTGTGCGTGCGTTCAACCAATTCCTCAACCTCGCTAACGTTGCTGAGCAGTACCATACTGTGTCGCGCTCGGGTAACCAGGGTTTTTGCGAACTTGACCCATTAAAGCAGACTTTGCTACGCCTCAAGCAAAGCCATGTGCAAGAGCACACCATCAAAGAGGCCATCGCACGACTAGATATCAACTTGGTATTAACTGCGCACCCAACGGAAGTGACACGGCGCACACTGATTAACAAACACGTGCAATTAAGTGATTGCTTAAACCTGTTAGAGCTGGGCGACTTGCTGCCGCAGGAACAACAAAAACTCCACGCGCGCATGCGCCAACTAATAGCGCAGGCGTGGCATACCGATGAAATTCGTCAACAACGGCCAACGCCTTTGGATGAGGCGAAGTGGGGTTACGCGGTCATAGAAAATAGCCTGTGGCAAGCGGTGCCAGAATATGTGCGTGAGCTCGATGACACGCTGACTCAAGAGTTGGGTGTTGGTTTAGCAAGTGATGCTAAGCCGGTTCGTTTTACCTCATGGATGGGCGGCGACCGCGATGGCAACCCTTTTGTAACGTCGAGTGTGACACAGAGCGTACTCGACCATGGCCGGTGGATGGCATTGGACCTGTATATTAAAGACATCAACCTGCTGATCAGTGAATTATCGATGTTCGCCTGCGATGATGCTTTAGCTAAACAGGCTGAAGGAGCCCATGAACCCTATCGTGCCGTATTAAAGCAACTACGTGAAAAGCTGACACTCACTCACGAGTATCTCGAGGCCAAAATAACTGGGCAGTCGCCACGTGGCGAAAACATCATCACGGATATCACTCAGATAACGGATGTGTTAAAGGCCTGTGAGCGCTCGTTAGAGGCCAATAATATGGCCATCATCGCCCAGGGGCAGCTGCGCGATACGCTGATCCGCTGTCGGTGTTTTGGTTTGCAGCTCTCGCAATTGGATATCCGCCAAGACAGCGACAGACACGCACAGGTGCTTGGTGAGCTGACAGAGTACCTAGGCCTAGGTGATTACTGCCAGTGGGATGAGCAAGGCAAACAAGAGTTTCTCAAAGCAGAGTTGGCCAGCAAGCGGCCGTTATTACCTCGCAATTGGCAACCAAGCGAACAAAGCCAAGAGGTTCTCGACACCTTTAAAGTGATTGCCCAAAATCGCGCCGAAAACTTTGGCATTTACATTATTTCCATGGCTCGTCAGGCATCAGATGTGCTGGCGGTTAAGTTATTACTTCAAGAAGCAGGCTGCCAGTTTAATATGCCGGTTGCACCTTTGTTTGAAACTCTGGATGACCTCAACCGTGCGCCTGAAGTGATGCAGGCTTTATATAGCGATGATGTGTATCGCCAACACCTAGGCACCCATCAGTATGTGATGATTGGCTATTCAGATTCAGCCAAAGATGCAGGGATGATGGCCGCTGGCTGGGCACAATATAGCGCCATGGAGTCCCTGGTGCAGCTTAGTGAGGAGCAGGGCGTTGAGCTCGTGCTGTTTCACGGGCGCGGCGGTACTGTTGGTCGGGGAGGAGCCCCAGCTGCGCAAGCGTTGCGCTCGCAACCGCCAGGGAGTTTGAAAAATGGCCTGCGCGTGACTGAGCAAGGTGAGATGATCCGCTTCAAGTTCGGACTGGCCAGTGTCGCAAAGCAAAGTCTGCATTTATATGCCAGCGCAGTACTTGAGGGGAACCTGCTGCCACCCCCAGAGCCTGAGCCTAAGTGGCGTGACGTTATGGCTAAAATTAGCGACGCATCGTGCCAGCATTATCGTGCGACTGTGCGCGAGAACCCTGAATTTGTACCTTACTTTCGCAGTGCCACACCAGAGCAAGAGTTGGGTAAGTTGCCATTGGGATCGCGGCCTTCTAAGCGCAACCCTAATGGTGGGGTGGAAAGCTTAAGGGCCATTCCATGGATCTTTGCTTGGTCGCAAAACCGTCTGATGCTGCCTGCTTGGTTGGGGGCCTATCAAGGTTTAGGAGCGGCGATTAGTGAATACGGTGAACATACATTGCAACTTATGAGTCAGCAGTGGCCGTTCTTTCGCACCCGATTAGAAATGTTGGAAATGGTATTCTGTAAGGCGGATAGTTGGCTTAGTGCGCATTATGATCAGCACTTAGTGGCGCCGCAGTTACAGCACTTTGGCGAACGTTTACGCCAAGAGTTAGCGCAATCAGTGGCGCTGATCAAAGAACTAAGCCCAGAGCACACTTTATTAGGGCATCAGCCTTGGGTGCGTGAGTCTATTGCATTGCGCAACCCCTACACAGATCCGCTTAATGTCCTGCAGGTAGAGCTATTGAAACGAGCCCGCACTAATAGCTCGCAGGCATTAGATAAAGCCTTAATGGTCACCATGGCTGGGATCGCAGCGGGTATGCGCAATACCGGTTAATTAGGTGTGAGGCGGTGTATCAGCCGTCTCGCATCTGAACCTCGCCATTGTGGTAAGTGGCCATCATTCACACCGAATCATATTCGATGAGCGACCATCAAAGAGGCTACTTGCCTTGTGTAAATAACGCGGGTGCTCATCAGAGCGGAAATAGGCCAGGAGCATAAAATAAGGCTCGTTATATACAGCAAATTTTGGCTCGAATAAGTAGAAATTAAAGTTAACCCTATGAAAGTGTTGAAGTTCGATATTTGTATATCGTGCCATTTTATGCTCGGATATCTCAATGCTTGTTTTCCACAAACTAATACTGCTTAGACATTATCAATCCACTCTGGTAACTTTATGAATTACTTATAAATATAAAGTGTGCGACTAACTTTTTGTTGTTTGAATTTTGGCTTAACCCGAAATGCACGCTAATAAGCTGTTATGTTTACATGGAGTTCACCCGTTGAAGTTTAGTCAATTTATACTTTCTTTTATGATCGCATCGAGTGCTCATGCAGATCAGCAAGCTCTTCGTTTAGCCAAATATATTGGCAACCTAAACATGTATGACGTTACTTTTGCGTTGGTAGACTCCAAATGCAGTACATCCTACTCATTGACGAAAAAGCAAGTTGAAGAAATTAATAAATTAACTTTAGAAAAAACACGGGTATCGTATAAAAAATTCAACTCAATTATTGGCGATCCCGAACTCACGCTAGAAATGGCTGAAGAATCAATTCAACCGCTTCTTGATAGCAACTGTAATTCTAAATTACTCGAGTATTGGTATTCTAAAGTATCAAAAGACTTCGATAAAAATTTGTCAGAACTAAGAAATGAAGAACCAACGAGTGTGCAAATAAAGTAAATATAACAAGGCCATTATGGCAATTGGACGCAAAACGCTTGGCTTGCGCTCATTCTT